>NC_001263.1:1580000-1911250 GCF_000008565.1 Deinococcus radiodurans R1 = ATCC 13939 = DSM 20539 | reverse complement strand
GACCCGCAGAACGTGAGCGGCTACGTGGCGCTCTCGCAGGCATACCAGCAGCAGTACATGGGCAGCGGGGACCGGGCGAGCGTGACCGGCAACCTCGACGCTGCGCTCGCCGTGCTGCAACAGGCCGAGGCCGCCGTCACCGCGCTGCCCGAAGCCGACCGCGCCCTCGCCCAGAGCAAGCTGCTCAATGAGCGCGGCAGTGTCTACCGCCTTCAGGGCAAGCCCACCCAGGCCATCGAGGCGTTCCGGCAGGCAAGTGCGCTCAACCCTGAAAACAGCCTGCTGCTGTTCAACCTCGGCGACATGTACGCCGCCTCCGGGCAACTGCCGCTGGCGGTCAGCGCCCTGCAACAGGCGGTCATTCTCGACCCGCGCGACCCCTACAACCGCGCCTACTACGCCAAGCTGCTCGCCCTGAGCGGCAACCTGACCTCGGCGCGTGTGGAAGCAGCGCAGGCCTCGCGGCTGGTGACGGGCAACGCCTACGCCACCGGGCAGTACGGCGTGGTCAGCTACCTCGCCGGGGACCGCACCACCGCCCGCACCCAGCTCGCGCAGGCCGTGCGGCTCGATCCCCTCCGCTACCCCGAGTTCTACTATTACCTCGGGCGGCTCGACCTCGACGGCAGCGACCTGAAATCGGCCCGCGACAACCTGACCCGCGCCGTCGCCCTGAACAGCACCTCCGCTGAGTACGCCTACTATCTTGGCCTCGCCTACGAGCGCGGCGTGCCCGGTGTGGCCGCCGACAACGTGCGCGCCCGCGAAAACTACGACAAGGCACTCAAACTCGCCCCCGGCTACAAGCAGGCGCAGGAAGGGGCCGACCGCCTCAAGCCGCCATCCTCCGGCAACTGAGCCGCACAACAAGTCAAGGGGGCCGTCCGACAAGAGGGGCGGCCCCCTTTTCTTTATCCCCTCACAATCCTGTGTGCCCTTCCTGTGCAGCCACCTTCCTGTCGCCTATCTTGCTGGGCATGACCCACGGCACCCCGGCCCAAGCTCCGAACACCCAAACCTCGAACGCTCAGTCTCCAAACGCAGCAGCGAGCGGCACCTTTCTCATCGGCGGCGAGTTGGAGGTCAACCGCCTCGGCTACGGCGCCATGCGCGTGACCGGCGACGGCGTGTGGGGCGACCCCGCCGACCGCGAAGGCTCGCTGGCGACCCTGCGGGCGCTGCCCGGCCTCGGTGTCAACCTGATCGACACCGCCGACTCCTACGGCCCGGCGGTCAGCGAGGAACTCATCCGCGAGGCGCTGCACCCCTACCCCGGTCTGGTGGTGGCGACCAAGGGCGGCCTGACCCGCACCGGCCCCAACGTCTGGCCTCCCTGTGGCCGTCCCGAGTACCTCATTCAGCAGGCCCAAATCTCACGCCGCCGCCTCGGGGTGGAGCGCATCGACCTGTGGCAACTGCACCGCATTGACCCCCAGGTGCCGCGTGACGAACAGTTCGGCGCCATTCGGCAACTGCTCGACGACGGCGTGATTCGTTTTGTGGGCCTCTCCGAAGTGAACGTGGAGGAAATCGAGGCCGCCCGGCAGGTGTTCCCCGTCGCCACCGTGCAAAACCTCTACAACCTGACCAACCGCAAGTCCGAGGCGGTGCTCGACTACTGCGGGCGCGAGGGCATCGGCTTTTTGCCCTGGTATCCGCTCGCCTCGGGCAAGCTCGCCGCCGAGGGCAGTGTGCTGACCGAAACAGCCGCCCGCCTCGGTGCCGCGCCCGCGCAGGTGGCCCTGGCGTGGGTGCTGCGCCGCAGCCCGGTCATGTTGCCCATCCCCGGCACCAGCAAGGTGAAGCACCTGGAAGAAAACGTGGCCGCCGCGTCCCTTACGCTGACCGATGAGGACTTCCGGGCGCTCGACGAAGCGGGCCGTGCAGAGTGGGAAGCGGGGCAGCAGAAGTAAGAAGACCCCTCTGCAAGCAGCTCTGCGAGTCACCCCTTGCTTCGCAAGGCCCTCTCCCCTTGGTAGAGGGTCGAAAATCCCTCCGTCAGTGGAGGGGCTTTTTTTATCTCCTATCGCCCCCGCAACTTCCGTCGCAGGTGCCGCACGTCGTGGTCGGGGTACACGCCGTCGGCCAGCAGGTGCAGCCACTGGCTGAGGTAATAGCCCGCCGCCACCGGAAGCAGCACCTTGTACGGCAGCGGCTGTGGCAAGCGCGGCCAGCCCAGCCCGAGCTGCGGCAGGGCGAACTTGAGCACCGTCCACACGGCCCCGGCAATCAGGCCGAGGTAAAGCAGCCGGGTCAGCGGCCCCACAATCCAGGTATGCGACAGCCCCCGGTGGCTGAACATCCGGCCATACGGCACCCACAGGAAGCCCAGCGGCCCCCAGCGCCGTTTGCTGTCCACCCGGCCTTCGGAGAGGTCGAGGTCGGGGGAAAGCAGGAAGGTGCCCGCCATGAATGCCCAGGTGAAATTGAGCGCCATAGTGGGCGTCAGGGTGAAGGTCGGATCGGGCCACAACTGCGCGCGCTGCACGTACAGGGCGGCAGTCCCCAGCACCGCGAAGGTTCCGAGGTTGATGAGGTTGTGAACACGTCCGCTCGGCACGGCGCCCACTATGCCGTATGAGACGCGTCCTCCCTGTCCGCTGCCCCGAAGACCAGCCGGAAACGCGGCAGCCCGAGGGTGAGCAGGGGCCGCGCGCCGTGCAGGGCGGCGGGCAGTTCTGGGGCCTTCTCCACCTGCAAGCGGGCGAGGCGCACCCGGCACTCTCCCGTCACCGGGGTCCATGCCCAGCCGCGTTCGTCGTGTTGCGCCAGGGTCCGCAGGCGGCGCGGCAGCCAGCCCAGGCGCAGCGGCAGCGTGCGCCCGAGCAGCCCGCCCACCCGCAGCCGAGCGTAGAGGGCGCCGTCCGGCCAGCGGACCTCTGCCTGCTCGCCTTGCCAGTCGAACTCGGCCCGATACTTCGGAATCCCCCAGTTGTGCCGCCCGCCCTCCACGCTGGCGGGCACGTTGACCACGATGCGCTCCACGCTTGGAAAGGGACCACGCGGCGAGATTCTCAGCCGCAGCCATAGCAACTCGTCGTAAGGACCGACTGGCGACGAGGCGTACCGAATGAGCATCAGCGCCCCCAGCGGACGGGCAAAGAGGGCCACCGCGCCGCTGCCACGCAGGGTCCAGGGAGCGGGAGGAGCAGGCATCTCCGCGCTCATCTATCCGCCGATGTCAGGGCCGCGCCGTCTCGATTTTGCTCGGTCCAGACGCGGGAGAGGCTCCAGGGCCGCGCCGCTGCGAGCCAGAGAGAAGCAGGGTTCATAGTGATTGTCATGCTAAGCCGTCAGAGGCTAAGAAAAGAGAAGGAGGCTATTTCCTTCGCTGCCTCCCCACCTTCCCCTTCTCCGTCTTAACTCGGTCTGCTGGTGTTGTTCCCCTCCCCATCGGCCAGCGCAATCAGCCACATCATCAACTGCACGAAGGCGAGCGCCATCGCCGGGAGGCCCGCGATCATCATGATCCAGCCGGAAATCTGCTGGTTTTGCAGCGGGGTCAGGTTCCACAGGCACAGGGCGCTCACGTAGGGCGTGTAGAGCACCTTCGGCGAGTAGACCCACACGGCGGCCACCGCCATCATCGGCAGGGCGGCGAGCAGGCCGAACCACCCCCGGTTGCCGATGGTGGCGGGCTGCACGCCCGGCAGCGGGCGCAGCACCACGCTCCAGACCATCAGCGAGCTGATGAGGTAAAGCAGCGGCAGCAGCGGGGCCGCCGTGTTGCTGACCACGCTGGCGTTGAAGCCCGCCGGAATGTTCCAGAAGATGATGACCGCCGCCCACACCGCGAGCGCGACCCAGGGGTCGAGCAGCAGCCCCAGAAAACGGCCCAGCGGCGACTCGCGCGTGAGCGAGGTGTTGCGTGGCAGCCCCAGCACCAGCAGCGGCGGCACCACCTCGGCCAGCACCATCAGGCGGGCCATGTAGAGCGCCATGCTCTGGCCGGTGTAGGCACGGGCACCGGTCTGGGTCGCGCCGTACCACAGCACCAGCCCCAGCGTGAACAGCGCGACTTTCCACAGCGGCCAGCGCGCCTGGCCCTCCGCGCTGCGCCGGGCGCGGGCCAGAGACCAGAAGTACGCCCCGGCGCTCAGCACCAACAGTGCCAGCATCGGCCAGTCGGGGGTAAAGGCGAGCAGTTGCGCGGTCGTGGGGTCCAGATTGGTGCCGCCGGAAAGCGCAGGCGCGGCAGCGGGCGGTGTGGGCAGGGGAGTGGTCATTGCGCGGGGTTCCTCATCACGTAGCGAACGTCGGCCAGTACGCGGTCCACCTGACCGAGCTGGGTGTAGTCCCACAGCACGCGCAGCTTGCCCGCCGAGTCGATCAGGTAAGTGGCGGTGGTGTGGTCCACCTGATACTCTGCGGCGAGCGAATCTCGGAGCGGCGGTAGCCCACGCCGTAGGCCTTGGCGACCTCACTCAGCTTCGGCTCGGGGACGTTCACCGCGTCGCCGCCGCCGAAGTAGTCCAGATATTCCTTCAGCAACTTGGGCGTGTCGCGTTGCGGGTCCACGCTGACGAGCACGATGCGGAAGTTGGCGCGTTCCTCCGGCGTCAGCTTGTCGCGCACCTGATTGAGAAAACCGAGCGTGACCGGGCAGATGTTGGGGCAATGGGTGAAGCCGAAAAAGAGGGCGCTCGTCTTGCCCTGCGGCGTGAAGGTGTAGGGCTGACCGTCCGCCCCGGTGCCGCTGAAGGTCGCGGCGGCGGGCGTTTGTGGGTAGGCGGTGCCGTAGAACGGAAAGGGCGAACGGGTCCGGGCGAACAGCCACACGCCGCCGAGCAGCAGCGTGACGGCCACCAGCGCGAGCAGCGCCGAAACATACCAGGGCCGCCCTGCCGGGGCCACTGTAGGCGCTGCTGGGGGCCGGGTGTCGGGCACGTTCGCGTCGGTGTTCATCTCAGTTCTTCTTGACGGTGGCGGCGACGTTCAGTGTGCGTCCGTCCGTCGCCTTGAGGGTGATGTTCACGGTTTCGCCCACCTTGAGCGGACGCTTGAGGCCCATCAGCATCACGTGGTCGCCGTCGCGCTGCAAGGTGAGGGTGCCCCGCGCGGGAATGGTCAACCAGGGGACCATCTTCATGCCGGCCATGCCGCCGCTGTGGGTGGTGGTCATCAGCATGGGCGACGTGGCGAGCGGGGTCGCGGCGCCGACGAGCTTGATGGGCTGGTCGCTCTTGTTCGTCAGCGTCATGTAGGCGGCGGTGTCCCGGATGCTCGGCGGCACGGCGGCCACCGTCGCGCCCTGCACGGTCACGGGGAGGGCCTGTGCCCCGGCCTTCTGAGCAGCGGGGGCAGTCTGGGCGGGCGGGGTGTGAGCAGGCATGGTGTGGCCGGTGTGAGCGCTCTGGCCGGCCAGCGCAGGCACCAGCAGAACGGCCAGCACGGCGGCGAGTCCGGCAGCGGCGGCTGTCAGCGTCTTGTTGGAGATGGTCACGGTCGGCTTCCCTTCGGGCCGGGGAACACTCGGCCCAACTGGGGGCAGTCTAGGCCGCGCCGCCGGGCCGGATTGTCCCCACCCTGCCTTTTAATACGGGTCTGAACTCTCCTCCGCGCATCCTGGAAAACCACCTGAATGCGCTTCGCACCGTTCAGACCCGTATTTTCTCTTGCTCACTTCGTTCGGAAAAAGAGCCTGCAAGGGCAAACTATTTTTCAGAGTGGTGTAAGGGGGCTTTCTCCGCTGTCAACAGCCTGTCATGGAAGCGGGTTCCAACTTCCGCGCTATGCTGCCGGGCAGATGCGTCCTCCCACCATTCAGGATGTGGCCCGCGCCGCCGGGGTCGGGGTCGGCACCGTGTCGCGGGTGCTGAACAACCACCCTTCGGTCAAGCCGTCCACCCGCGAGGCCGTGCTGCGCTCCATCGCCGAGCTCGACTACACGCCCAACCCGCACGCCCGCCGCATCGCCGGGGGCAGGAGCTACACCATCAGCGTGCTGCTGCCGGTCGTGACCACCGAGTTTTATGTGCGGCTGCTCGACGGTCTGGAAACCGCCTTTCAGGAGGCGCGCTACGACGTGGCGATTTTTCCGCTGCTTGACCGCTCACGGCTGGAACGCTACCTCGGCTCGCACACCCTGGCGTATCAGGCCGACGGGCTGGTGATGGCAACCTACAACCTGACCACGCTGCTCAGCGAGCGCCGGGTCAAGTCGCAGCAGCCCACCGTGCTGGTGGACGCCTACAGCGAGGGCGTGGACTGCGCCTACATGGACAACGTGGCCGGCGGACAGGTGGCGGGCGAGTACGCCGCGACGCTGCCGGGCACCGTGTACGCGATGTGGGTGGAAACCGAGCTCGACCAGCTTTTCGTCACCCGCGTCTTCGAGGAGCGCCGCAACGGGTTCCTGACCGCCTTAAACGCCGCCGGGCGCCCGCTGGCCGGCGAGGTCACGGCAGGCTTCGACCCGCTCTCCGCCCGGCACGCGGCGAGCCAACTGCTGGACGAAGCCGAGTTGCCTTGCACCGTCTTCGCGTCGGCGGACCTGCTCGCTGCCGCCCTGCTCGACGAGGCTGCCGCGCGGGGCCTGAAGGTTGGCGAGGACGTGCGGGTCATCGGGTTCGACGACCAGCCGTGGGCGGCGGCGCGGGGGCTGACCACGCTGCACCAGCCGGTGGAGAGCATGGGGCATGAGGCGGCGACGCTGCTGCTCTCGCGGTTGGGGGGGTATAAGGGGCCGGCGCGGGCGCGGAAGTTTATGCCCCGGTTGGTGGTGCGGGAGACGGCTTGATGGAGCTTGAAGGTTGAGGCTTCGGCTTTAGCGTTTGGCCCCATCCCCCAGCCCCTTACCCCAAAGGGGCAAGGGGAGTTGACGTTGGCACTGGGCAAATGGCGGTGATGGCGCTTACTGGGCGGCGTTTCTCGATTGCACGGGTAGCCTGGACGCGCGTGATTTCTGCGGACGCGAGGCCCGTGCGCTGACGCGCCCGACGGCCCTGGCGTTCTGCGTTTCACGATTTTTTGTGTGAAGCATCTTTTTGACCCTCTCCCCTTGCGGGAGAGGGCCTTTGCGGAGCAAAGGGGTGAGGGGGCTCCCAGACCAGCCCAAACGCCGCCCTATCCTTCCGCCTTCGCCAGCCACTTCTCCACTTCTTTCCGCTGGCGTTTGCCAAGGGGAAAAGTCAGCCAAGCGCGCAGTTCGGCGGGGTCGTGGGACTTGGCGAAGTCGGCGTCGAACAGCTCGCCGATGGTGGGGGCGCCGTCCGGGGCGGGAGTGCGGGTCACCGGGTCGCCGCGTCCGATGTCGCCGCTTTGGAGGACGCGGGCGTAGAAACCGGGGCGACGGGCGGCCTTGAAGCGCTTGACGAAGCCGGCGTCTTCCATCCGGGCGCCGAGGGTGCTGCAAGGAAGGCGGGGGGCGGTGACCTCGATTTCCACCGCGCCGAGCAGGAAGCGTTCGCCCACGCGGACCTCGGCGGATTCGGCGCCGCTGATAAGCACGTTTTCGCCGAAAGCGCCCGGCTCCAGCGCGCGCCCGAGCAGTTCGGTCCAGTGGTCGTAGTCCTCGCGGGTGTAGACGTATACCGCCTGGTCGGGGCCGCCGTGATAGCGCCGGTTGAGCACGTGGTCGCCTTCCAGACCCTTTTCGCCCACCTGCACGCGGCCCGGCACCGGGTGTTTGCGAATCCCGCTCACGGCGGTGCGCTGGCCCACTTGCAGGGCGGTGGGCTGGCCCACGTTCACGCTGATGATTTTCATGGCATTCATTCTGACCGCTGGCGCCCCGCCGCGCAGCACACTTCTTTTCCCTGCGCCGTGCTCAAATGACCGGCGTGAGTGCGCCGCCTTCCAACCCCGCTTTCGACCCCGAGCTGGCCGAGGTCGGTCGCCTGTACACCTTCGCCACTTTGCTCGGCCTGCTGACCCTGACCGTGATGCCGGGCATCGCCGCGCTGGTGCAGGGACAGGCGAGCATGGTGCCCCGGCAACTGATCTACGCCCTCGGGACCGGCGTGCTGCTGCGGAGCGTCTGGCAGGGCGGCGTGTGGTCGTGGCGGGTGACGGTGGCCCTGAGCATCGTCGCGGGGCTGTTCGTCTTCATGGCGGGCATGTTCGCCGGGCAGGTGAGCTGGCAGGGTTGGGTGGTCAGCGCGGCGGGGCTGGCCTTTATCGGCTGCGGGCTGCTGCTGGTGGGGCACCCGGCCATTCGGGCATTTCTGGACAGCCGCTGGGCGGCGAGGGGACGGGCATGAGCGGCCTGCCTGCCACCGGGCGGCGCTTTACCGTGCAGGGCACCAACAACTCGTTTACCTGCGGCCACTGCGGCGCCGAGGTGCTGCCGCTGCAAAACGGGTCGGTGCGCAACCACTGCCCGGTGTGCCTGCACTCCAAACACGTGGACGTGCTGCCCGGCGACCGCGCCTGCGATTGCCACGGCCTGATGGAGCCGGTGGGCGCCGAGCAGAGCGGCAAAAAGGGCTGGATTCTCGTTCACCGCTGCCAGAAATGCGGCTTTACGGGCCGCAACAAGGCCGCGCTCGACGACCCGCAGCAGCCCGACGACTGGGACGCCCTGATTGCGGTGACGACGCGGCGGCGCGAGTAAGACGGGTTTCGATTGAATATAGTAGTTTTGGATTCAATCCGACTTGCAAAGCTGCGCAGCAGAGCGGATGCGAGCAGAAAAAAATACGGATTTTGCGGTATGGAAGCGCAGGCGGCGCTTTTCCGACTGTGCTGGAATGGAGCGGAAGCCGTATAACCCTCAGCGCAGATTGAACATCATCACCACGTGCGCCGCGCTGCCGCCGAGCACGAAGAGGTGCCACAGTTCGTGAAAGCCCCAGGTGCCCAGCCCCCCCAGCCGGCGCGGGGTGCGGGGCCGCTTGGTGGCGTAGCCGAAGGCGCCCAGGGTGTAGAGCACGCCGCCGAGGGCCAGCCAGACGATGGCCGCGTGCGGCAGCTGGCGCGAAAGCTGCGGCAAAAAGCCCACCGCCAGCCACCCCATGCCCACGTACAGCGCGGTGCTCAGCCAGCGCGGCACTTTGAGGGTGAACAGTTTCAGACCGATGCCCAGCAGCGCAATGCCCCAGATGAGCGCCAGCACCCGGCTGCGCTGCGGCTCAGCCAGCCCCAGAAACGCGACCGGCGTGTACGTTCCCGCAATCAGCAGAAAAATGGCGGCGTGGTCGAGTTTCCGCAGCCACAGCGCCCCATTGCCGCCCGGTGAAAAGGAGTGGTAACTAGCGCTCGCGGCGTAAAGGGCCACCAAACTCAGGTCGAAGACGACGAAGGGCCAGCGGGCCACGCCGTGCGTCCCCGCCCACGCGAGCAGCGGCCACAGCAGCAGCGCTCCGGCCACCGCCCCCGCCCAGTGGGTCCAGGCGTTGACAGGTTCGCGGGGCGCACGGAGAAGCGACTTCACCCCGGCAGCATAGGCGTGCCGGGCGCGGCGCTTCGTGTCCGCCTCCCCGAACGTGCAGAACAGGTAAAGCGCGGCGTGCGCCCCGGTGGGCGCGGGCGCTTACGCTCACAGGCATGTCTGCTTCCCCGTCTCCCGGCAGCGAGCCGTCCAAACGCGAGTGGTTCAGCGAACTCATCGGACGCACCCGCTTCATCGTGATTATTGCCGTCATCGCCGTGTTACTTGTCGCCTTCAGCCTCTTTTTGCAGGGCACCCTGATTGCCCTGAGCACCGTCTACGAAACCTGGCGCGACATGTTCGCCCACGGCATTCAGAGCGAGGCGAACACCCTCACCGTCGAGTTCTCGCAGGTGGTCGGCACCATGCTCAAGGCGGTGGTGTTTTACCTGATAGGGGTTGGACTGTATTCGCTGTTCATCAGGCCGCTCAACCTGACCTCGGCGCTCGGGGTCGAAAGCCTCTCGGACCTCGAACAGAAGGTCGTGTCGGTCATCATCGTGATTCTGGGCGTGACCTTTCTGGAACACTTCATCCGCTGGGAAAAGCCGCTGGAGACGCTGTATTTCGCGGGCGCGCTGGCACTGGCAGGCGGCTCGCTGGTGCTGTTTCAGAACGTCCACAAGGGCTCGGGCAGCGACTTGCAACAGCCCGAGGCCAAACTGCGGGCGCGGCGTGAACTGTTCGAGCACGACACCGAGGGCCGCGAGATTCAGGAACGCGACGTAGAACGCGCCGAGCAGTCCACCGATGCCAAGTCGCAGGGCAAAGTCTCGCCGGAAAGCGGCTCCGAGTAACGCCGGGCAGCGCACAAAAAAGAGAACGCTTTCCCACGTGGGGAGGCGTTCCTTGTTGCTGTTGTTGAGTTCTGGAGGCTCGTCGTGGCTCAGCGGCCCCCGTAGTTCGGCGCTTCCTTGGTAATCGTCACGCCGTGCGGGTGGCTCTCGACGAGGCTGGCGCCAGTAATCCGCACGAACTGCGCCGTGTCGCGCAGGGTGGTCAGGTCGGGGGCGCCGCAGTAGCCCATGCTCGATTTCAGACCGCCGACGAACTGGTAGATGACCTCGCCCGCCGTGCCCCGGTAGGCGATGATGCCCTCGATGCCTTCGGGCACGAACTTGCGGCTGCCGCCCTGGAAGTAGCGGTCGGCGCTGCCCTGGTCCATGGCGCCCAAGCTGCCCATGCCCCGGTAGGACTTGTAGCGGCGTCCGTCGCGCAGGATGGTTTCGCCAGGCGCCTCGTCGGTGCCGGCCAGCATAGAGCCCATCATGACGACGCTCGCGCCCGCCGCAATCGCCTTGGGTACGTCGCCAGTCTGCTTGATACCGCCGTCGGCGATAACCGGAATGCCCGCTTCCATCGCGGCGGCGCTCGCCTCGAAGATGGCGGTGACCTGGGGCACGCCGACGCCGGTGACGACGCGGGTGGTGCAGATGGAGCCGGGGCCGATGCCGACCTTCACCGCGTCCGCCCCCGCCAGAATCAGGTCGCGGGCGCCGCTGCGGGTGGCAACGTTGCCGGCGATCACGTCCACGTCGAACTGCTCTTTGACCCGGCTCAGCGCGTTGAGGATGCCCTGGCTGTGGCCGTGCGCCGAGTCGAGCACCAGCACGTCGGCCCCCGCCTGCACCAGGGCCCCGGCGCGGTCCATCAGGTCGGCCGACACACCGATGGCGGCGGCGACCCGCAGCCGGCCGAGGTCGTCTTTGGCGGCGTTGGGGTATTTGACCGACTTTTCGATGTCTTTGATGGTGATCAGGCCGCGCAGGTACTCGCCCTCAGTGACCAGCAGCTTTTCGATGCGGTTGAGCTTGAACAGCTCGCGCGCCTGCTCGAGGTCGGTGCCGACCGGCACGGTGACGAGGTGTTCGCGGGTCATCACGTCGCCGAGCGGCACGTCGAGGTCGTCGATAAAGCGCATGTCGCGGTTGGTGATGATGCCCAGCAGCTTGCCGTCGGGCGCGGTGACCGGCACGCCGCTGATGCGGTACTCGCCCATCAGGCGGTCAGCGTCACGCACGGTGGCCGAGGGCGGCAGGGTGATGGGGTCCACGATCATGCCGCTCTCGCTGCGCTTGACCTTGCGAATCATCTCGGCCTGCGCATCGATGGACATGTTCTTGTGGACCACGCCAATGCCGCCCTCGCGGGCCATGGCGATTGCCATATTCGTTTCGGTCACGGTGTCCATCGCCGCCGACACGAAGGGGATGTTGAGCCGCACGCGCCGGGTCAGCTGCGCGGATACGTCCACCTCGTGCGGCAGCACCTGCGAGTGCCGGGGCTGCAGCAGCACGTCGTCGAAGGTGATGCCTTCCTGGGCAAATTTGTAGCGGTAACGGTCTTCCTGGCTCTGGCTGGGGGTCTGGGGAGCAGCGGGCACACTCATGGAGGCGAGTGTACCCCCTGGCCCGCCCCGGCATTCCCGACCCTGTCACGCCGCGCGGGGGAGGTGCGGCTCAGGCGGAGAGGGTCATGCCAGCCGGGTCAGGACGGGCCGGGCAGCAGCCCCGGCGGTGGCGGCAGTCCGCGCTCGGCGCAGCGTTGCAGTTCGCTCAGTTCGCGGGCCTGCCACAGCCGCACGCCGTTCGCCTGGGCGAGTTGCCGCGCCGCGCGGGTATAGCCCGGCCCGCTGGTCACGACCACCGCGTGCGCGCAGCCGTAGAGCGCCTTGCTCGCCACGATTTCCTGCACGGCGCCGTTGCCCACCGCCGCGCGGTAGCGCTTGACCTGCACCGCCACCCGCACCCCGCCGGGGCCGCTGGCGAGCACGTCGGCCCCCTGGTCGGCGCTGCCCCGTGTGGCCTGTGCGTACCAACCGGGCAGCGCGCTGAGCAGCGCCGCCACCTTTAACTCGAACTCGCGGGGGCTGAGGTCGGCAAAGGCCGCACTCTGGGGCGCCGTTCTGGACGCGGGCGCGGCTGGCCTGGGCGCTGTGGTTTTCGCGGGGTGGACTGGTGGGCTGGGGGGCATAACCGCTCTGGGAGCCACTGCCCTGGCCGGGGGCACGGGCGGCGTCTCTCTCCGCCGGGCCCCACTCGCCAGCACCAGCACCGTGACCAGCAGCAGCCCCAGCAGCGGCGCGGTCAGGCCCCGCCACTCCGGTTCGGCGGCCACCACGACGAGTCCTCCCAGCGTCAGCATCAGCAGTACGGCGGCGCCGGACGAGGCGGGGGGTGGGGGAGGCGGTGACATGAACGGGCGCAGAGTAGCGCGGAAAATGGCGCAGTGGACGTGAAAGAGTTCCTACGCTGCGTCTTCCGCCCTGTCTCCCGGCTCGTCGTCGCGCACCGCCCGCGCCCGCACCTGCGCCATGTCCAGCGCCCGCCCGTGTCCCGGCAGCACGGTGTGCAGGTCGAGGTCGGCCACCTTTTTCAGCGTCTGCAAGGCCACCGCGTGGTCCCAGTTGTAGCCCTCGCGTGGCAGGTGCGCCCCGGTTCGGGGATGGCTCAGCACCGCGTCGGCGGCGAGCAGCACGCCATCCCGTTGCAGCCCGATTTGCCCGTCGGTGTGGCCCGGCAGGTGAACGACTTCCCAGCCGCGCACCGTGTCGCCAGGGTACAGGGCGCCGAGCCGCTCCGCGCCGGGTCGGGGATGCAGGCGCGACACCAGCCGCCCCACGCCCGGTTGTCCCGCCGGGTAAGGCATCGACAGGTCATGCCCCAGCAACCGGTCATGTTCCAGCGGATGCGCCAGCACCGGGTAGCCAAGCCGCGCCGCCAGAAAAGCATTCCCCGCGTGGTCGATGTGGCTGTGCGTGACGACCACCGCATCCGGGTCGAACGAACGCAGCAGGCGGGCAAAGGCGGGGGCGTGGTTCACGGTGCCGGTGTCGAGCAGCAGCCGGCCTTGCGGGGTGCTCAGCAGGTAGACGTTGGCGTACAGCGTCGTCATGCCGATGCCGGGGGAGGGGCGCTCAAGCTTCACTGCGGGGGCCTGCCTTCTGAGTCACGCGCCCGAGTGTAGACCTGCGGGTGCTAGCCTCGGCGCCTGTGTCCCCATTGTTGTCACGCCCGGCCCCGCTGGCTGCTCTCACCCGTTTGAGTGGGTCAGGCCGCCTACTGCTCCTCCTTGCCGGACTGCTCGGCTACGGCCTGAGCCTGCGGCTGATGATCGCGGCGCAGGTCGGCGTGGCGCCCTGGGAGGTTCTGCACCTCGGTCTGAGCGGACGCAGCGGCCTGAGGGTGGGCGAGGTCAGCATTCTGGTGGGGCTGGTGCTGCTCGCCTACACCCGCCTGAAACTGGGCGAGCGGTTGGGCGTGGGCACGCTGCTCAACGTGCTGCTCATCGGCGTTTTTCTCGACGCTTTCGCGCCGCTGATTCACACCCCCGCCGCGCTGGCCGGGCGCTGGGCGCAGTTTCTGCTGGGGCTGACGCTGCTCGGCCTCGCCACCGGCGCCTACGTGGGTGCGGGCCTGGGCGCCGGACCGCGCGACGGGCTGATGCTGGGGCTGAACCGCGTGTACGGCTGGCCGGTCTCCCGCATTCGCACGGTGGTCGAGTTGATGGTTCTCGCGCTGGGCACGGCGCTCGGTGGGCCGCTCGGGTGGGGCACCCTGGTCTTCGCGCTGCTCGCCGGGCCGAGCATGGCGTGGGGGCTCAGGCTGTTCGGGGTGGAGAAAGGGGCGAAGGAGAGCAAGTAAAACCCCCCCTTGGTCGGGCGGGGCGTGAACGCAAGGCGTAGCTTTATTCCCACTCAATCGTGGCCGGCGGCTTGCCGGTGATGTCGTAGACCACCCGGTTAATTTCGTGGACCTGATTGACGATGCGGTTGCTCATGGTCGCCAGGAAATCGTAGGGCAGGCGCGCCCATTCGGCAGTCATGAAGTCGTCGGTGGTCACGGCCCGCAGCGCCGCCGTGTACGAGTAGGTGCGCTCGTCGCCCATCACGCCGACCGACTGAATGGGGGTCAGCACCGCCAGCGCCTGCGAGCAGCCGTCGTAGAGGCCGAACTCGCGCAGGCCGGAAATGAAGATGTCGTCTACCCGCTGGAGGATGTCCACCTTCTCCGCGGTGACTTCGCCGAGGCAGCGAATCGCCAGGCCGGGGCCGGGGAAGGGGTGACGCATGCGGATGTGGTCGGGCAGCCCCAGCAGGCGGGCAATCTCGCGCACCTCGTCCTTGAACAGGGTGCGGAAGGGCTCGACGAGTTTGAACTGCACGTCATCGGGGAGGCCGCCTACGTTGTGGTGGCTCTTGATGTTGGCTGCGCCCTCACCGCCCGCCGACTCGATCACGTCGGGGTACAGCGTGCCCTGCGCCAGAAACTCGAAGTCGCCGAGCTTGGCCGTTTCGCGCTCGAAGGCCCGGATGAACTCGCGCCCGATGATTTTGCGCTTCTGCTCGGGGTCGCTCACGCCCGCAAGCTGGCCGAGGAATTCGTCTTTGGCGTCCACCGTGACCAGATTGACGCCGAGAGGGGTCAGGGCCGCTTCCACCTGTTCGCGCTCGCCGAGGCGCAGCAGGCCGTGGTCGATAAACACGGCGGTCAGCCGCTCGCCCACCGCCTTCGCCAGCAGCAGCGCCAGCGTGGAGGAGTCCACCCCGCCCGAGATGCCGAGCAGCACCCGGCCCGTGTCGCCCACCTGTGCCCGCACGCCCTCGATGAGTTCGTCCACGATGTGCTCGGCGTTCCAGTCGCGGGTCACGCCGCAGATGTCGAGGAAGTTGGCGAGCATCTGCCCACCTTTGGGGGTGTGGACGACTTCGGGGTGAAACTGCACGCCGTAGCGCCGTGTGTCGTTGTTCTCGATGGCGGTGACGGGGGTGTGCTCGGTGCGGGCCACCACCTGGTAGCCCTGCGGAAGCTGCGTCACCGAGTCGGAGTGGCTCATCCAGGCCACGAACTCGCCCTGAATCCCCTCGAACAGCCGCCCGCCGTACTCGGTCAGGTCGGCCTTGCCGTACTCGCGCTTGCCCGCGCGCTTCACGTCGCCGCCCGCCTCGTGCGCGAGGTACTGCATGCCGTAGCACACGCCCAGAATTGGCACGTTCAGGTCGAGCACGCCGGGGGCCGGGCGCGGGGCGCCTTCGTCGTACACGCTGCTCGGCCCGCCCGAAAGCACGATGCCCTGGGGGTTTTCCTGCTGGATGCGCTCCAGGCTCGCGGTGCCGGGCAAAATCACCGAGTATGCGCCGAGTTCGCGGAAGCGCCGGGTAATCAGGCGAGTGAACTGGCTGCCGAAATCCAGAATGACGATGCTCACGGAACCGATTGTGGCACGGCGCTGGGCGGGAAGGGGCCGGGCGTGCTCTCGCTTCAGCGGCCCAGTTGCACCGTGACCGGCTCATGGCGCGGCGCAGTCACGTCCACCCGCGCAGGGGCATATCCAGCGGCGCTCACCTTGATGCGGTAGGTGCCGGGTGCGGGCAGGTGCAGGGTGCCGGGGGCCTGCCCCAGCCGGGCGCCGCGTTGCCAGCCGGCGGCGGGTGGGGCACTGAGCAGGGTCAGGTCAGCCCGCTGCCCCGTTCCAGCGCCGAGAAGCTGAAAGGCCACGTCGCAGCACGGCGCGGGCGCAGCGCTCCGCAGGGCACGCGGCACGGCGCTCACGGCAAAGGCGAGCAGCAACACGCCCAGCGTGGGCAGCAGCCAGCGCAGCAGTTCCTCACGCGGGCCGCGCTGCCGCAGCACTTGCCGTTCTCCGTCGCGGCCCCAGCCCATGCGAATAGGCGCGAGCTGCCGCGCGGCGCGGACCATGCCCTGCGCGCGGGCAGCGGGCCGCTGGCGGGGGCGGCGCTGCACCTCGGCAATCTCGGCGAGTTCGCCCCCCAGCGCCGCGCCAGGCACCAGCACGCTCGCCGGACGCTCACGCGGGGCCTGGGCACGCCGGGCCGCCGCGAGCCGGGCGTCGAGCGCCACCTGTTCTTCCCACGCCTGCTGCTCCAGCCGCCGACGTTCCTGGGGCGAGGCGCCCCCGTGCTCCTCTGCTGAAGCGGGTGGCACCGCAACCGAGACAGTGCTCTGCGCCCCGGCGGGCGTCTGCAACTGCTCCACCTCCGCCGCTGTCCGCCGCAGCCGCAACTCGCTGAGGTCCAGTCGGCGGCGGTGGTCGGCCTTGAGCCGGTCCCGCGCCTGTCGCCCCGCCGCCCGGCGCACCGCACGGGGCCGGGCCGGAGCCGCAGATTCGGATACAAGAGATTCAGTCTCCACTGCGGGCGCGGCTTCCGCCGGTGAGGGCTCACTCAGCCCGCCAAAGAGCGCAGTGGGCAGGGCCGGCTCAGGCGGCGTTTCCATCGCACTCTCACTTGCCGGGCGTCGCTGCATCTCGCTCACTTCAAGAGTGCTGGGCTGGGCCGCAATGACCACGACTTCGGAGGCAGCTTCCTGAGTGGCCGATTCCTCGGCGGCAAGAGCCACTTCCTGCGGCGACAGGGGGGCCGGGGTGACAGGCACCTCACTCTCCGGCAACGTTTGCACCGACGTGATTTCCTGCTCCACCGCTTCCACAGTGGGCGGCGCCCCCATCACATCGTCGGCGAGGGCGCCCCCCAGCACGATGTCGTCGGGACTGTCGAAGATGGCGGGGGGCGGTTCCTGCGCGGCTTTGAGGGCCGGCACGTGGGCCAGGGCGCCCGCGAGTTGCTGCTCGGAGAGGCCCATGTCGAGCAGGTCGAGAAATTCCTGGGCGCTGGCAAGGTCGGGCGCGCCGCGCAGGGCCGCTAGGAGGCCGGGCGGGGCGTCTATCGTTTCGAGCGCCGCGATCAGGTCGCGCAGATCGTCGAGCGGCTGTGGGCGCAGGCCGGGGCGCGGCAGCCCGGCGCCGGTCACGCGCACCTCGCCGTCCACCTCCCACAGTTGCGCCGCGTCGAGCGAGCCGTGCGCGAGGCCCTGACTGTGCAGGAAGGTCAGAGCCTCCAGTGCCCCCCGCGCCGCCTGGGTGGGATCGCGGGCCGGGCGGGTCTGCGGGGGCAGCTCGGTCGCCAGGTACGCCCCGGCCATTTCCACCACCATGTCGGTGAAAGGCAGCAGGCGCGGGTGCGCGGGCAGGCGCGGTGCGGGCGCGATGGCGCTCAGGGGGTGGAGCAGCACCGGCAGCCCGGTCAGGCGGTCGGCGGCCCACAGGGTACGTGCAGTGCTGCGGCGCGGCGCACTTTCACCCGCTGCCGGCGCCGCGCCGCGCCCCTCGCCGACCACGACTTCGCGCAACACCACATAGGGGCCGATGGACTTCATTGCGGCCCAGTATACGAAGTCGCTTCCCGGCGCGGGCGGCGCTTCCGGGGCGTTGCGTGTGTAACTTACACATTGTTTGCGAGATGCCGATTTCTACTGGGCAGCCCTACACATCATCCCCCTGATGTGGACCATGAGGCTGTGTTGCCGCTGAGTAGAGCCCGTGTTACTCTGCCCGCTGATGCCGCGCCGGCCCGCGGAACAGGAGTGCGATGCCCAAAAAGGAACGCAAACGCTTGCAGGTGGTGATCAGTGAGGAGCAGGACGCCCTGCTCACCCGCACCGCCTACGAACTGTCAAGTCCCGAACGCCTGATCAGCAAAAGCGAGGTCGTGCGCCTCGCCATCGAAAAAATCGCCAAGGACCTCGGCGAAGGCGAAAGCCTGGAAGACTACCGGGCGATTCTGGAATCCGAGGACATCAGCGACGAGTGATAGAGGAGGGCTGAGGGAAGGCCCCTCAATGCTCCTCTCGCTTGCTTAGATGCGGTAACGCGCCAGCTTGTCCTCGTCCAGTCGGTGCTCGCGCAACTCCGGCACGTTCAGCCAGCCGTCCTGAAACTCGATGGGCCGGTTGAGCAGGTCGTCGCCGAGCTTGAGCACGAAACTCAGTTCGCACGGCTCGGTCACTTCGGCCTGGGTGGAGAGCAGCGCGGCGTGCAGGGTGCCGAGGCCGGTGCTCGCCTGTGAGCCCACCATGCCACGTTTGCCGTGCTCGGCGGCGCGGCGCAGCATCTGGAGCCCGTCGGTAAAGCCGTTGCGGGCGGTTTTGACGTTGAGCACGTCGAAGGTGTCGAAGTCGAGTTCGCGCTCTAAGTCGGCGGGCGTAAAGCACGAGTCGTCGGCCACGATGGGCAGCACCCCGGCGGCGTGCAGCGCAGCGCGGGCGCGCAGGTCGCGGGCGGGGAGCGGCTCCTCGACATACATCAGCCCGGCCTCCCGCATCGCCGCGAGCACGTCGGGGGCCTGTTCGAGCGTCACNGCGTCGTTGCTGTCGGCATAGAGCTGCACGTCGTCTCCGTAGCGGCGGCGCAGCTCGGCAATCACTTGCAGGTCCTGTGCGGCGTGGCGTCCCACCTTCACCTTCAGGCAGCGCACGCCCGCCGCCACCACCCGTTCGGCCTCGGCCAGCATCTCGGCAGGGGGGGCGATGCCCAGAATGAAGCTGACCCGCACCCGCTCGTGAGGCCCGAGCAGCGTGTCGAAGAGGCTTTGCCCGCGTGACGCCGCCCGCGCTTCCCACAGCGCCATGTCGAGCGCGCCCCGCGCCGTGTGGTTGCCCGCGACACTGCCGCGCACCCGGTTCAATGCCGCCTCGTCCGCGATGTCGAGCCCCAGCAGCGCGGGTTCGAGGTGCTGCAAGATGGCCGTCACGCTGCCCGGCGTCTCGCCGTAGATGGTCGGGCGCGGGGTCGCTTCGGCCACGCCCACGCTGCCGTCGCTGAGGGTGACGCGCACCAGCACGTGCTCGGCGGCGCTCAGCGCGGAGTGCGCGCCCCAGGCGAGTTTGGACGTGAGCGGCAGGCGGTAGGGCAGGGCTTCGACGGAGGTGATGCGCGCAGTCATGGAATAGGGCCTCCAGAGACGGAATGCGATGGAAGGAGCAGGCGGCAGGGTCGGGCCGAGCAGGAAAGAGGCAGGTGAAGGCTGACTTACGGCTGAGTAGCCCACGCCCGCACCGCCGCGCCCACCTGCTCCGGCGAAAACTGCACGGTGTCGAGAATCAGCGCCCGCTCAGAGGGTAGGGTTCGCAGCACGGCTTCAGCGGCGCCGGGGTCGTAGTTGCGCCGCTCGCTCACCACGATTTTGGTCTTGGCGAGGATGTCTTCGGCGCGGTGGCCTTCGCTCACCAGCCCGGCGAGGGCGTCGAGGTCGGCGGCAGTAAAGACTTCGGCACTGCCTGTGAGCCCGCCCAGCGCGGCGCGGAGGTCTTCGGCCCCATCCGCCTGAATCTGGTCGAAGCGGTCCCCGCGCCCCAGCAGGCGGCGCACCCGCACCGGGTCAGGGGCCCCCAGCGCCACGAAACGCCAGCGCGGAAAGTGCTCGGCGGCGTAGCGCACCTCGTCCTCACCGCGCAGCCCGTCGAAAACCGGAGCTTCTCCCCACTGCCCGGTGTCAGCGAGCAGCGACCCAAGCGCCTGCGCCATGCCGCCGGGGTGAGCCTGACGGTAAAGCGCGGTCAGGCGAAAGCGTTCCTCGCGGTCCCGGACCGGGCCGCCCGCCTGCGGCCAGATCATCACCGCGTCGGTCACTTCACGGCGGTCGGGCAGCACCTTCAGCGCGGCGTCGGTGGCTTGCAGGGCAGCGAGCGCGGTGCTTTTGCCCACGCCGGTCACGCCGACGAGCACGGTCAGCGGCAACTCGCCCAGCGGGCGCTCGGCAGATTTGGGCGGCGAGTCGGCGGCCCGCAGGCCGGGCAGGGGAGAAGCGGACATCGGGGCGAGGCTAGCGTCTGTGCAGGGCGGGGGCCGGGCCGTTGTCTGTGAGAGGTGGCGAGAGGTGAACACTCAAGCCTCGTAACCCTGTCGCCTCGTAATCCTGTTCCTTGTGCCGCCCGGTGCTGGGCCGCATACTCGCCCTCATGCTGCGCGGCGTTCTGGACCAACTCGGCGAGATGGGCAATCTCGTTCCCCGCTACACCCAGCCCAGGTGCCTGCTCGACCGGCACGCGGTGGGGGGCTGCGCCGTGTGCGTGGACGCCTGCCCGCACGAGGCGGTGACGGTCAACGCCGGGGGCTACGCCGTCGAAATCGACCCCGAGCGCTGCACCGGCTGTGGCCTGTGCGTGCAGAGCTGCCCGTCCGGGGCGCTGGAATACGACCTGCTCGCCCCGCTCGAAAGCGTGCAGCAGCAGCGCGCCACTGCGGCGGGCGAGGCCACCCTGACCTGTTCGCAAAGCGGCGCGGGTGGCCCGCAACTGCCCTGCCTGGGCCGGGTGACACCTGCGCTCCTGACGGCGGCGGGCGGGTGGGGCATTCCGCTCACCCTGATTCACGGCGAGTGCGAAAGCTGCCCGGTGGGCCGCCCCGATGTGCCGCAGCGGCTGCTCGGGGTGATGAACGAGACCCAGACCCTGCGCCGCGCCACGGGCCGCCCCGCCGAGGTGACCCTGCGCCCGGCGGTGCCCGAAGACGGCGAACGGGCGCAAAAACTCACCCGGCGCGGGGCCTTCAGCGCCCTGTTTCGGGCCGGGTCGCAGCAACTCGCCCAGCGCCTGCCCGAGCGACCGCTGCCCTTCGTAGACTGGTCCGAACCCGAGCAGCGCACCCCCGCCGAGTGGCAGTGGCGCAAGAAGGCACTCGGCACGCCGCTGCCGCAGGACGTGGGCATCGACTGGCCCGCCCCGGTGGTGGACGACAGCTGCATCGACTGCCCGGTGTGTGCCAACGTCTGCCCGACCCAGGCCATTACCCGCAACCTGCAACCGGAAGGCGGCGTGCGGCTGCTGCTCGACCTCTCGGCCTGCACCGGCTGCATGGCCTGCCTGCGCTCGTGCCCGCCCCAGGCCATTCACGAGCAGCGGCAGTGGCTCTCGCCCGCCTTCGAGCTGCCGATTTTGCTGCGCGAGAGCGACTCGGTGATGTAGACCGGTTTACTTCGCCGGTTCGCTGACCGTCACTTCGGGCGCGGTGCCCCATTCCGAGAGCATTCCCGAGGCGATTTCGCGGAAGATGGGCGCGGCGACCTGCGAGCCGTGGTGCTCGCCTTGCGCGCCGTGCACCATGACCGCTACCGTGACGCGCGGGGTGTCGCTGGGGAAAAATCCGGCGTAGGTGCTCTTGTACACGCTGTTGGAGTAGCCGTTTTCGGTCGCCACCTGCGCCGTGCCGGTCTTACCGCTCAGGTCGTAGCCTTCGAGGCTGGCGAACTTGCCCTCGACCACGATGGCCTTGAGCATTTCGCGCACGGTGCGGGCCGAGGCCGCGCGGACCACCTCGTGCCGTTCGCCCGCCGGGGCACCTTCGATCAGGCGCGGCGTGACATACAGCCCGTCGTTGGCGACCGCGTTGTAGGCCGCCGCCACTTGTAGGGTGGTGCCGCTCACGCCCTGGCCGAACGAGTTGGTGGCCCTCTCGAGGTCGTTCCACTTGTCGATGGGCTTGAGGATGCCCTGCGCGGTCACGGCGCCGGTCAGGTTCACCGGCTGCCCGAAGCCGTAGGCGGCGAGGTAATCGCGCAGCTTCTGGTAGGTGAAGCCCTCGACGATGTGGCTCATGCCCACGTTCGACGAGTAGCGCAGCACCTGCTGGGTGGTCAGGCTGCTGGGATGGTCCACCGCGTCCCCGATGGTGTGGCCCCAGCGCCCGCCGACGTGCCGGCTCATGGGAGTTTCGTACACCGTGTCGGGGGTGGTGATGCCGTCGTTGAGCGCGGCGGCGATGGTGAGCGCCTTCATGGTCGAGCCGGGCTCGTAGGCGTCGAGAAAAGCGCGGTTCTTGACCCGCTCCTGGGTGTCGGGCTTGCCGCGCCAGTTGCCGGGGTCGAAGGGCGGATAGGTGGCGGCGGCGAGAATGCGCCCGGTGCGGGTTTCGAGCATGATGACCGCGCCGTACTGGCCCTGATGGGCCTGCACGCCGCGCGCGAGGGCGGCCTCGGCAATCGCCTGCGCCGAGGGGTCGAGGGTGAGTTGCACGCTTTGCCCGGTCTGCAAGGTGTCGTTGGCCGTGCGCTCGACGCCTTCAAGGCCGCCCGAGTCGCCCAGCATCCCCAGCACCTGCCCCGCCAGGGCGCCCTGCGGGTAGACGCGCTGCTCGCCGAGGGTGCGGGCGAGCACGCTGCCGTCGCCGGCGAGGATGCTGCCGCGCACGGTTTCGTGCTTGGTGGTAATCGAGTTGGGCGGTCCCCACTCAATCTGCGCGTAGGCCCACACCAGCGTGGCGAACATCACCAGGGCGATGACCTGCATCCAGCGCGAGCGGGTTCCGAATCTTCAGTTCCATTGGATCTTCACCTTCAGCGGCTCGCTGGGAGCCTGAGGAAGTGGCGGCACGGCCTGCGTGCCCAGGTCGCGCGAGGTCTTGGGGGCCTCGGCGGTGAGCACCATGCCGTTTTGCAGGGCCCACTGGCGCACGCGGGTGTCGGCGAGCAGCGTCTGCACCCGCAGTTCACGCTGGTCGCGCTCCTGGGTGAGCTGCTTTTCCTGGGTGCGGGCGGCCAGCAGTGCCGGGCGCACGTCGCGGGTCAGCGAGCGGGTGCTCAGGAGCGTCAGCGCCAGCAGCAGGTAGGTCAGCAGCAGCTTGACCGCCCGGCGGCGCCAGCGGGCCGGGTCAGCGCTTAAGCGGCGGCGCGGCATTCAGGAGCCCTCCGGCGCGGCGGCCCGTTCGCCCACTCGCAACTTGGCGCTGCGGGCGCGGGGGTTGTCGACCTGCTCGCTCTCGGCGGCCACGATGGGCCGCTTGGTGAGCGGGGTAAGCACGTCACTGCCGAGCAAAAAGCGCTTGACGATGCGGTCTTCGAGCGAGTGAAAGCTGATGACCGCCAGCCGCCCGCCCGGAGCGAGAAGGCCTTCGGCGGCGCTCAGGCCGTCACGCAGCGCCCCGAGTTCGTCGTTGACGTAAATCCGCAGCGCCTGAAAAGTGCGCCGGGCCGGGTGAATGCCCTTGGAAAACCCCGGATACGCCCGCTTGATGATCTCCGCGAGCTGCACCGTGGTTTCGATGGGCGCTTTCTCCCGCGCCTGCACGATAAAACGGGCGATGCGGCGTGAGTGCCGCTCCTCGCCGTATTCATAAATCAGGGCGGCGAGTTCGGTCTCGTCGAGGTCGTTGACCACGTCGGCGGCGGACTCGCCGCTCTGGCTCATGCGCATGTCGAGCGGGGCCTCGGTGTGGTACGAAAAGCCGCGCCCGGCGTCGTCGAGCTGAAAGCTGCTCACGCCGATATCGAGCAAAATGCCGTCCACCTGCGTGACGCCCGCGGCGGGCAGCAATTCGGCCATGTCACGGTAGTTGCCCTGCAAGACGTGCAGGCCGGGCAACGCCGCTTGCCGGGCGCGGTCCAGAGCGTAGGGGTCCTGGTCGATGCCGTACACGGTCGCGCCGCGCCCCAACAGCAGCCGGGTGTGTCCGGCCCCGCCCAGCGTCCCGTCGACAAACACTTTGCCGGGGGCAGGGGCGAGGGCCTCCACGATTTCGGTCGCCAGAACCGGAACGTGCGAGAAGGTGGGGGGGGAGGCTTCAGATTCAGTTTGGGAAGGGGACACGGCCCCCTGATTTGCAGTCATGATGTTCACGCCACGAAGTTGGCGAGCAGGTCGGGTTGAGGAGGTTCGGCTTGCACCGCCGCGATGGCCGCTTCCCAGCGCTGGGGGTTCCAGAATTCCAGCCTGCCGGGAGCGCCGGCCACGATCACGTCGCTGTCGAGTCCGGCAAAAGCGCGCAGGGTCTGGGGAATACTGACCCGGCTCTGGTTGTCGAGCCGCGCTTTGCTGGCCCCGGAATAGAAAAACCGCACGAACGCCCGCGACCCGGCGTCCGTGAGGGGAAGGCCCTCGAGCTGCTCCTCGACCCGTTTCCAGCCCGGCAGGGGAAAGGCGTACAGGCACCCTTCCATTCCGCGCGTCAGAATCAGGCCGTCCTCCACGAATTCACGGAAGGCCGGTGGCATCACCACGCGGCCCTTGTCGTCAATCGTGTAGGGGTATTCACCAAAAGGCAACGGGGGTCTTCTCCTCAGCGGTTCCGGCACGGGGGCGAAAAAGTCGCCCAGGACGCACCGGAAGAAAGTCGATACAGGAAAGGCAGCCCAGCCCCGCGCCGTGGGGCACGTTTCTGAACTGACGTTAAAAGTGTAACAGCGTTCACCACGCTTTACCACCGATTCCCACCACGCCGCCGCTTTTTTTCCTGTCTCGGGCCGGGGCTCCCACACTCTCCCAGCTTCTTGAAGGCTTCGGGGGACACTCTCCCCACACTTCTCCCACTACCCTGGGCCTCATGACTGCCCGCCTCGCCCTGCAAGCCGGAGCCCTGCTCGCCGCCCTGAGTGTGGCGCTCGGCGCCTTCGCCGCGCACGCCCTCAAGTCCCGGCTCGACCCTTCCATGCTCGCCAACGTAGAAACCGGCGCCCGTTATCAGATGTACGCCGCGCTGGCGCTGCTGCTGCTCGGCGCCCTGCCCTTCACCACCCGCGCGGGCTGGCCGCTGCTGCTCGGCGCAGTGCTGTTCAGTGGCTCGCTCTACCTGATGGCGCTGACCGGCCTGCGCTGGTTGGGCGCGGTCACGCCCATCGGCGGCGTGCTGATGATCGTGGGCTTCGTGCTGCTCGCCCTCGACGCCGCCCGCCGTTGATAAAGCAGGCCCCCGCCACGCGGACGGGGGCAGCGGAGCGGAAAACGCCAATTACTGGCTGAGCGTTCCGATGATGCTGAACATCGGCAGGAACATCCCGGCCACGATCAGGCCGACGATGCCGCCCAGAAACACGATCATCATCGGTTCGATGGCGGCGGTCAGACTCTCGACGGCCTCGTCCACCTCGCGGTCATAGAAGTCGGCAACCTTGTTGAGCATGTTGTCGAGCGACCCGGTTTCCTCGCCGATGGCGACCATGCTGACCACCATCGGCGGAAAGACTTTGCTGGTCGCCAGACTTGAACTCATCTGGTCCCCCGAGATCACCACGTTCTTAGCGTTCTCGATGGTTTCTTCGACGATCGCATTGTCGGCGGTGCCCTTGGTGATTTCCAGCGACTCGATAATGTTGACCCCGCTGCTGACGAGCAGGCCAAAGGTGCGGGCAAACGAACTGATGGCGCTTTTCTGGATCAGGTTGCCGAACACCGGCAAGCGCAACTTAAAGTCGTCAATGGCGTGACGGCCCTGGGGCGTGCGGTAGTACCAGCGGTAAGCGAGCACGATCACAGCGATGATGGCGAGCAGCAGCAGGCCCGAGTGCTGCAAGAAGTTGGAGACCGCCATCAGCATGCGCGTGATGAAAGGGAGCGGCGCATTGAGCTGCGTCAGGATGCCGGCGAACTGCGGCACCACGGTGGTCAGTAGGAAGTAGGTGATCCCTAGGGCGAAGACCAGCACCACCGTGGGGTAGGTCAGCGCGCTCTTGATCTTGCCCTGCAACGCGAGCTGCTTTTCCTGAAAGTCGGCGATACGCTCGAGCACCGTGTCGAGCGTGCCGCTCGTTTCTCCGGCGCGGACGAGGTTGATGAACAGCCGCCCGAAGATCTTGGGGTGCTGTTGCAGTGCCTCGCTGAGCGGCTGGCCCGACTCGACCTCGCCGCGCACCTTTTTGATCACGGCCTCGAAGGTCTTGTTGTCGAGCTGGCGCTGCAAGATGGCGAGCGACTGCACCAGCGGCACCCCGGCATTGATCAGGGTAGCGAGCTGCTTGCTGAAGACCGCCACCTGCTTGAGTCCCGGCGGGCGGTCGGTGAGACCTGGAATCTTGATGTCGGCGTTCAGGCCCGTCTTGGGGGCCTTGATTTCCAGAATCATCAGGTTGCGGGCCCGCAGCGCGTCGCGGACCTGGGCTTCGGAGTCGGCCTCCATCTGGGATTTGAGGGTCTGACCCCCCCGGTCCCGGGCGCGATATTCGTAGACCGGCATATGGGAGTGAGTATAGTCGGCAGCGTCTTGCGCGAACCTTACACCCCCGCGCGGGCCCTTTTTTGCGCCTATGACCGACTTTGCCGCTTTGCCGTCACCCGAGTCTCTGCCGTCCGGTTTCCTGCCGCCCGAGCTGCTCCGCGCCGCCGCTGATGTGCTGGACCGGGGCGGGGTCGTCGCTTACCCCACCGAAACCGTCTGGGGCCTCGCCGCTCGCCCCGCCGCCGCCGCCGAGCTCTACCGTCGCAAGGGCCGCGAGGCGAACAAGCCACTCCAGCTTTCCTGCCCGGGCGCCGCCGCCGCGCTCGCGCTCGCCGTGCCCAGTCCGGCGCTGCTCGCCCTGAGCGCGTGCTGGCCGGGACCCTTGACCGTGGTGACGCCGGGCCGCCCCGAACGGCTCGAAGACTGGGGCGCGGGCGCCGAGGCGGTGGCACCGGACGGCTGGTTGGGCCTGCGGGTGCCCGCGCATCCGGTGGCGCTGGCGCTGCTGAGTGCTGCCGGGGGGCCACTGGCGACCACCAGCCTTAATCCCAGCGGGCAGGCGGCGGCGACCACCCAGGCTGAAGCCGAGGCCTACGCGCTCGCCGACCTGACCCTGCCGGAACCGGCGGGCACGGCGGACCGGCCCCCCGCCGCGCCGAGCACCGTGCTGCGCCTGCCCGCTGAGGGCGAAGACACGGCGCGGATGCTGCGGCTGGGAGGCCTGAGTCAGGCCGACCTCGCGGCGCGGCTGGCCCCACTGGGCGTGCGGGTGACCCTTTGAGTGTCGATACGGAGCAACCAGCCCGGCCTCAGGCGCTCATCGGGGCCGCGTTGCTGGCGGCGGGGCGGCCCGTGCGGCTGCGTGAACTCGCGGGCGTGCTGGGCCTCGGTGAGGACGCCACCCTGCGGGCGGTGCAGGCGTTCGCGGCGGCGCTGGAAGCTGCGGGGCTGGGCATCACCCTGGAAGCCGTAGCAGGCGGCTACCGCTTGATCGTGCCGCCGGGCCTCGCCGGGCACCTCGCACCGCTGCTGGCCCCGGCGCCGCTGCCGAGCCTCAGCAACGCCGCGCTCGAAGTGCTGGCGATCATCGCCTATCGCCAGCCGGTCACGCGGGCTGAAATCGAAGCGATGCGCGGGGCGAGCGCGGGCACGGTGCTCACCTTGCAGGAGCGCGAACTCGTCAAGGTGGTGGGCCGCAGCGACGCCGTGGGTCAGCCGCTGCTCTACGGCACCACCGAGAAGTTTCTGCTCGAATTCGGCCTGGGGAGCTTGCAGGACCTCCCGCCACTGCAAGGCGCCGATTTCTCGCATCTGCTGCGGAGTTGAGCGGCAGAGCGCGGTTACACCCGAAATTAATTCTCCGTGTGCCCGCACAGGCGAAAGAAACGTGGCAGAGACGCCGGTTAGACTGCCAGCAAGGCGGTTCGTGATGACCCTGAGTAACCTCGCTGATTTCGATGCCCTGCAACTGCTGCTGCTGCTGGCCCAGGGCAAACGCACCGGGGTTCTGCGGGTGCAGCGGCCCGATGCGCTGTTCCGCTGCTGGCTCGAAGAAGGCCGGGTGCGGCGGGTGTCACTTCAGCATTTGCGCGGCGGTCTGAGTGACCGTGACCTGGAAGGCGCGTGACGCCCTGGTCGCGCTCCTGCGTGAGCCGAGCGGTCACTTTCAGTTCGACGAGGGGGTGCGCGGGTCGTACCGGCCCCTCAATTCGCCTTTCGATGTGGTGGCCTACGCCGCGCTGCGCGAGTTGCCCGCGCCCGAGTTGCCCTTCCCCGGCCCGGCGCGCATCACCGACGCAGAGCGGCTGGCGCGGTTGCCGCTGTCATTGCACGAGCATCAGGTCTTGGACCGAATCGCGGCGCAGGTGCCTCTGAGCGAACTGGCCGACGACCCCGAGGCCGCCGCCGTCGCTGCCCGGCTGGCGCGGTTGGGCCTGCTGCGTCAGAGGCGGCTGCGGACCGCCCGGCTGCTCGTCGAGGTGACGCACGAGGTCGCGGGCGTGGTCCTGGTGGACGCCATGATCGTGGACCGCTGGCAACAGGACCTCAAGCGCCTGCCGCAGTTCGTGGGCGTGCGCGACGACGGTGGCAAGAGTTACCGTTTCCCCCTGCGCGGGCACCCGGAGGTGGGGGCGCTGATCTACATTCCGCCCGATGTGCTCACCAAAACCCGCCTACAAGTGGGGGAGAGTGTGCTCGTCAAGCCGCTGTGAGTGCTGACCTACTCGCCCAGCTCAGCGGGCCATAAGTTCAGCGGGTCAGGAACAGCCGCGCCGCCACCAGCACCACGATGAGGCCGTACATCCACTTCACGAAGGCCGAGCCGCGCAGCATCGCCATCCGCGCCCCCAGGGTGGCCCCGAGCGCGTTGGCGACGCCCATCGGCAGGCCGATCCACCAGACCATATTCCCGCCGATGAGGAAGGCGATAAAGGCACCGAGGTTGGTCGCAAAGTTGATGGTGCGGGCGTTGCCGCTCGAACGCACGAGGTTGAAGCCCGCCAGCGCGAAAAGAAACATGGCGAAGGTGCCGGTGCCGGGGCCAAGAAATCCGTCGTACATGCCAATAATGAAGGTGCCCGGCAGCGTGAGCGCGAGCACGCGCGGCGTCAGGCCGGGGGAGCGATCTTCGAGGCCAAAGCGTTTGTTGGCGAGCACCAGCGCTCCCACACCCAGAATCACGAAGCCCACCAGCGTCTTGAAGGTGTTGGGGTCCACGAAGCGCACCAGATACGCCCCCAGCGCGCTTCCGGCGAGCGCCAGCGGAATCAGCCGCAGCACCAGCGCCCGCTCGACGTGACCCCCCCGCCAGAACTGCACGGTGGCGCTCGCCGAGCCGAAAATGGCGAGCAGCTTGTTTGTCGCCACCACCTGCGCGGGCGCGAGGCCCATGAAAAACAGCGTCGGCAGGGTGATGGTGCCCCCACCCCCCGCCACCGCGTCTATAAAACCAGCGAGAAAGGCGAGCGGCAGACCGTAGAGCAGCACTTCGGGACCCGGCACGGGGGGCAGTGTACCCTCCTCCCTGACGGCGGGGTCGGGCCGCCCCAGGTTTGGATTCAGGTCCGTCTCACTTTCAACTGATGCGGGCGAGGGAATACTCCGGGTATGGCAAACGTGTATACCGCCGAAGCAACCGCCACGGGGGGCCGCGCCGGAACGACCCGCAGCAGTGACGACCGCCTCAACCTGGACCTGAGCGTGCCCGCCGAGATGGGCGGCGACGGCGGCCCCGGCACCAACCCCGAGCAGCTCTTCGCCGCTGGCTACGCCGCCTGCTTTCAGGGTGCGCTGGGCGTGGTGTCCCGCCGCCAGAAGATCGACGTGCCCGCCGACTCCACCATCACCGCCCGCGTGGGCCTGCAAAAGGCGGGCCTGGCGTTCGCGCTCGACGTGGAACTCGAAGGGCATTTCCCGGGCCTGTCGCGCGAGCAGGCCGAGGGCCTGATGCACGCCGCCCACGAGGTCTGCCCCTACAGCGCGGCGACCCGCAACAACGTGGACGTGCGACTCAAAGTCCGCGAATAAGACACCGACGAAAGAGGGCCGGACACTGCAACAGGTGTCCGGCCCTTCTCGTCTGGCTCAGTCCTGCGGCATTTCCAGTTGCACGGCGCCCACCGCTTCGAGCGCGCCGGCCAGGGCCAGCAGCCGCTCGTCTTGCAGGGCGGGGGCGATGAACTGCACGCCCACCGGCAGGCGCTTGCCGTCCACCTCTTCAAATCCGGCGGGCACGCTCAGGGCGGGCAGCCCGGCGAGGTTGACCGCCACGGTGTCCACGTCGGCGGCGTACATGGCGAGGGGATCGCTCGCCTTCTCGCCGCGCCGGAAGGCGGGAAAGGGGCTGGTGGGCGTGACCAGCACGTCGTACTGCCCGAAAGCTGTGGTGAACTCGTCGGCAATCAGGCGCCGGACTTTCATCGCTTTGGCGTAGTAGGCGTCGTAGTAGCCGCTGGAAAGCGCGTAGGTGCCCAGAAGAATGCGCCGCTGCACTTCCTGACCGAAGCCCTGCTCGCGGGTCAGGGTCATGCTGCGGGTCACGTCGCCGCCGGGGACGCGTTCGCCGTAGACCATGCCGTCGTAGCGGGCGAGGTTGCTGCTCGCTTCCGGCATGGCGATGAGGTAATAGGCGGCGATGGCGTACTCCAGCTCGGGAATGCTGACCTCGCCCACTACTGCGCCCGCGCCGCGCAGAGCGTCGAGAGTGGCGCCCAGCGCAGCTTCCACGCCGGGGGTGTTGCCGCCGAGCGATTCGCGGATGACACCGACCCGCAGCCCGCGCAGGCTGTCGGCGCCGCCCACCGCGAACCGGGCGGGGGCGTCCAAGCTGGTCGCGTCACGCGGGTCGTGTCCGGCAATCACGTTCATCAGCAGGGCAAGGTCTTCCGCCGAGCGGGCAAAGGGGCCGATCTGGTCGAGGCTGCTCGCGTAGGCCACCAGCCCGTAGCGGCTGACGCGGCCATAGGTCGGCTTGAAGCCGTATACGCCGCACAGCGCCGCCGGCTGCCGCACCGAGCCGCCGGTGTCGCTGCCGAGGCTGACCGGCGAGATGCCCGCCGCCACCGCCACCGCGCTCCCGCCCGAGGAGCCGCCGGGCACCCGCTCGTGGTCCCAGGGGTTGAGGGTGGGGCCGCTCGCGCTGCTCTCGGTGCTCGAGCCCATGGCGAACTCGTCCATGTTGGCTTTGCCGACGATGACTGCGCCCGCGCCTTGCAGTTTCTGCGCGGCAGTGGCGGTGTAGGGGCTGACATAGTTCGCCAGCATCCGGCTGCCGCAGGTGGTGCGGGTGCCGGTCACGTTGATGTTGTCCTTGACGACGATGGGCACGCCCGCCAGCGGCAGGGTTTCGCCGGCCTGCATGCGGCCCTGCACGGCGGCGGCCTGCTCCTCGGCGTGGCTATTCAAGCTGACTAGGGCGTTGAGGCCACGCACGGCTTCGGCGCGGGCCAGGGCACCGTGCAGGAGCTGCTGGGGGGTGGTCTCACCGCTCTGTACGGCGCGGGCGAGCTGGGCGGCGGTCTGAAAAGCGGCCATATCGCCGGGCAGTCTAGAGCAGTTCTCCGAATTACGCGTGCGTCGGCAGCAGCACCGCCACCCGCTCCATTCATCGCCCTGCTCCTTATTTTGTACTCGCTCCGCTCGCCAAAAAGCTGAGCCATCTTTTTGTCAAATGCTCTAGCGGGGCCGGGCGCAGGAACGGCAGGGCACATGGACAGCTCGCGAGTGAGCCTCCTGAAAGACCGCCCTCTTTACCCTGGGCCACATGCTCCCTCACGAACGGCTCTGGCAGGTGGCGCTGGCGGCGGGCGCTTTGCTCGTCGGCGGCCTGACCCTCGGCCCCGCGCTGCTGCCGCGCCCGCAGCTGCCGACGGTGACGCGCACGGCGCTGCCGCCCGTTCAGGCCGACGCGAACGCCGAGCCGCGGACTTACCCGACCACTGCGAGCGTCACGCCCCTCATCAGCGGGCGGGTGAACCTGAACACGGCGAGTCAGGAGCAGCTCGAAGCCCTTCCCAAAGTCGGCCCGGCGATGGCGAAGAAAATTATCGCCGGGCGGCCCTACCACTCGCTCGCTGACCTGGACCGCGTGAAAGGCGTGGGCGAAGCGACCCTCCGCACGCTGACGCCGCTGGTGAAATGGTGACTCGTGAAGGGGCGACCCGCTTCGACCCGCAAACGGGTGAGGTGCTGACTGCCCCTGCCCGCCGTCGGGGTCACCGCGCCGAGGCCGGGCGGCTGGCGTGGCCGCTCCCCCTCGCGCTCGGCATCATCGGCGGCATCGGGTGGCAGCTCGGGCTGGGGTGGGCCGCCGTGCCGCTGCTGCTCGGTGCAGCGTTGGCCCTGCTGGACGCCCGCCCGCTGCTGGCGGTGCTCGCGCTGCTCGGTGGAGGACTGGGGTACGGCTCGGCGCACTTGCAGGCCCGCGAGCCGGACCGCATCGCCCCCTGGATAGGTGCCCTCGTGACCCTGCGCGGCCACTGGGACGGGCAATTTCTGACGCTGGACGAGCCGAAAGCGCGGGTGGCCCTCGCTCCCAAACCGAGGCAAGGGCCGGGCGAAGTGGTGGTGGCCGGGCGGCTGATTCGCCCCGATGGCCGGCGTATTCCCGGCGGCTTTGACCAGGCGGCGTGGCTGCGCTCGCAAGGCGGGCTTCTGGTGCCCACGCCGAAAGCCGTGCTGGTGCGTGCCGAGGTCAAAAAGCATGTCCCGGAACGTGGCCTGCGCGGCTGGTTTCGTCGGGGCCTGAGTGCCCATCTCTCGCCCCGCAACGCTGCCCTGATGACGGCGGTGGAACTCGGCGAGCGCGGTGACATCGGACGCGAAACGTTTGATGAGGGCTTCTCGGTGCGCGACGCCTTTGCCCGCGCTGGGCTCGCGCACCTGATGGCGTTGAGCGGGCAGAACGTGGCGCTGCTGACTGGCACATTGATCTGGCTGCTCGGGTGGCTGGGGGCGCGGCCCAGCTGGCGCTATGGCCTGCCCGCCGCGCTGCTGCCCTTTTACCTGCTGCTCCTCGTCGGCGCCACACCGAGCATCACCCGCGCCGTGCTGATGGGCGGTGTGGCCCTGCTCGCGCTGATGGTGGGCCGGGGGCGGCCCGACCCGTTGGGCATCGTGGCGCTGACAGCGAGTGCCTGCCTGCTGTTGTTTCCGCTGTGGCTGCTGGACGTGGGGTTTCAGCTTTCCTTTCTGGCGGTCCTCGGCCTGCTGCTCTCGGGCAAACTGGCCGACCGGCTGCCGCAGCGCTGGCCGCAGTGGCTCAAGCTCGCGCTCGCGGCCACCGTGCTCGCCGAACTCGCCACCCTGCCAGTCATCGCGCACAATTTCGGGCAACTGCCGCTGGTGGGCTTGCCCGCCAACCTGCTCGCCGCGCCCATCATGGCGGTGCTGGTGCCGCTCGGCTTCCTCGCGGGGCTGCTCGGCCCGGCAGGCGGGCTGGTGAACTGGGCCGTGGCGCCGCTCGCTTCTGCTCTGCTGTGGGTCGCGCAGACTTTCGGCAGTGCCCCGGTGCTGGGCTGGGGCACGCTCGGCGCGGGCGGCTTTCTTGCCTACGCGCTCGCCGCTGTTGCGGGGATGGGTTGGCTGCTCGGGCGGGTGCGGGGGCAAGCCGCGTTGACCATTGCCCTCGCCTGCGCCGCGCTGTCCTGGCTGCCGGCCCAGTTGCGCCCCGCCCGCGAACTGGTCTTTCTGGACGTGGGCCAGGGCGACGCCACCCTGCTGCGGGTGCCGGGCCTGACGATGCTCGTGGACGGCGGCGGCTCGGTCGGCAGCGACTACGACGTGGGCCGGGGCACCGTGTTGCCGGCTTTGCGGGCTCTCGGGGTGCGGAAGCTGGACGTGGTGGTGGCGACGCACGCCGACACCGACCACATCGAGGGCCTTTCCAGCGTCCTGCGCGGTCTTCCGGTGGGCGAGTTGTGGGTGGGCCAGCTCAAAAAGGCGGGCGACGACCCGGTGCTCGACGCCGTGCTGACCGCTGCCCGTGAAAGAAATGTCCCGGTGCGCCAGATTCGGCGGGGCGACCAGGTGACGGCGGGACCGGTCAAAGTGACGGCTCTGTGGCCTGTCGGCAACGTCTGGTCCACTGCTGACAACGACAACTCGGTGGCGCTGCGGGTCGAGGACGGACCATTCCGTGCCGCCTTGCTCGGTGACTTGCCCGACCCCGCCGAGGCCCTGATTGGCCCCGGTCACCTCACGCTGCTCAAGGCCGCGCACCACGGCAGCCGCTACAGCACCGGCGAAGTCCTCCTCAAGCAGACGAAGCCGAAAGACGTGCTTATCAGCGTGGGACGCAACACTTACGGACACCCGACACAGGCGGTGCTCGACCGAATAGCCGCTGCCGGGGCGAAGGTATGGCGGACCGATCAGGTGGGAACGGTGCGGTGGCCTTTGCCTTGAAAGGCATGTCGTGGCTTTCAGGAAGGGGTTAGAGCGTAAGCTTTAGCTCTTTGCCCCACCCCCAACCCCCTACCCCAAAGGGACAGGGGCTTCAACGCTCCGCTGAGGACTGGCGTTGGGCGGAGGTTGCGCCTGCCGCTCAGCGTTTTACGGTTTCTGGCGGGTCTGGACGTTCGTGATTTCTGCGGACGCGAAGCCCGCGCACTGCGTGCACGACGGCCCTGTGGCAGCGGGCGGTGGTGTGGTGGGGTTGTAGGGGATATCTGCTGCGGCATCCCCTTTCTGAGCCTCCGCAGTGTTTGATGGAATGGTTTTTCGTTGGGACTGGTCTGGACGCCCCCTCACCCCTTTGCTTCGCAAAGGCCCTCTCCCCCTGCGGGAGAGGGTCAAAAAACGCCTTGGCTTTGGCCTTTTTTACCCACCCACGAAAAACCGTGAAACGCAGAACGCAAAGGCCGTCGGGCGCTGAAAGCGCACGGGCCTCACGTCCGCAGAAATTACCAGCGTCCAGACCAACCTATGCACTTGAGGAACACCGCCCGTCAAGCGCCATCACCGCCATTTGCACAGCGCCAGCGTCAAAGCCCCTGTCCCCTCTGGGGAGAGGGGTTTGGGGTTGGGGCTAGAAGCTGAAGCCAAAGCTCTCAGCTCCTCAAACCTCCACCTGCCCCCAAACCCCCCGCCCCGCACCCCGTACACTTCCCCCATGAGCACCGATGTCCTCGCCCTCCTCTCCCGCCTCCCCGGCAGTTACGCCGGCCCCCAGCGCCCCGAACCCGGCCCCCACGCGGTGGTGGGCGTGGGCGAAGGCACCCTGGCCGCCCAGCTCGCGAGCGCGCTCCCCGGCGTGGCCGGCAACTTCACCCGCACCGGCACCCAGTTCGTGCTGTTCAGCCCCGACGGGCAAGACGCGGCGCGCACCTACGCTGAACTGGCCGAGGTGGCGGGCGCGGCGGTGCGGCGCGTGACGACCGGCGGCGCGGCGGGCGAGGTGGACGTGCTCGTGCCCGGCGGGGCGCTCTCCACCTACCACTTCGCCCAGGCGCTTGCCTACGCCACCGGGCACGCCGGGGACGCGCAGGAAGCCGAGCGACTGCTCGCCGACCTCGCCCGACGCTGCGGCCCGGAGGCGGGCGACGACAACCCGGCGCGTACGCTCGCCTGGAGCCTGTGGGGACGCGCCCCACTCCTGCTCGCCGCGCCCGATGCGGAGGCGCTGCCGCAGGCGTGGCAACAGTTGCTGGCGCGCATCGGCAAGACGCTCGCTGTGCCGCTGTCCGGCGACCCGCTGCCCGTCGTGACCGGGGCGTTCGAGGCGCAGCACGAGCACGGCGACGGGCGCATTGCCCTGCTGCTCGGCGACCTCGACCCCGCGCTGGAACTGAGCCGCGAGGTGCTCGAAACGCGCATCGACGAGGTGGTGCATCTGCCTGTCCCCGGCGACACCGAGAGCGCCTACGCCGGGCAGCTCGCACTGTGGTATTTCGGCGCGTGGGTGGCGGCGTACCTCGCCGAGCGTTACGGCCTGCAAGCGGGCGACCTGTCGGTGCTGGCCCGCGCCCAGGCGGTGCTGGCCGGCGAAGAAACAGAGGAGCACCTGCGCGCCGAGCGGGAAGCGCCCGCCCCGCGCCGCACTGTGCTAGACGACTGGGACGACACTGGAGCGGCAGACAGCCCAGAAGCTGGCGATTGGGAAGCCGACGACCGGGAAGAGGACTGACCCCCGGCAGAAACATTCTGAACTTCATCCCTGCCCCATCTGCCCTCAGCGGCGGCGGGATAGCCTGAGGTTCAGTGACGCTCGCTGGACAGCTTCTCGGCAACGGTACCCGGTTGGTCCGGGTGCTCGGTCATGGCTCGCACAGCGTGGTGTATCTGGCGGTGACGGGGCGCGGGCAGGTGCGGGCGGTCAAGCTCTTTCCGCCGGAGCTGTCGGCCTTTGCCGCGCGGGAATACGAGCATGGCGCCGGGCTGCTGCACCCCCGGCTGGCCCCGGTGCTCGGGCAGGAGCGGATTGGCGCCCAGCCGGCCCTGCTGATGGCCTATGCGCGGGGCGCAGTCCTGTTCGAGCGTTACCGGCGCCGCCCGGCCCTGCAACGGGAGCGGCAGGCGTACCTGCTGACGTTGGTGCATCTGCTGGAGGCCCTCGCCTACCTGCATGAGCGCGGCGTCCTGCACCGCGACGTGAAGCCCGACAACATCGTCGTGGAGGAAGATGGCAGCGCCAAACTGGTGGACTACGACCTCAGCGGCCCGCTCGGTGAAGACCCGGGGGGCGCTGTCCGCATCGGCACCCCCGCCTTCCAGAGCCCCGAGGCGAGCCGGGGCGAGAGGCAGGGGCCGGAAAGTGACCTCTACAGCGTGGGCGTGCTGCTGTTCTGGGGCCTGCACGGTCAGTTGCCCGAACCCGGCGAGCCCGCGCCCCAGTTGGCCGACCCCCTCGTCCGCCTGCAAGACCACCTGCTCGACCCCGACCGCACGGCCCGCCCCCACGACGCGGCGCAGGTGCGGCGGGAGTTGCTGCACCTGGTGGAGGGCACTCTGTTTTAGAGTGGGACATTAGAGTGGGACAAAAGAACGGCGCCGGGAGATTCAATCGCTCCCAGCGCCATGTCTACTTTTGCTTTTTCAGGGCGTCCAGGCCCGTGGCGGCCCGCCGGCCAGCAAGTCGAGTTCGTCGAGGAGCTCGGCGTACACCGCACCCGGCAGACGCAGATCAGCCGCCGCCAACGCAAGGACTTCTTCAATCGTGTCGGCCCGCAGCTCCCCGTGCGGCCAGACCAGGGCGGCTTGCCCGGCACCTGCCCGTAGCTGCGCCGCGTAGCCTGCCGCCTCGGTCTGCCACAGCACCCGCATCAGCGGAGTTTGTCGCCGTAGTACTGGCGCAGCTTGGCGACCTTGGGCGAGATGACGGCCATGCAGTAGCCCTGGCCGGGGTTGTTCTTGTAGTAGTTCTGGTGGTAGTCCTCGGCAACGTAGAAGGTGCTCGCCGGTTCGATGCTGGTCACGATGGGCCGCCCGAACACGTCCTCGGTGCCGAGCTGCTCGATCATTTCGCGGGCCGTCTGTTCCTGCTCCTGGGTCAGCGGAAACAGGGCGCTGCGGTACTGGGTGCCCACGTCGGCGCCCTGGCGGTTGAGGCTGGTGGGGTCGTGGGTGGCGAAAAACAGCCCCAGCAGGTCGCGGTAGCTGATCTGGTTCGGGTCAAAGGTCACGCGCACCGCCTCGGCGTGCCCGGTCTGCCCGCCGCACACCGAGCGGTAATCGGGATTGGGCACCGTACCGCCGATGTAGCCGCTCTCGACCTTTTGCACGCCGCGCAGGTCCTGCATCACGGCCTCGGTGCACCAGAAGCAGCCGCCCGCGAAGATGGCCTGTTCCTGAGCCGCGCCGGGCTGAGTCCCCTGGGAATTCGTTTGCTGGGTCATGCTGCTATTGTGCGGCGCGCCGTGCTCCCCGAGGGGATGCCACCCCACGATAGGGACCGGAAAGCGGATTTAAAACAGCTTTAGAGATGGGCGACGGGGCAGAGGGGACAGGCGCCGGGAGCAAGGCTGCGCCGTAGACTCGCCGCATGACGTTTCCCTTGCCCCTCGACCACGAGCACCTGCAAAAGCTGGTGACCGCCGATCTGGTCCGGCCCGACCACCTGCTCGGCGCCCACCCGACCACCGAACACGGGGTTCAGGGGGTGCGCTTCGCCGTGTGGGCACCGAACGCGCAGCATGTGAGTGTCGTGGGCGATTTCAACGACTGGAACGGCTTCGACCATCCCTTGCAGCGCCTCGACTTCGGGTTCTGGGGCGCCTTCGTGCCCGCCGCGCAGCCGGGCCAGCGCTACAAATTCCGCGTGACCGGCGCCGGGGGGCAGACCGTGGACAAGACCGACCCCTACGGCACCTTTTTCGAGGTGCGGCCCAACAACGCGAGCATCATCTGGCAGCAGGACTTCGAATGGACCGACGCCGGGTGGCTGGAGCAGCGGGCGCGGCGAGGGCAGGCGCTCGAAGACCCCATCAGCATCTACGAGTGCCATGTCGGCTCGTGGGCGCGGCGTGACGACGGCTGGTTCCTGAACTACCGCGACCTCGCGCACCGGCTGGGCGAGTACGTGACCTACATGGGCTACACCCACGTCGAACTGCTCGGCGTGATGGAGCACCCCTTCGACGGCTCGTGGGGCTATCAGGTCACGGGCTACTACGCCCCGACCAGCCGCCTGGGCAGCCCGGAAGATTTCAAATATCTGGTCAACCATTTGCACTCGCTCGGCATCGGCGTGTTGCTCGACTGGGTGCCGGGCCATTTCCCCACCGACGAGTTCGCGCTCGCGCACTTCGACGGTTCGCCGCTCTACGAGTACGCCGACCCGCGCAAGGGCTACCACTACGACTGGAACACCTACATCTTCGACTATGGCCGCAACGAGGTCGTGATGTTCCTGATCGGCTCGGCCCTGAAGTGGGTGCAGGACTACCACGTGGACGGCCTGCGGGTGGACGCGGTGGCCTCCATGCTGTACCTGGACTTTTCGCGCACCGAGTGGGTGCCGAACATCTATGGCGGGCGCGAGAACCTCGAGGCCATCGCCTTTCTCAAGCGCCTGAACGAGGTCGCGCACCACATGGCCCCCGGCTGCCTGATGATTGCCGAGGAAAGCACGTCTTTCCCTGGCGTCACCACGCCGACGCCCGAGGGCTTGGGCTTCGACTACAAGTGGGCGATGGGCTGGATGAACGACTCGCTCGCCTACTTCGAGCAGGACCCGATCTACCGCAAGTACGACCACCACAAGCTGACTTTTTTCAACGTGTACCGGACGAGTGAAAACTACGTGCTGGCGATTAGCCACGACGAGGTGGTGCACCTCAAAAAGCCGATGGTCCTCAAGCACCCCGGCGACTGGTACGCGCAGCGCGCCGACTACCGCGCTTTTCTCGCCATGATGTGGACCACGCCCGGCAAGAAGCTGCTGTTCATGGGCCAGGACTTTGCCCAGGGCAGCGAGTGGAACCATGACGCGCCGCTGCCGTGGTTCCACGCCGACCAGCCCGACCACCGTGGCGTCATGAATCTGGTGCGGCGCCTGAACGAGCTTTACCGCGAGCGCCCCGACTGGCACACGGGGGACGCCCGCGAGGAAGGCATGGCGTGGATCAGTGCCGACGACACCGACAACTCGGTCTACGCCTACGCCCGGCGCGACACCTACAGCGGGGCCTGGAGTCTGGTGATCGCCAACCTAACTCCGGTCTACCGCGAGGACTACGTGATCGGCGTGCCCCAGGGCGGCGAGTACCGCGTGCTGCTGTCCACCGACGACGGCGAATTTGGCGGCTTCGGCACCCAGCAACCCGACCTCAGCGCCCGCGACGAAGCCGCCCACGGTCAGGCCCACGCCCTGCACCTGAACCTGCCGCCGAGCAGCGTGCTGGTGCTTGAACCCGTGGCCGCCGCGCCGGTGAAGGGCCTTGTCAGCCGCCAGGAACTGACCCCCGAACTGCGCGAAGTCGCCCGGCAATCGGCCCAGGCGGTGCAGGTCGAGCGCGCCGCCGACCCCCGCCCCAACGAGCAACAGCGGCTGGTGGCCGAGACGCCGGCCCATGAGGGGGGCCGCAGCGCTCCGGCAGACGCCGCTGAATCGGCAGAGCAGAAGCCTGACGACGAGCAGAAAGGCGGGAAGAAGGCTTGAGCCGCCCCGGTTCTCGGAGTTCTGGCCCCGACCCGCTGAGCGCCGTCAGCTTGCTGCTCCTGCTGGTGCTGGCGGGGCTGCTGCTCTGGCCGCTGCTGAGCGGGGGCGCGGCGCCGAGTCCGTACCTGATCGCGGGGCTGCTGTTCGCCCGGCTGGGGGTGCAGGTGTTCCGGGCGCAGAAGGACGAACGGCTCAAACGGCCCGCGAGCTGGGCGGTAGACCTGCTGTTGATTGCCCTGATTTTCTGGGTGGCGAGCAACGGGCAATAGAAAGCAAGCGAAAAGCGCGGCGCTGGGGCCAGTCCCTCAGGTGCCACGCTTTTTTGTGCTCAGTTACCTCTGTTTCAGAGGTATACTCATTCCATGAACCGCACCGAGCAACTTCGCATGCTGGTGCTGGCAGTGCTCGCCCGGCAGCCGGAGCACGGCTACGCCATCGCGCAGGCCATCCAGGCGCGTTCGGAGGGGTTGCTTACGGCGCGTGAGGGCCTGCTGTATCCCGTGCTCCACGCGCTCGAAGCTGAGGGCCTGGTCGTCAGTGCCGAGCAACAGGTCGGCGGGCGTACCCGGCGGGAATACCGCTTGACCGAGCAGGGGAGACGGGCCCTAGCGCGTTCCCGCCGGGCCTGGGAGCAGGAAACTCGCGCCGTTCGTCATGTCCTGGGGGATACCGTATGAATGCAGAAAGCTGGCTGAGAATCGCTACTGCTGACTTGCCTGAAGCCGTCGCTGAGCGCGTCAGGCGGGATACCTGGGAACATCTGGACGATGCGGAACTGGACGCGGGGGCAGACGTTGACCCGGTGCTGGGGTCGCCGGAGGACATGACAGTGGCCCTGAAAAAGCTCTATGTCACGCGCAAGGAGTGGGAGCAGTTGATGTCTCCACAGCGGCCCGACCTGCGCTGGTTGCACATTGTCTGCGCTCTGATGCTGGGCTGGATGGCCTGGACTCATCCTTCGGGTCCGCTGGTCGCGGCGGCACTGCTCTATGCCCTGGGCTATGGCCTGTCCTGGCGCCTCCACCCTCTGCGGCAGGACGGCGTTTTGCTGTTGCTGGGTGTTCTCGTGAACGCCCTCAACGTGACCTTCTACCTGCCGCAGCTGCTCGGCGTTTCGCCGGCGTGGGTTTACGCCCTTCTCGCCGGGGCGCTGGTGTGGCACGCCGCCCAGTTCTGGGAGAAGGACCAGAAGCTCCGCCGCACTCTTCGCCTCATGGCTTGACCTCGCACTCAAAAGAGCGCGGCAGACAGGGTGCTCCCGTCGCCGCGCTCTGGTTCTGTTCTGGTCCGTCTTCAGCCCTGTGTCACTTTCAGCCCTGTGCCACCAGATCCGCATATTCTGGGTGCTTCTCGATGTAGCTACGAATGAAGGGGCACGTCGGCACGACCTTTTTGCCCGCTTGCCGGATGTCGTTCAGCGCAAACTGCGCGAGCTGGCTGCCCAGGCCCTCGCCCTCGTGCCCGGCGCTGACTTCGGTGTGCGGCAGGACCACGGTGTCGCCCTGGTCCTGGTACTCAGCGAAACCGACGATCTGGCCGCCGTCGGTGAGTTCGTAGCGGCCCTGGTCTGCGTTCTTGCGGGGTTCTGGCATACGTCATTGTAGGCACGGGCAGTCTCCGAGCCTTTACCCTCGGTCTTATGAAAGTCGTTATCAGCGTGGATATGGAAGGCGTGTGCGGCGTGGCGTCGTGGGTGCAGGTCAGCCCGCCCGAGTTCGGGGGTCTGGTCAACGGCGCGGAGTACGAAAAGGCCCGCGTTCAGATGACCCGTGAGGCCGCCGCCGCTGCCGAGGGCGCCTTCGCGGCGGGCGCGAGCGACGTGCTGGTCAACGACAGCCACGACACCATGCGCAACCTCTTGCCCGAGCTGCTGCCCGAACGGGTGCGTTACACGACGGGCAACGACAAGCCGCTGAGCATGGTGCAGGGCGTGCAGGAAGAAGGTGTGGGCGCGCTGCTGCTTGTCGGCTCGCACGCCCGCGCCGGTAGTATGCGCGGGCCGCTGGCGCACACCTGGAACGGCTTTATTCGTAATGTCCGCATCGGCGGCGTGGACACTGGCGAATATGGCCTCAACGCCCTGCTCGCTGGGCACTACGGAGTGCCGGTGGCCTTCGCCTCGGGCGACGACGTGGCGATGGGCGAAATCCGCGCCGAACTGGGCGAGGGAGTCGAAACGGTGGCGGTCAAGGAAGGGCTGAGCAGTTTTGCCGCCATTCACCTTCACCCCGCCGAAGCCGTGCGCCGCATCCGCGCCGGAGCCGAAGCCGGAGTGCGCCGCGCCGCCTCGCTCGCGCCCTACACCACCCGCTGGCCCGCGCCCTGCCAGCTTTCTTTCGACCATCAGGCCCGCGCCGACGCCTGCGAACGGGTGCCGGGCGTGACCCGCGTGGACGCCGTGACCGTCGGCTGGGAGAGCGAGAACGCCTATCACCTCTTCCAGACCTTCCGCCTGCTGGCGAAGGTGGCCGAAGTGCGGCTCAACGGCTGAGGCTTAGGGCCGCCGCTTCCCTCATCCCCCGTCAGCTCCCGCGCCCTAGCCTGCACCCATGCAACAGGTTTGGCAGATGGCGGCGGTTCTGGCTCTGATGTCCTCCCTCGGCGTGGCGGGCGCGACCACCTGGGCCGGCGCCGAGACGGGAAGCGCCGGCTACGGCGTGCGGGTGGGCAGCTCGCTGGTCGCGGTGCCGCGCCTGGGGGCGCTGGGTGTCGAGGGCAGCGCGGAGAAAGGCTGGCAGGGCAAAAACCGTTACGCGTTGGGCGTGACTCTGCGCGACCTCAATCTGCCTCTGACGAAGGTGGACGCCTTTGCCAGTGCGGGCGCCGAGTACCGCCAGGGCCTCAACCTCTACGCCGAGGGCGGCCTGCGCGGGCCGGTCCTGGGGCCGGTCGGCTGGCGCGCCTACGCCCGTAGCACGCTCAGCGGGCAGCTCGGGGCTGGAGTGGGGCTGGAGCTGCGCTTTTAGAGCATTTGACAAAAAGATGGCACAGCTTTTTGGCGAGCGGACTGGTACAGCTCGAAGAGAGCGAGTGCAAACCAACGAGCAGAACGGACTTGCAAAGCTGCGAAGCAGAGAATGGAGCGGGTGGCGGTGCTGTTCCGACACACGCGTAATTCGGAGAACTGCTCTAGTTGGAGAGGGCCCCGCCCTTAAAGCCGGGGCGGGCCGTCCTGCTCATAAACGCGCGTCGTGGTGCGCCCAAAAGACGGGAGGCGGTAGTTGACCCGGTCCATGGACGGGTAGCCGGGGCCACCGAACATGATGGCGAGGCTGCCTCCCAGCAGCAGCAGCGGCAGTTCCAGGCCGGCGGGCGCGAAGAAGCTGCGGCCCCAGTGGACATACCAGATGGCGCCGAACATGATGCAGCTCAGCAAGAAGGCCACCGTGCGGGCGGCGAGGCCGAGAAACAGCAGCACGCCTCCGACCGTTTCGATGGTGGCGACCAGCGGCGCCGCGAGCAGCGGGTGGGGAATATGCCAGGCCCGGAACTGCTCGACCAGCGGCCCGAGGTCGCCCCAGGCCATTGCCTGAAGTCCGTGGGCCACGAACACCACACCCAGCACCAGCCGGAGCAGGGCGAGACCGATTTCTGGTTGACGGGGCATAGCGAAAAGTGTAGCAGCCGGGTTCCTGGCGCCTGCACGCCTCTAAACCTGTGCTGAAGCCCAGCACACCTGCCCCGCACGGCGACGTACTAGATTGCCCGCCATGACTGGACACCGCAGCGACGAGCAAGTTGACATTCCCCAGGAGAACCACAGCACCGACTCGGAGAGCGCCACCAAGTTCCCCACCCCGCAGTCGGGCGTCGTGCAGGACAGCCCCGGCAACCCCGACATTGGCGTGGAACCCGGCGGGATGCTCGACGAGCAGGGCGACTACGTGGAAGACGACACCAACGTGCTCGACGCGCCGCTCGAAGGCTCGGACAAGCGCTAAAAACCGGCTAACAAGGCATCAAAAAAGCCCGGACCCTTCCAAATGAGGAGGGGCCGGGTTCTTGCTGCGTGTCTCAGCGCACGTCCATCAGTTCCACGTCGAAAATCAGGGTGGCGTTGGGGGGAATGACGCCGGGAACGCCCGCTTCACCGTAGGCGAGGTGGCCGGGGATGGTCAGCCGGGCCTTGTCGCCCACCCGCATCTGCGCGATGCCCTGGTCCCAGCCGGGAATCACGTAGCCGACGCCGAGCGGGAACTCGATGGGCTGGCCCCGGTCGCGGCTGGAGTCGAACTTCTGGCCGTTTTCCAGCGTGCCTGTGTAGTGCACGCTGACCATCTTGCCTTTTTCTGCCGGCTGGCCGCTGCCTTCCTGGTATTTCTCGACTTGTAAATCCTGAGTCATGCGCCGAGAGTAACGCGCCCGTCCACTGGCCAGGAACTCAGTAAAACACCCGTGAAGGTCGTGAGGGTCGCAGGTAGAGAGATGAGAAGTGGAAAAAGTCAGCTGCCCGGCGTATGAAGCAGCGGTCATGTGGCTTCCATCTGCGTCCCAGATTTATTTTCTAAACTGGGGACGTGAAAGGTCTGAGTGAATTTCTGGAGTGGCTGCGCGGCGTCCTGACGGGGCTGGGTGAGCCACGGCCACAGCCGGTGCCCATCCCGGTTCGCACCCGCGAACGCCGTTAATTGCCTTCTTTTCTGACAATCCTTCCCACCCCTGAAGTCTTGCCCGCTGGCTGGGCTTTTTTTATGGCGCGTCTCGCTCGCTGGGCAGACGCGCCGCGTTGGCTCCCGCTGATGTGAGACACCACCGAATAGGGCGGCGGGCAAAGCCTTATGCTGATTCGATGCCGGAGCCGTCCCCCGTCGCCCCTTCACCCGATCCCGACTTCGGCATGGCGGAACTCCGCGCGCTGATCGCCTCCCGGCCCGAGGCGGAGCGTGAGCGTGTCGAGGCCGCCTACGTCTTTGCCCGTGACGCCCACGCCGGGGTGATGCGCAAAAGCGGCGAGCCTTACATCACCCACCCGGTGGCGGTGGCGATTATCCTCGCCCGGCTCGGCATGGACACCGACAGCCTGATGGCCGGGCTGCTGCACGACACGGTGGAAGACGTGGAGGGCGTAACCTTCGAGGTCATCGAGCGGAATTTCGGCCCCGACGTGCGCCGCATCGTGGAGGGCGAAACCAAGGTCAGCAAGCTTTCCAAGCAGGGCAACCAGCAGGCCGAGGTGCCGGGGGACGGGCGCGACATGCAGGCCGAAAACCTGCGCCAGATGCTCATCGCCATGACGGTGGACCTGCGCATCATCGTGGTCAAGCTCGCCGACCGGCTGCACAACATGCGGACGCTGGGCAGCATGAAGCCCGAAAAGCAGCAGCGCATTGCCCGCGAAACGATGGAGATTTTCGCGCCGCTCGCGCACCGCCTCGGCATCGGGCGCATCAAGTGGGAGCTCGAAGACCTCAGCTTCCGCTACCTGCACCCCGACGCCTACGAGTACCTGCAAACCCGGCTGCGCACCCGCCAGGAAGAGCGCGACGAGCTGATCGTGAACGCGGTGGCCGAGCTCCAAGACGCCCTCGAAGACGACCTCGAACTGCTCGAATGGGTGGAGGACATCGACATCGCGGGCCGCTCCAAGCACCTGTGGAGCATTCACAACAAAATGCAAAAAGAGGGCAAGGCGCTCGAGCAGATTTTCGACCTGCTCGCGCTGCGGGTGATTCTCAAGCCGCGCCCACTGACGGTGCCCGAAGGCGTGGAGGAGTCGCGCCGCGAACGCGCCGAGGAAAACCGCGAAAAGCGCGTGTGCTACCACACCCTGAGCGTGGTCCACTCCATGTGGACGCCGCTGCCGGGACGGGTCAAGGACTACATCGCCGTGCCCAAGCCCAACGGCTACCAGAGCCTGCACACCACCGTGATTTCGCGCAGCGGTCAGCCCATCGAGGTGCAGATTCGCTCGCTGCGGATGCACGAGGTCGCCGAGTACGGCGTGGCCGCGCACTGGATGTACAAGCAGGGCGGGCAACTTGCCCAGAAGGACCGCGAGAACTGGATTACGCAGCTACGCGAAATCCAGAACGAAATCGGCGACGCCTCCGACTACATAGACGCAGTGAAAAACGACATCCTCTCGCAGCGGGTGTGGGTCTTCACACCCAAGGGGCTGGCGGTGTCGCTCACGGCGGGGAGCACGCCGATTGATTTTGCCTACCACATCCACACCCGCATAGGCGAAACGGCGGTGGGGGCGCGGGTCAACGGCTCGATTGTGCCGCTCTCGCACCGGCTGCAAAACGGTGACATGGTGGAGGTACTGACCAGCAAGCAGGGCAAACCCAGCGAGGACTGGCTGAATTTCGTCGCCACGCGCAGCGCCCGCACCAAGATTCGCGCCTACTCGCGCCAGCAAAAGCGCGACGAGGGGCTGCAAAAGGGCCACGACCTGCTCGAGCGCTACCTGCGCCGCCGCCAGCTGCCGGTGCGCCAGCTGATGCGCTCCAAACTGCTCGAAGAAGCCGCCCAGAAGCTGCTCGGCACCCGCAACCCCGACGAGCTGTACCTCGCGCTCGCGGCGGGCAAGCACACGCCGAGCGCGGTGGCGCGCATCCTTTCGCCCACGCTCGCGCAGGAGCAGGCCGCGCCCAGCCGTCCCCGGCCCGTCGCCGTCAAGTCCTCCGAGCACGGCATCTACGTCGAGGGCTTTACCACCCAGACCAAGATCAGCAATTGCTGCTCGCCTATTCGCGGCGACCAGATCATGGGCTACCTCACCCGGGGGCGCGGGGTGAGCATTCACCGCATTGACTGTCCCAACATGGTGCGGCTGCTGCGCGACGAGCCCGAACGCTGCGTGGCCGCCTCGTGGAACGCGACGAGCGAAGAGGAACTCATCGTAGACCTCGATGTGGTGGCCGAAGACCGGCAGCACCTGCTCGCCGACGTGATGAAGGTGCTCAGCGACCAGAAGACCAGCTCGCTCAAGGTTGCGGCGCAGGCTGACACCGGGGGCACCGCGCACATCCACCTGCGGCTCGCGGTGGGCAGCCAGCCGCAGCTCGAGGTCGTGCGCTCGGCACTGCTCGCCGTCCCGAACGTGACCGACGTGCTGCGGATCGGTCGTGGGGCGAAGCGGGCCTAGAGCAGTTCTCCGAATTACGCGGGTGTCGGCAGCGGCGCCGCCACCCGCTCCATTCTCTGCTTCGCAGCTTTGCAAGTCCGTCCTGCTCGGTGTTTTGTACTCGCTTCGCTCGCCAAAAAGCTGTGCCATCTTTTTGTCAAATGCTCTAAAGGGGGAGGGGGCCAGCTCTCTTGACGTGCCCCACCGCCCGAAGTACAACCTCAGCATGGACCTGCACCCGCACTTCGCTTCGCTTGAACGTCAGGAGGACGGCTGGTGGGCCACCGAACCGCTGCCCGTTCCCTTCTTCGGCGGTGAGGCGCTGCCCTTTGCCTTTGAGGCAGACCCGGCAGGCGAAAAGTGGGCGCAGGCGCAGGCCGCTGCCCTGACCTTCCTGAGTCTGGGCCAGCAGGCCCGTGAGCGCGTCAGTCCATTTGTGCTCAGCGACATGCGCTTCAATCTCGAGTACGTCTGCGACGAGGAGGAAATGGAGGAACGGCTGGCTGCCGCTCAGTCCCCCGAAGACCTCTGGGCGCAGGTCACCCCACGCGAAGTGCTCGTCTGTTCCTCCTCCAATGAGCCGGAAGTGCCGTACGTGCTGGTGCATACCCTGCCCACCTGGGAAGAGGAACACGGCATGCAACTGGTCCTGCGCCTGGGGCATCAACTGGTGTACGTCATGCCCAACGACCTTTACATTCCCGCGTTGACCGACACCGAGCAGCACGGCCTGGTTTCGCCGCCCCTGGACCTGCTCGCTTCGTCCTGAGCTGTCCCTGGCCTCGCCGCAGCACCCGCGCCTGCGTCAGCGTCCCGGCTTTCTTTGCGGGCCGAACCCCCGTGCTAGCCTGCCCGCACTATGTTCGAGTCGCTGGGCAACAAATTGCAGGACATTCTGGAAAAGCTGGGCCGTGAGCGCCAGCTGACCGAGGCGCAGGTCAAGGCGTCCATGCGTGAAATTCGGATGGCCCTGCTGGAAGCCGACGTCAATTTCGGCGTCGCTAAGGACTTCGTTGCCAGGGTCAGCGAGCAGGCGGTGGGCCAGCAGGTGCTCGGCTCGCTCAACGCGGGGCAGACCGTCATCAAGCTCGTGCACGACGAACTGGTGCAGACCCTCGGCGGCGAGTCGGCGCAGCCTTCGCTCGACAAGAAAAACAACGTCTGGTTCATGGTCGGCCTGCAAGGCGCGGGCAAGACCACGAGCTCGGGCAAACTCGCCGCGCACTACAAGAAACTGGGCCGCAAGGTGCTGCTCGTCGCCGCCGACACCCAGCGCCCCGCCGCCCGCGACCAGCTCGAAGTGCTGAGCAAACAGGTGGGCGTGCCGGTGCTGAAGGTGAACGACGGCGAGTCGCCCGCCGAGACGAAGGCCCGTATCGAGGAACATCTCGCCCGTGACCCGCGCGACCTGGTGATCGTGGACACCGCCGGGCGCCTCCAGATCGACGAGGGACTGATGAACCAGCTCGCCGCCCTCAAGGCTGAGTTGCAGCCCACCGAGACGCTGCTGGTCGTGGACGCCATGACCGGGCAAGAAGCGCTCAACGTCGCGCAGGCCTTCGACGAGCGCATCGGCGTGTCGGGCCTGATCATGACCAAGATGGACGGGGACGCGCGCGGCGGCGCGGCGCTTTCGGCCCGCTCGGTGACGGGCAAGCCGATTTATTTTGCCGGGGTCAGCGAGAAACTCAGCGGCCTGGAGCCGTTCTACCCCGACCGGGTGGCCGGGCGCATTCTCGGCATGGGTGACGTGCTGGGCCTGATTGAGCGCGCGCAGGCCGCCGACCTCAAGGCGATGGAGGTCAAGAAGCCCGGCGACTTCGACCTTGAGGACCTGCTGCTGCAACTGCGCCAGCTGCGTAAACTCGGGCCGCTCGGCGACCTGATGAAGATGATTCCCGGCATGAGCCGCGCGCTGCCCGAGGGCTTTACCATCGACGAAAAGCAGCTTCAGCGCATCGACGCGATGATTTCTTCGATGACGGTCAAGGAGCGGCGCAACCCCAAGATCATCGACGGCAGCCGCCGCAAGCGCATCGCGCAGGGCAGCGGCTCCAGCGTGCAGGACATCAACAAACTGCTCAAGATGCACGAGCAGATGAAGGAAATGATGAAAATGCTCGGCCAGATGACCGGCGGCAAGGGCAAAGGCATGCGAATGCCCAAGCTGCCGCGCGGCGGCGGGCAGATGCCGCCCAACCTGAAGATGAAGAAGTGAGGGCCGGGGGGGCTGGGTGGCGAAAGTCCCCGCGCCCACCTCTCATCCGAGGAAGCGCACCCCCTCATGGTAGGCTTCGTCACTGAGATGACGTTGCCTTCTGTTCTGCTCGGGGACCGGGCCGCTGCCCGGCGGGTGCGCCCATGATGGTCGTGGCGGCGCTGCTGTCGTGGTTTTTGCTGGGGCTGTTTATTCACTACAGCAAGAAGTTCGGCTGGGGCCAGCCGATTCGCCAGGACGGGCCGCAGACCCACCTCGCCAAGGAAGGCACCCCCACGGCGGGCGGCGTGGCGTTTGTGCTGGCGCTGCTGCTGGTGTTCGTGGGGCTGCTGGCCTTCGGCGGCATCGGACAGGCGAACCTCAGCCGCGAGGTGATGATTCTGCTCGCCGCACTCGGCATGGGCGTGGTGGGCGGCATCGACGATTTTCTGAAAATCCGTTCGCGCAAGTTCGGCGGCAAAAAGGAACTGCTTGCCCGCGAGAAATTCCCCTTGCAGGTGCTTGTCGCGCTGCTGTTTGCGGGCTTCGCGGCGCCGCTCGCCAGCCACCAACTGCTGCCCGGTTTCATGTCCATCGGCGGTTACCCCATCTTCGACATGCTGTTCATCGCCTTTGTGATGGTGGGGAGCGTCAACGCCTTCAACTTCACCGACGGCCTCGACGGGCTGCTCGCTGGGGTCGGCATGATCGTGCTGCTGCCGCTCGTCGCCGTCTCGCCCATCGCCGCGCTGATGGTGGCCGTGCTGCTCGGGTTCCTGTGGTTCAATGCCCACCCCGCCCGCGTGTTTATGGGCGACATGGGCAGCCACGCCATCGGCGCGGTCGCGGCGGGTGCCTACGCGCTGTACTCGGACGTGTGGCTGCTGCCGATTGCCGCGATTATTCCGGTGGCGGCGGTGCTCAGCGTGGTGATTCAGGTCGCCTCGGTGCGGCTGCGAAAGCGCAAGGTGTTCAAGATGAGCCCCATTCAGCACCACTTCGAGCTCAGCGGCTGGCCCGAAACGCACGTCACCCTGCGTTTCTGGGTCGTGACCGGCATCGCCACCGCGCTGACGTGGTGGTTGATGGGCGGGCGGCCCTGAGCACCAGACCTGAGCACCAGAGAAGATGAACAGGCCGGGGCCACAGCTCCGGCTTTTTCTTTGCCCTCCCGTCACTGCGTACAATCCGGGAATGACTGTTTTGCCGGTGCCTGACCTGCTCGCCCGCGCCCTTGACCGCCGCGCCGGGCTGCCGGGAGCGGGCACCACCTTTTTCCGCGCCGTGCACATCACCGAAACGGGGGGCCTGTGGACGCTGGACGTGGCCGGTGACGCCGGAATACTGAGCCTCTACACCGATTTGAGTGCGGAAGCCGAGCGTGACCTCGCCGCACAGTGTGGTGAGGCGGCGGGCCTGAGCAGCGTCTACCTCAAGCGCCGCCCCCCCGAGGCGAAACATCTGGCGAACGTGGCGCGCGAGGTACTGTCACCGCCCGACCCGCTGTGGGGCACGGCCCGCCCCGAGGTAACGGCGCTCGAAGAAGGCGTGCCTTTCCTGATTCGCCCCGGCGCCGACCTCAGCGTGGGTCTCTTTTCCGACGCCCGCCCGGCGCGGCGCTGGGTGCGCGGGCACGCGGCGGGGCAGCGGGTGCTCAACACCTTCGCCTATACCTGCGGCTTCGGCCTCAACGCGGCGCTCGCCGGAGCTGCGAGCGTCAAGAACGTGGACCTCTCGCGCAAAGTCCTGGGGTGGGGCCAGCAGAACTACGCCCTGAGCGGCCTCGCGGCGCCCGACCACGACTTTCTGTACGGCGACGTGTTCGAGTGGCTGACCCGCTTACAGCGGCGCGGCGACCTCTTCGACCTTGTCATCCTCGACCCGCCCGGCTTCGCCCGCTCGAAGGCCGGGACGTGGCGCGCCGAAAAGGACTACGGGCGGCTCATGGCGCAGGCGAGTGCGGTCACGGCGCCCGGCGGTGAGGTGCTCGCGCTGCTCAACCACGCCGGGGTATCGGCGGGCGGCCTGACCCACATGGTCGAGCAGGGGCTGAGTACAGCGGGTCGACGCGGCCACCTGACCGAAACACTCGGGCCGGGGCGCGACTATCCGGGGGCGACTCACCTCAAGGTTCAAAGATGGAGCCTGAACTGAAGGCGGTGGGTTCGCCGCCCGCAAAAATGACGTGCAGGTCCCCGAAGGCGTGCGGTTCGCCCACGTCCTCATGGGTCGCGGTGACCTGCCGGATGACGACCTCGGTCACCGCCCCCGAGTCGATCTGCCGCCAGTCCTCCGGGGTGACGAAGCCGCTGACCGTCACCCCGCCCAGGCTCAGGCAGATGAACTCGGTGGCGCTGTCCATGCCTGAGTGTAAGCGCCGTGAGACGGATTTCCTCCAATTCCCCCACATCCGGGACGGCACCGGATGCGGGTCCATTTCCCAAAATCCGTCTTTGCTGCTGCTCACTCCGTTCGGATTGAAGCCCAGAACCGAGGGCTTCAATCGCAGTTCATATGAGGCATGCTTGCCTGACTCGATTGCGACCCCGGCCCGGTTCATTTTCTAAAGCATTCGGGTAAGCTGTCGGCATGACCCAAGGCCAAGACCAAGTGCTCTCCCCCCTGACCACACCCGACGAGGTGGACCAGTTTCTGAAGGACTACCCCCTCGCCGCCGTCTTCAAGGCCGGCACCTGCCACAAGACCATGCAGGGCTTCGGCGTCCTCGAAACCTTCTTGCAGCGCTACGAGCTGCCCGTCGGCTTTATCCGCGTGGTGGACTGGCGCCCGGCGAGCAACCACGTCGCTGAATTGACCGGCCTGACCCATCACAGCCCGCAGTTCATCCTCTTCAAGGACGGTCAGGCGCAGTACGAGGTGAACAACTGGGACATCACCCCCGAAGCGCTCGGGCCGGTGTTCGAGCAGCAGGTGCCCCAGCGCAGCGGCGCGGCGCAGGTGGACGCGGGCGACAGCGTGGAGCCCTACCGTCAGCTCATGCAGGCTTACCTCGCGGGGCAGCTCAGCGACTGGGCGTTTCAGGACCAGTACGTGACCATGTTCCGCGACGACGCCTCGCTGCGCTCACAGCGCGAATTCGAACTGCTTTCGCGCCTGTTCGGTGACCCCGACGCCTACCACGGCGGCCTGCACCAGCTCGGTGCTCCCCAGGACCGCGGCGACCTCAAGGCCCGCGTGCAGAGCGTGCTCGACCAGCTCGGCTGAGCATTAAGCCCCGAAATTTAACCCCCCACAGCCCCGCTCGGACGCCTCCGGGTGGGGTTGTTGCGGTAGAGGCCTGACAGAGTGCCTGTAAGTGGCAGGTAAGACCGGCTGCGCTCCAATGGCGGGGCTTTCCGTCTTGCGGGCGGCTCCCTGTTGGCCTGGCCCCGCGCTGGTGTCATGCCGGTGCCGGTGTCATGATAGGCGAGGTCAGGGGCCGGCCCGGCCCTCGCCCTGACGCTGCCCCTCACTTGCTGTTCCTTTTTCGCTGCCATGACCCAGAACCCTAAGACCCAGAATCCACAAACTTCCCCCGCTCCTCAGCCTGCCGCGCCGCTGCGCCTGCCGGTGCCCCAGGACCAGGCCGTTTTCCGGCGCCTGTCCACCGACTTCTATCCCTGGACCGAGGTGCTCACGGAACTCGAAACCTTGCAGCAGCAGGGGCTGACCGGGGTGCTCGACGTGGAGCAGCAGGGCCGCTGGGCGCGGTTCGTGTGGGTGAGCGGGCAACTGCTCGGCGGCCTCGCGGCGAGTGGTAGTGAGGTCACGCTGGACGTGGCGATGCGCGGCCTGCCCCGCGCCTGGGTCACCCTGACCGTCACCGACCCGCTGGTGGCCGAGGTGCTGTGGGACTGCCGCCGCACCCCGCCCCGGCAGTTGCCGCTGCCCTGGCCCGCCGTGCACGCGGGCTTGCAGCGCGAGCGGTTTCAGGGGGTGCTGCTCGCCGGGCCGCACTGCTCGTTCTGGGAAGGGGGCCGGGTGATGTCGGGGGCGCTGCCGCCCGCCGGCGCGACCTGTTACGCCCTGTCGTCGGACCAGCACCACAACCGCGAACTGCTGCTCGACACCTGGCGCGAGGTGCTGGCGACCACGGCGCGGACGGCGCCCGGTTTTGAGGACATCTGGAAACAGGTGGGCATGCAGCTCGCGGGGCGTCACCCGGTTCTCGACCCCTTCGCGGGCGAGGTCACGCTGGTGCGCGGGCAACTGACGGTCGAAGATGATGTGCCGATGCAGGAACTCTTGCCTGCGCTGCTGGGGGCGTACCGGCTGAGCCTGAGACAGCTGCGGCTCGACCTGCGGACCCTGCCACTGGGTGAAGTGCGCCGCAGCCCCGGCTGGGCGGCCACCGGCCTGGAGACGCTGTGACACGCTGGAGCCACGACGTGCCCCGCTGGCCGAGCGGCCTGCGCGACGATACGCCGCTGCCCTACGCGGCCTGGCGGGTGCTCGACCTGGTGGACGGCAAACGGACGCTGGCGCAGATCGCGGCGCACCTCGATCTCGCTCAGGAGGACGTGGAAAGGGCGCTGGAGCAGGCCCAGAGCTGGCTGGGCCGCGCCCTGCGCCGCGAGCAGCCGGTCACCGAGGCGGTGCTCGACAACGTGACCCAGGCGCTGGTGAGCGTGGTCGGGCCCATCGGCGAATTCCTGATTGACGACGCGCTCGATCAGGTGGGGGAGGGGGCCACCCTCTCCGCGCTGCTCGGGGCCGTCGCCCCGGAACTCGACGAGGCGCACCTGCACCAGTTCGTGCGGCAGTTGCGGACGCGGAGGCTGGCTTGACCCGCCACCTGCCCCGCCCGCGCCCCTGTTTGACCCCTGCCCGCCCGCCTCAAAGGAAAGCCACATGAAGTACACGGTTCTGATTCGCCAACCCGTTCCCGAGGAGATTCGCCCGCAGCTTGAGGAGCAGCTCGTCAGCCGCTTCGGCCTGAACGCCGAGCAGGCCCAGCGCCTCGCCGCCCGGCGCTCGGGCCGCCTGATGAAACCGACCTCGCAGGCCCGCGCCGAACTGCTGGTGCAGGTCTTCGAGTCGGTGGGCGCCCAGGTCTCGCTCGAAGAGGTCCGCACCGCCCAGGACACGGCGGCTCCGGTGGCCACTCCGCTGCCCGCCGAGCAACCTGCCGCGTCGCTCGACCCCTTTGCCCCCGGTGTCAGCGACCCTTTTACGCCCAGCAGCGACCTCTTCGCCGACCTGTTCGCGGCCCCCGCGTCTGCAACCACCGTCATCGGGGCGACCCCCGGTTTTCTGACCGCGTCCGAGCAGGCCATCTCCGAGACAGAGCGGGCAGGGGCAGGGCAGATGGTGCCGGAGGTGCCGGACCTGTCAGGACTGGACGTGGCAGGACTGAATGGAGCGGCGTCGCAGGTTGTCCCGGCGCCCGCGCTCGACGTGACCGACGCCGATCTCGACCCCCTGCCCGATTGGGCCCGCTCGGCAGCGCCCGCACGGAATGGAGAGGAGGCCACGTCACCCGCTCTGGGCCGCACCCCGGACCCCCGCAAGATGACGGCGGTGGGCGACGCCGCAGGCAACGACGACTGGGCCGACTTCACCGGGTCGTTGTCGCTGCCGGAAGCCGACACCTTGCAGACCTCGCGCCCGGCGAGCACGGCGCCGCGTCAGACGACCGAATTCCTGACCGATGTGAGCGACGAGGCGGTCACCAGCGGGCAGCCGCGCCGCAGCCTGGCCCAGCAGATCCGCCTCGGCACGCTGCTGCCGCTGGGGCTGTCGGGCCTGCTGACCCTGGGGCTGCTGCTGCTGGCGCTGCCCCGGCTGGAGCAGCGGCTGGTGCAGAGCAGTGCCCAGACGCTCGCGGCGGTCATCGGCACCACCCTGCCGGCGAGCGCGGCGGCCCAGGGTGAGCAGCTCAGCACCGTCGTCCGCGACCCCAACGTGGGCTTCGTGCGGGTGGAGACACCCGGCGGCGGCACCACGCTGCGTGCGTCGGCCACCACCGACCTCTCCGCGCTCAACACCCGGCTGGCAGCCTGGGGCGCGGGGAACCGCCCGGCAGCTCGCCTGCGGGTCGGTAAGCAGGACTACACCGTGAGCCGTGTGAGCATCGTGCGCGAGGGGGCGGGCACCCTACGGGCCGTGGCGGCGGGACAGGAGAACTCGGCCCCGGTGGTCCGCCGCGTCACGGTGGGCCTCGCCGGGACCCAGGCCGCCGCCAACCTGCGCAGCACGCTGGGGCTGGTGCTGCTGACCACCCTGCTGGGGCTGCTGCTCGCGCTGGCCTTCGCTGCCCGCGCCGCCCGGCAGATCGTGGGGCCGCTCGAACGGCTGGTGGAGGTGGCCGACGCCATCTCGCTCGGTGACCTGACCCGCCCGGTCCGCATGGAGCGCAACGACGAAATCGGCGACCTCGCCCAGGCCCTCGAACGTATGCGCCTGAGTCTGGAAGCCGCGATGGACCGCCTGCGCCGCCGCAAGCGCACGTAAAGTTCCGCCATCTCAATAATGTTTTCCTTCCCCCGGTCCACTGCCGGGGGTTTTTCAGTTCAGCGGGCGGGGCATCGTTGCAAATCCGGCAGGCTCCCTTCTACAATCTGTTAGTTTTTTCACTTTCTTTGCCTCCCCTCACTGTCCCCTCACCTCAAGGAGCCCGCATGTCCCGTTCGTCCACCCTGCCTGCTCTGCTTTTCGGTGCCCTCCTGCTCGCTTCGTGTGGCCGGCTGCCTGCGCCCGCTACTCCTGCGGCCACTCTGTCTCAGCCGCAGGTTTCGGCGGTGCTTTTCGCGCAGGCGCTGCCCGAAGCTCCGTCCGACCGCCTGTACGCTCGCAAGCTCGTGAGGCTGCCTGTCGTTCAGAAAAACGGCAAACGGGTCGGGGAAGTGCGGGTGCAACTCGACATTGCCAAGCTGCGCAGCGGGGCCCGGCGCTTCAGTGGGGTGGGGCAGGTCACCGTGACTTCGACGGTGTTGCAGGCCGCCGAGGGCGAGGCGAGGGTGACGCTCCTGAACCCGGACGGCAGCGTGCGGGGCAGCAACCAGGCGGGAGATTCCCTGCGGCCTGACGATTTCTTTGGCTCCGACCTGTTCGAGGTGCTCACCGGCAGCGCGCCCGACCCCGGTGACCTCGGCACCCGGCCCTACTGCGCCGAAACGCAGGTCCGCGTGACGTTTGCCAACCGGGTGGCGCCCAGCAGCGCCCGCTTCCTTGCCCCGGTACAGGCGCAGGTGCGGGTGTGCAGCGGGCAGGGCGACCTGGGCACCCCACTGCCCGACGTCACCGTGTCGGCAACTCTGACCCCCGAAGCCGGCGGATTGCGCCCCAGCGTGAGCCTGAGCGGCGCGCCTCGGGGCTACTCGATTTCGGGCCAGTTCACCTTCGCCCGCAACGACGGGAAGTGCGGCTCGCTCCTGCCCGGCAGCGAGAACGTGCTCGCTCCGCGCACCTTCGAGCGTCTGGACCTGACGGCGCGCGGCTCGCTGTTGCGGAACGCGCCGGACGACCTGACGCTGGTGCCGGTGGTGCATCTCTACGACGACGACGGCGTGATGGTCGCCAAGAACCTGGACGCGCCGTTTGCTTGCGTGGGCGGGAGCACCGGGGACGGGGAAGACGAGTAACCCGCGCTGAGGCCAGTGGCCCGCTAGCATGTCGGCCATGCGCGTTGTCCTCAAGCTCGGCACCAGTGTTCTGACCGCAGGCACCGACCGCCTGCACCGGCCCCGGCTGGTAGACCTGATGCGCGACATCGCCGCCGTGTCGGCGCAGGGGCACGAGGTCGTGCTGGTCAGCAGCGGCGCGGTCACGGCGGGCTGGGAAGCGCTCGGGTTTCCGCCGCGCGAGCGCACCCTCGCCGAAAAGCAACTGCTCGCGGCGGTGGGGCAGGTGCAGTTGATGCACCTCTATACGTCGCTGGCCGAGCTGTATGGCCTGCGCTCGGCCCAGTTGCTCCTCACCGCCGACGACTTCCGCGAACGCACCCGCTACCTCAACGCCCGCACCACCCTGGAGGGCTGCCTCAGCCGGGGCGTGCTGCCGGTTATCAACGAGAACGACACCGTGGCGGTGGAGCAGATCAAGGTGGGCGACAACGACACCCTCTCGGCCTTCGTCGCCAATCTGGTGGAGGCCGACCTGCTGCTGATCCTGACCGACGCGCCGGGCCTCTACACCGCCGACCCGCGCACTCACCCGGACGCCACCCTGATTCCGGTGGTGGAGCGCGTGACCCCCGATATCTGGGCACTGGCGGGCGGCGCGGGAAGCCACCGGGGCACCGGCGGAATGCACACCAAGATTCAGGCCGCCGAAATTGCCACGCGCGCCGGCACCCCCGTCGTCATCGCCCCCGGCGACTTGCCCGAGGCCCTGCGCCGGGTGGTGGACGGCGAGGCGCTCGGCACCCGCTTTCTGGCGCACGGCACCCGTTTGGAGGCCCGCAAGCGCTGGATTCTGGCCGAAATCGCGCACGGGCGGCTGCTCCTCGACGGCGGCGCGGCGCAGGCGGTGCGCGAGCGCGGCAGCAGCCTGCTTCCGGCGGGCATCCGGCAGGTGGAGGGCGACTTCGAGCGCGGCCACACCGTGCGCCTGCTCGCCCCCGACGGCCAGGAACTCGGGCGCGGCCTGACCCGCTACCGGGCCGACGACCTGCGCCGGGTGTGTGGCCACCATTCCCGTGAGATCGAGGCGCTGCTGGGGTACACCTACGGTGAAGAGGCGGTGCACCGTGACGACCTGGTGCTGCTCTAGAGCAGTTCTCCGAATTACGCGTGCGTCGGAACAGCACCGCCACCCACTTCATTCTCTGCTTCGCAGCTTTGCAAGTCCGTCCTGCTCAGTGTTTTGTACTCGCTCTCTGCGAACTGTCCCAGTCCCCTCGACAAAAAGCTGTGCCATCTTTTTGTCAAATGCTCTAGCACCCACCATCTATCCCGCCGCGCCCGCCGCCGCCGCGCACCCCCTACACTCGGCAGATGACCCAGACCGATTCTCTCCCGGGTGTTCAGGCCACTGTTCAGGACATGGGCGAGCGGGCCCGCCGCGCCGCCCGCGTGCTGCGGTCGCTGCCCACCGGGCGCAAGGTGCAGGCGCTCCGCGCCCTTGCCGCCGAGCTGCGGGCGCGGGAAGCCGGGATTCTCGCCGCCAACGCGCAGGACGTGCAGGCCGCCGAGGCCGCCGGGTTGCCCGCGCCCCTGGTGGACCGGTTGCGGCTGAGCGCGGGCGCCCTTGCCGCCATCGCCCGCGACGTGGAGGCGGTGGCCGCGCTGCCCGACCCGGTGGGCGAGCAGACCGACGAAAAGACCCTGCCGAGCGGCATTCGCGTCTCGCAGCGCCGGGTGCCGCTCGGCGTGCTCGGCGTGATCTACGAGAGCCGCCCCAACGTGACGGTGGACGTGGCGGCGCTCGCGCTGATGTCGGGCAATGCGGCCATTCTGCGCGGCGGCAAGGAGACGGTGAACTCCAACGCCGCGCTGGAAGACGCCATTCACGCCGCTTTGAACCGCGAGGGCCTTCCCGCCGACGCCGTGCAGGTCATCCGCGACCCCGACCGTGCCCGGATGCTGGAGCTGCTGCGGCTCGACGAGTCGGTGGACGCCATCATCCCGCGTGGCGGCGCGGGGCTGCATCGCTTCTGCGTGGAAAATGCGACGGTGCCGGTCATCGTGGGTGGTATAGGGGTGGTTCACATCTACCTCGACGGCTCGTTCGTTCAGACTCCACAGGACGTGCAGATCGCCGCCGCCCTCATCCGCAACGCCAAGACCCAGAAACCGAGCGCCTGCAACGCGCTGGACACGCTGCTCATTGACCGCGCTGCCCTCGCCGCGCTGCCCGACGTGGTGCGCCCGCTGCTGGAGAGCGGCGTGGAAGTGCGGGCCGACGCCGAGGCGCAAGCGGCCCTGGCGGGAGCGGGCCTGAACGTGACCTCGGCGCAGCTCGGCGACTACGGCACCGAGTTTCTCGCGCTTGTCGCCAGCCTCCGCACCGTGTCGGGACTGGACGAGGCGCTCGACTTCATCGCCGAGCGTGGCGGGCACACCGACGTGATTCTGACCCGCGACCCGGCGCAGGCTGAGCGCTTCGTGCAGGACGTGGACAGCGCCGCCGTGATGGTCAATGTCAGCCCGCGCTTCAACGACGGCGGTCAGCTCGGTCTGGGGGCCGAGGTCGCCATCAGCACTCAGAAGCTGCACGCCCGGGGACCGATGGGCCTGCGCGAACTGACGACGAGCAAATGGGTGGTGCGCGGCGAGGGACAGGTGCGAGACTAAAGCATTTGACAAAATGATGCGGTGTGATTTTGACCCTTTACCTTGATGGGACTCAGAGAGCTGCGCCGCAGCGAGGGGGTGAGGGTGTCTTTTTCTGTCAAATGCTTTAGAGCAAGCAAGAGATGGGGCGCTCTTGACCCTCTACCAGGGGGAGAGGGCCTCGCAGAGCGAGGGGTGAGGGGTCTTTCGATGCCAGATGCGCTCCAAGCGGCGCTGCGGGAACTGGCCCCCTCATCCCGCCTCACTCCGGGCCCGCTAAACTGAGCCGTTACGCCGTGCGCGGCGCCTTGCCCCGATTCCACGTTCTTCCAGAGGTTTTCCCTATGACCCCCATTCTGACCATCTTTCTGATTCTGTTCGCTGCCATCTGCGTCGGCCTGGTGTTTTTCGTGCTGCTGCAAGTGCCCAAGCAGGCGGGCCTCTCGGCTAGCATGGCGTCGGGCGGCTCGCTGCTCGGCGGGCGCGGGGTGGAAGGCGGCCTGGTCCGCACCACCGCCGTCCTGGGCGGGCTGTTTATGCTGCTCGCCTTTCTGATCGTGTTCGTCTCGCGCTGAGCCGCGTCAGGGACAGGGCACCGGCTGGGGGATTCCTGGCCGGTGCTTTTTTCTGTGGCTCTACTTTTTCCCCGCCTTGTCGTCCGCGTCCAGCTCCTGCACCTTCTGCCCCTCCTCGCCTGCCTTCACGCGGGTGCGCGGGGCCACCACCTGACCGGGGCCGACCTGCACGCCGGGACCCAGGTGGGCATGGGCGCCGACCACGGTGGGGCGGCTGTTGCCGGTCTGTCCGCCCACGCGCGAGCCCGGGCCGACTTCGGCGTCCTGGTCCACCACCGCGCGGCTCACCTGTGCCCCGGCGCGAATCACGGCACCCGGCTGCACCACCGAGTCGCGGACCACGGCGCCCGCTTCCACCACCGCGTTCGGGGCAATCAGGCTCCGCACGACTTCCCCGGCGATCACCGCGCCGCCGCAGACCAACGCCTCGTCCAGCCGGGCGGTCTTCTCGATCCGGGTCGGCGGGCGGCTGATGCTGGAAGTGATGAAGGGCCACTGCGGGTCGTCGAGCGCAAAGCCTTTGCCGTCCAGAAAATCGCGGTGGGTTTGCAAGTAAGCGTCCAGCGTGCCCACGTCCATCCAGTAACCGTGCATGGGAAAGGCGTGGGCGTCACCACGGGCCACCAGCGCGGGCAGCAGCTCCTCGCCGTAGTCGCCCAGCTCGCCCTCTTTTGACAGGGCTTCCAGCGTGGAAAGCATGATGTGCGCGTCGTACACGAAGACTTCGGCGGTTACGGTCTTGCCGAGCGGCTCGTCGGGTTTGTAGGCGAACTCGCTGACCTTGCCATTCTTCGCCGCACGGACGTTGCCGAAGCGGGTGGCCTGCTGTTCGTCTGCCAGCTCCGTCGTGACCATCGTCACGCTCGCGCCGCGCTCCACATGCTGCCGGATCACGTCCGAGTAGTCTAGGCGGTACACATGGTCGGCGCTCAGGACCAGCACCAAGTCGGCGCCGAACTCGCGGATGAGGTGCGCGTGCTGCGCCAGGGCGTGCGCGTTGCCCTGCGCGAACTCGCCTTCCTCGTTCTCGGCGCTCGCGAAGGGCGGCATCACCACCAGCCCGCCGCGTGTGCGGTCGAGGTCCCAGGGGCGCCCGCCCGAGAGGTGGTCGTTCAGGCCGTGCGGCAGGTACTGCTCGATGACCCACACGTCGTTGATGCCGCTGTGAACGAGGTTGGAAAGGGTGAAATCGATCAGGCGGTAGGTGCCCAGAAACGGCACCGCCGGTTTGGCCCGCTCGTCGGTCAGCGGCGAGAGGCGGCTGCCGCGCCCCCCGGCCAGCACGATGGCGAGAATGGTTTTGCCAGCAATCCGGGTCTTCATCGGACTGCCAGTCTGCGCAGCCCCCGCCCCGCTCAGGTGAGCCGCGCCGGGCAGAGCATTAGGGTTCGGCATGACCAGAACAAACGTTCGTTTGGCTCACGCTCCGCAGCGCGGTAAAGTGGCCCTCATGACCTGGCTCAAACGGCGGCAGATTGGCGAGGCCGAGGTGTTCTCGCTCACCGACGGCAACTTCCGGCTCGACGGCGGCGCGATGTTCGGCACCATTCCCCGCGTGCTGTGGGAAAAAGTGGCACCTCCGGACGAGGAAAACCGCATTCAATTGCGCATCAACCCTCTGCTGATTCGGCTCGGCGGCAAGAACGTGCTGGTGGAAACCGGCATGTGGGACCGGGGCGGCGAGAAGTTCGAGCAGATGTACGCGCTCGAACGCGACGAAACGTTTTTTCGGGGTCTGCGCGACGTGGGGGTGGAGCCCGACGACATTGACCTCGTCATCAACACCCACCTCCACTTCGACCACTGCGGGCGCAACACTGGCCTGACCGGCGAGCCGACCTTTCCCAACGCCCGCTACGTGGTGCAAAAGCAGGAGTGGCACGACGCCCTGCACACTCACGAACGCAGCCGGGCGAGCTACATCGCCGACACCTTCATGCCCATTCACGAAGCCGGCCTCTTCGATCTCGTAGACGGCGAAACCGAGCTGCTGCCAGGCCTGAGCGTGCTGCCGCTGCCGGGCCACAACCTCGGGCAGCAGGGCGTGGTGCTGCGCTCGGGCGGGCAGACGCTGGTGTACGTCGCCGACCTCGTGCCCACCACCGCCCACGCACCCTATCCCTACGTCATGGGCTACGACCTGTACCCCGTCACCTGCCTGGAGCAGCGCAAAAAGTACCTGCCGCAGTGGTTCGGGGAAGGCGCCGTCATCTGCACGCCGCACGACCCGAAAGTGGCGTTTGCGACGCTGCACGAAACGAAGCGGGGGTTTGAGTTGAAGGCTGCCGAGGACTGACCAACTGACTAAAAGCAAAAGAAACCCCCGCCTGTCCATCGGCGGGGATTCTTTTACTCACTGGTTCTCAGCTGTTCGTCACCGGCTTCGCGGCGCGGTTCTTGTCCCGCCATTCTTCGAAATACACGACGAGCGGCGCGACGATGTAGATCGAGGAGTAGGTGCCGACGAGGATGCCGACGAGCAGAATCAAGCTGAAGTCGCGCAGCACCGGGCCACCGAAAATCAGCAGGCTGATCAGCGGCAGCATGGTGCTGACCGAGGTCATGACGGTGCGCGAGAGCGTCTGGTTGATGGCGGCGTTGACGATTTCGCGGTAGCTGTGGCCGCGCATGGTCTTCATGTTCTCGCGGATACGGTCCGAAACGATAATCGAGTCGTTGAGCGAGTAGCCGATCAGGGTCAGCAGCGCGGCCACCGAGGCCACGGTGAATTCCAGTCCCAGCAGTGAGAAGAGGCCCATGGCAATCGCCACGTCGTGAATAGCGGCGATGATGCTGCCCAGACCCATGATGAAGTCGAAGCGGAAGCCGACATAGACCAGAATCAGGCCCAGGCCGAGCAGCACGGCGTAGATGGTCTTTTGCGTCAGTTCCTTGCCCACCGCCGGCCCCACCGTTTCGCTGGCGAGCACCTGCCCCTGCGGCAGCTTGCCGATGGCGGCGCCGATTTGCTTGACCTCGGCGTCGTTCAGCTCAGGCACCTTGACGGTGAAGTTCTGGCCCTGCTGTCCCGGCGTGGTGTCACGCTGAATGGTGGCGCTCTGGCCGGTGACTTTGGACACACCCGCCCCGATCACGCTGTTGCGGAGCTGCTCGGTGGTCACCTGCCGGTCCACGCGGGCGGTGAGGGTGGTGCCGGGCGCGAAGTCCACGCCGTAGTTCAGGCCCCGGGTGGCGACGAGCGCCGCGCCCGCGAGGGCAAGCAGCACCGACAGGGTGGTGATGACCTTGGCGGGCTTCATGAAGTCGAAGTGGGTGTGCTTGATCCACTGCGGGGCGCTCATGTTGGGCCGACGCTGCGCGAGCCACTGCATGAACCACTTGGCGAACACCAGGTTGGAAAAGGTGGAGGCGATCACGCCGATAATCAGGGTGACGGCGAAGCCCTTCACGGCCCCAGTGGAGTAGTTGTAGAGCGCGAGCGCCGAGAGCAGGTGCGAGGCGTTCACGTCCAGAATGGCGGCGGTGGAGTGCTCGTACCCGGCACCGATGGCGTTCTTGATGCCCTTGCCGCGCGCGAGTTCTTCCTTGATGCGCTCAAAGGAAATCACGTTGCCGTCAACAGCAGCGCCGATGGTGAGCACCAGACCCGCGATGCCCGGCAGCGTCAGCGTGGCGCCGAAGCCGCCCAGAATGCCCAGGATGATGATGCTCGAAAACAGCAGGCCGAGCGCGCCGACCAGCCCGAACCACAGACCGTAGTACGCGAAGAGCATCACGAACACCAGCCCAATCCCGACCAGCGCGGCAATCGCGCCGCTGCGGATGGCGTCGGCCCCCAGCGACGGCCCGATGGACCGCTCGGCGGCGGTCACGATCTTGATGGGCAGGGCGCCGGACTTGAGCACCAGCGCGAGCTGGCTGGCTTCCTCGGGCGTGAAGTTACCGCTGATCTGGATGTCGCGGAACAGGCGCTGGTTGATGGTGGCGACCGACTGAATCTGGTCGTCGAGCACCACGGCCATCAGGCGGTTGACGTTCTTGCCGGTAAAGTCGCCGAAGGTCTTGGCGCCCGCGTCGGTGGTCTTGAAGTTGACGACCCACTGCCCGGAGCGCTGGTCGGTGCCCGAGGTCGCGTCGGCGATGGTTTCCCCGGTCGCCACGACCGGCCCGAGCTGCGCGAGCGTGTAGCCGCTGCTGCGCGGGTTCTTCTCACGCACCGCCGGGTCGGGCTTGGCGTCCGAGTTGACGATGCGGAATTCCAGCCGCGCGGTCTGCTGAATGATGCTGCGGGCGCGGTCCTGCACGGCGGGCGTGGCGCCCGGAATCTCGACCACCACGCGCTTGCCGCCCGAGACGGTCACGGTGGGCTCGGCGACCCCCAGCGCGTTGATGCGGTTTTCGATGACGGTCTTCACCCGGTCGAGTTCGTCGCGGGTGGCGGTGCCCGACTCGGGGGCGAGCTCGATGCGCAGGCCGCCCTTGAGGTCGAGGCCCAGCGTCATGAACTGGTACTGGTCGTTCCACAGCGACCAGGGATCGTTTTTGTGTTCCCAGGGCCGCCAGATGTAGAGCAGGCTGCCGAGCAGGGTGAGCAGCAGCAGCAGCGCGGTCCAGGGGTTGGGCCGGCTGACCCCGCCGCTGCGGCGTGGGGGAGGGGGGCGGCGGTTGCTGCCGCTCGTCTTGCGAACTTGTTTGCTGCCGTAGGTCATGACTCGTTCTCCGAAAGAATCCGAAAAGGGGGCGTCTGAAAGAGGGGCGGGCTCAGCGAAAAGAGCTCAGCGAAAAGAGCTCAGTGAAAAGCCCTCAGCCCTCGAGCTGCCAGCGCCCCAGCGTCGCGAGGTCCGGCGCGAAGATGGGCGCTGTCCAGCCGCTTTCCAACCTGGGCACGTCCGGCACGCTCAGCCGCAGCCAGGGCACTTCGGGCGGCGGCGCGGCGGGCAGCGGCACCCCCGGCGCGGGTTGCGGCGCGGGGCGCAGCTCGGGCATTGGCGGCGTGAGGTTGCTGGCCGTCAGGCGGGGCGGCACCTCGTGCGCCGGGGCCGGAGCGCCCAGCCACACCGCCAGCGCCGAAAGCAGCGCGGCCAGACCGGGCAAAGTGACCCCCAGACGCCAGAAACGCCCCAACGGTCCCGGCCACCGAAGCGGGGCAGGGCGGGGGGCGCGGCGAGGGGGCTTCACAAGCATGTCAGCTTATCAGAGCGCGGCTGACGGGATTTGCGGTGCGGCGGTGTGGAGCGTGAGAAGGCGCTAGCGCACCAGCAGCGGTTCGTAGGCCGTCTTCACCGCGCCGTTGGCGAAGGTCAGACGGGCGATGGTGTTCAGGCTGGTCACGCGCCGGCCCGGTTGGTCCCTGACCGCGAGGCTCACGTTCGCGGTGATGGTCCGGCCCTGCTGGCTCACGCGGGGGTCGAGCGCACCCTGCTGACGGCCCGGCCACCAGTATTCCTTGTCCGGCAGCAACTTCTTGACAGCCTGACCGTTCTGGACATACTCGATTTCGTACTGAAATTCGGCGCGCACCACCTGCGACTGCTCGCCCTTGGTCGTAATGACGAGGTCGCAGCGGGCCGCCTTGCCGGTGGGCAGGCAGCCGAACGACGCGCCGCCCGCCTTGCAGTTACGGAAATCCCACTGGTTGAGCTTGGTGGGGCCGCTGTTCAGGTTGGTCTGGCTCGGCGCGGTGCGGGCGAGGTACGCCGGGTCCGCCGTGACCTCGAAAATCACCACCGACGGCCACAGGTCGCAGCTGACCCCCGCCGTGCGCTCGTCGGGGGCCGTCACCAGGGTTTTCGTCGTGCTCGCGGCGTAGCAGCCCTCGACCTTGCCGGTGTAGGGGACGTAGCCCAGAGCGAGGCGCTGCACGTCCTGAAAAGCCTGTTGGTCGCTGGCGGTGTTCAGCCCCTCTTTGCGGACCCACAGCTGCACGCTGACCGCCCGGCTCCCGGCTTCATTCGACTCGCGCAAGATGACGAGGGTCTGGGTGCTGTTGTACGGAAACTGCCACTCGCGCCCCCGGACGAACGGCTCGTCGCAGCCGTACTTCTGGCAAAACGCCGACTGCGTGACGGTGGCCGCGCTCACGCCCTGGCCCAGAATCCCCGCCGCGCCCGCCGTTCCGAACGCGGCGAGCAGCCCAGTCGTCAGAAACCCCGTCATCAGAAGTCGTTTCATGCTTCAGCCTAAGGGTACGTTGCCCGCTCTTTCCGCGCCCGCGTTCAGTCTTTCTTGAACGGCGCCATCAGCCGCAGCGCCGCAATCGCTTCTTCCTTGCCCTTCGCCTCGACTTCGATCCAGGGCACGTCGGCGTAGGCACTCGGAAAATCGGCAATCAGGTGCGAGTGGCGGCGGTCCTGCGGCCCCTCGATGCCGTTGCTGAGGTGGACAACCTGCCACTCCGGGGGCTGCCACGTCGCCCGCGCGCGCAGCACCCACTCGCGCACGCTGGGGTCTTCCTGGTCGGGAAGCTTGTCGTGGACGACGTGGTGGTGCGCGTCGAAGACCAGCGGCGTGCCGGTCGCCTCGCAGATGGGCAGCAGCTCGGCGGGGCTGTATGCCCGCTCGTCGTTTTCCAGACCCAGCCGCAGCCGTACTGGGTCGGGCAGGTCGGGAATCAGGGCCGCCAACTCAGCGCCGCGCCCGCCCTTGCCGCCGTGGAGCAGCAGCAGATTCCAGGGCGTGCGCGCCAGCCCCAGCCCGTCCATCACGCGGGCGTGGGCACTCATGGCCCGCACGCTCGACTCGCGCACCTCGGGCCGGTCGGAATTGAGCACGATGAATTGCTCGGGGTGCATCAGCAGCCGCACGCCCGCGTCGGTGAACGCATGCCCGGCCTCCAGCAGTTGCGGCGCTAGATGCGTGAGCACAGCGGCCCCGGTGTCGTCGCCCGCGAGGTCGAGCATGGGAAAAAGGCTCGAACTCAGTCGGTAGAGCCGGATGTCGTGCGCCGCGCAGTAGTCGGCGGCCCCCCGCAAGGTCTTGATGTTGCTCGAATACAGGTCGAGCAGCTTGGCTTCGCGCTCGGCAGGCGAGAGCGCACGGTAGCGGCTGAGCGTGACCGTGCGGAAGCGCACCTCCGGCCCCACCGTCAGGCACACCAGCCCGAGCTGCGGCACGGCTTCACAGGCCGAGGTCATGCCGTTCCTCCCCGGCGGCAGCGCTCCGAGCAGTAGCGCACGTTGTCCCAGTCGCGCTCCCATTTCTTACGCCAAGAAAAGGGCAGGCCGCAGCGCGCGCAGATTTTGCTGGGCCGCTCGCTGGGGGGCCGCCCGCCGCCGGGCCTCTTTGCAGGGGAAGATTTCTCACGGTTTGCCACCCGCGCAGTCTGCCGCGTCGGGAGGCGGGGGGCTGTGCGGGGGCTTACTCTGAGGAGGTTCCGATGGATTCGGTGCCGTTCTGAATCCATCCGAGCGACGGCGAGAAGGAAAAACGACGGGTTCTGCGGTGTGGAGCCGCAGGCGGTGGGGTTCCGACTGTGGCGCAATGGAGCGGAATCCGTAGGAGTGGCAGCAAAAAGCCCCGCCTCTAACAGAAGACGGGGCTGAAATGGGAACGCTTCAGCGCACGAATTTGCACTTGAGCAGCGTGCTGGTTGCGCGGGCGTCGTCGCCCCGGAAGGTGCTGAGGGTCGCTTCGCCCTGGTGTTCCCACCATTCCAGGCCGCTGGCGGTGTTCAGCCCGGCGTGCCCGACGTAGCGCGAGCCGCTGGCCGACACGGCTTCGGCGAGGCCGTAGCGCTGGCCCTGGTACTTCAAAACCGCGAACAGCGGGCTGTTTTCGTTGGCGTGCCCGGTGCTCACGTAGGACACCTGCACCTGCTGACCGCCCTGGCACTGGTAGACGTGGGCCTCCTGCGAGAGCTTGAGCGGCGCGGCCTGCGGCTGACCGGCGCCCCCGGCAAAGGCGGTGGCGAAAAGGGCGAGGGGAAGGGCGAACAGAGTCGTTGAACGCATGGCCCAAGGCTAGGCCCGCCAGATGACAGCAGGCTGATGGGTTGTTAACGGCTTCCGCTCTTAGAGCATTTGACAAAAGAATGGCCTTGCGCTCTTTGACCCTCTACCAAGGGGAGAGGGCCTGCCAAAGGCAGGGGTGAGGGGTCTTTGATTACGTCAAGTGCTTTATGCGCTCAGCAGGTCGCCAGTGCCGCGCGGCCACTGAGCTGTTCGTGGGCCTCCAGCAGCAGGGCCTCGGTTTCGTCCCAGCCCACGCAGGCGTCGGTGACGCTCACGCCGGGCTTGAGCTGCGTGAGGTCGGCAGGCAGGCTCTGTTTGCCGGCTTGCAGGTTGCTCTCCAGCATGGCGCCCCGGATGGCGCGCTGTCCGGCGAGGCGCTGGCCCAGCACGTCGCGCCACACCAAGCGCTGCCGGGTCCAGTCCGACCCCGAGTTGGCGTGCGAGCAGTCCACCATGACGGCTTCTTCGCGGCCCGCCGCGCGCAGCAGGTCTGCTGCTTCCTGCACGAACTGCGGGGCGTAGTTGGGGCCGGCACGCCCGCCGCGCAAAATGACGTGCCCGTGCGCGTTGCCCTTGGTGTGGACAATCGCGGCGCGCCCATCTTCGTCAATGGTGAAAAAAGCGTGCGGGTGACTGGCGGCCACCACCGCGTCCACCGCGAGCTTGATACCGCCGCCGGTGCCGTTCTTGAAGCCCATCGGGGCACTGACGGCGCTCGCCATTACCCGGTGGGTCTGCGACTCGGCGGTGCGCGCGCCCAGGCAGGCCCAGGCTACGGCGTCGAAGAGGTACTGCGGCGCGAAGGGGTCAAGCAGTTCGGTCGCCACCGGCAGCCCGAGTTCGCTCACCGCCACCATCAGCTCGCGGGTGCGGCGCACGCCCTTGCCCATGTCGTTGCTGCCGTCCATGTCGGGGTCGAGCAGGTAGCCGCGCCAGCCCACCGTCGTGCGCGGTTTGTCCACGTAGACGCGCATCTGCACTTCCAGCCGGTCTTTCACCCGCTCACGCAGCGCCGCGAGCCGCCCGGCGTACTCCAGCGCTTGCGCCTGGTCGTGAATGCTGCACGGCCCGACAACCACCAGTAGGCGGTCGTCCTCGCCGCTCAGGATGGCCTGCGCCGCCCGGCGTCCGGCGAGCACGGTGCGCTCGGCAGCGTCGGTCAGCGGCACCTCGGCCTTGAGTTCACGCGGGGTCATCAGCGGCGTGAAGCCGGTCACGTTGAGGTTTTCGGTGGTAGAGGGGGCGGGGGGCTGGGTCATGGGAACACGTCCTTTTTTATCTGGGTTATTTAGCTGGGGAAAAAAGAAAAACCCGGCGAGCCTTTGCGGGGCGTCACCGGGCGGGGAAAAACAGCGCGAGGCTAGGCCCGGTGGGAACCGAACCAATAAAAGCCGAACTCGCCGCAGTGGGGGCACAGGGGCGCGCGCTGAACCGTCATGCCCGGAGTGTAGACCCGGCGGGCAGGGGAGAGGGGGAGGCGTCTAGGTCGTGTTCATCCCCCCTTGACTGTTGACCTGTCCTCGCGGGGGAAGCGGAACTTTTGCCTGCCTCGCTGCGTACTGTTGGAGTGATGAAACGCGCTCTCGTCTTTCTTCTAACGGGCCTGGCCCTCGGCAGTGGCCTGGCCGATGCGGGCCGCCGCAGCGGTGGGGGGTTTGGCGGCAGCCGCAGCTCGGGCGGGTCTTATGGTGGGTCGTACCGCTCGCCGTCTTACCGTTCCCCCAGCACGCCTACCTACCGCACGCCGTCCACGCCCCGATATACGCCGCCCGCCAACTCGTCCTCGGGCAGCACCTACACCCGCCCGCGCACCGCGCCGCCCGCCGGGTCCGGCACCACCCGCACGCCCAGCACCACGCAGCGCAGCACCCTGCCGAGCAACCGCACGGTGGCGAACAACGCGGCCAACCGCGCCGCCGCCGCCCAGGTCAAACCCACGCAGCTCAACAACTGGAAGAGTGTCAAGCTGCCCGCCGGGGTGCCGCGCAATGCCATCACCTACAGCGCCACCCCGAGCAGCCAGTACCGCTACCAGTTGGAGCCGGGCCGCTACTACCCCTACCCGCAGAGCTACTACCGCCAGCACGGCATCGGCTACGACATCCTGAAATACGCGCTGATTTTCACCGCCGTGAGCAGCGTCGCCGACGCCCTCGACGGGCCGGACGTGGTGGTGAACAACGTCAACCCCGGCGGCGCGCCCGGCAACACTCCGGTGGTCGTGCAGCAAAACCGTGGCCCCAACCTCTGGAGCTACGTGGGCGTAGGCTTCCTCGCCGCCGCCGCCGCGTGGTTCGTCACGGGCCGCCGCCGCTGAGATGACGCGGCCCTTTCCCGGCGCCCCCAAAGCCGAGTGGCGCGAGTGGGCCTTCGCCGTGCGCCGGGAGCAGCCGGACGCCTCGGCAGCGGTAGTGGAGGCGTTGCGAGATTTTCTGCACGCGCAGGGTGCCCGTCGGGTGCTTGCTTACCACGCGCTGCCGGGCGAGCCGGACGTGTCAGCCCTGCAAGCCGACTTTGAGCTGCTGACCACCCGCACCCGTTTCAGGCCTGAGCGGCATCTCACCCTGCATCCCTACGCCACCGCCACCGAGGTCAGCCGCGCCGGGTACTTGCAACCGCCCACCACCGCGCCGCAACTGCCGCTCGGCAGCGTGGACGCCGTGCTGCTGCCGGGCCTCGCCTTTGACAGGCACGGTACTCGCCTCGGCTACGGCGGCGGCTTTTATGACCGCCTGCTGCTGGGGTATGCGGGCCTGCTCGTCGGCGTGGTGTGGTCCGCCTTGCTGCTGCCTGAACTGCCCGGTGAGGCGCACGACGTGCGGGTGGGCTGGGTGGCGACGGAGCGGGGAGTTCAGCCCTGCAACGGGAACGCTTCCACCGGCGCGTAAACCCCGCCTGGCCTCGGCTTCCCCATTAGCGTGAGAGTATGGGCGGTAAACACAAAGGACTCACGCGCCAGGTCGGCAAATTCTTTCTGAGCGTCGGCCAGCAGCTCTGGCAAAGCTATCCCGCGCCGGGCGAGGGCCAGCGTCAGGTGCGGCGTCATCTGCGGGCCCTCGTAGCCGAAGCGCCGTGCTGGTTGGAGGACGTCCAGCAGGGCCAGATGCAGTCGCACCGCCTCCGGGCTCCGCACCGCTAAATACAGCGCCGAGCCGTTGGGAAAAAGGCGCGGGCCGCCGACCTCCACCCGCACGGGAGACTGTCTCTCGGCCACCGCCCGCGCCACTTCACTCACCGTCTCACCCAGCCCACTGCGGGCCTTGACCGTGATGTGCGGCACGCTGCCGCGTCCCGGACGCCATGCCCGTCGCGGAACCTCAGGAGGCGTTCGCTCAGTTCGGGCGGGGGGAGCAGGGCCAGCAGCAAAGAGGGGGTCACCGCCGCAGCCTAGAGCAGCGTGTTGGAACGAGCGGGGGGCCGTGCAAACCGACTGAGTGCATGCCCCTCGGCCCCTCGCCGCTTCACCGAACTGGCCTATTTCGTATTGAGCCGAGGCGCGGGGGCGCCGGGTTTGAAGACCTTCACGTCTCCAGTCGTCATTTTGAGATTCAGCGTAATCCTGTTGCGGGCACTGTCGTAGTTGGCGGTCTTGTACGTGCCCGTCAGGGCTATCCCCGAGGCCACTTCCTGACCCTCCACGACCAGGGAGCCGGTACCGAAATTCTGAATGACCACCTGTAACCCAGTGTCGGCGGGCAGATAGAGATTCAGGCTGCCCGTGTCCTGCGTGATGTTGGCCGTCAGGCTCCGCGAGGGCAGCACCAGCTGAATATCGCTGGTCGTGCCCATCAGGTTCAGCGCGGTCAGCGGCAGGCCCCTGAGGTTCAGGTCCATGCTGCCCGTGTCCTGCCGGATGGACAGAGCCAGCGGCAGGCGGGGACTCAGGCCGACGGCCCAGTCGCCGGTTTCGTGGCTGGCGCTCACGTAAGCCACCCCCGCTTTCACCGTCGGTGTTTTGACGCCCAAAGTGGGGGTCGTGGCTGTACTGGGCGCCACCCGCAGCTGACCCGTCGACTGCTTGAGGGTGATGTTCACCGACTGATAGGTCTGGGCCGTGGCCAGGGACGAGAGCGTCAGGGGCAGCAAAAACAAGGGTACGGTCTTCATCGGAAACCTCCGAGAAGCGCCGGCTCAGGGCTGGCCGCAGAAGGGCTATCGGACAGGAGGGAGGCTCCGGCGACAAAAGGCCCGCCTCAGCTTCAGTATGCGGCCAAGCCCCCGAAAGTTTCCGTCCATACTGCCCGGACGTGCGCCCCGCCGGTCGCTTACAGTTTCCCTGTGACTCAACCAGACGCCACGCCGCTGAGGCGAACGCCGCTGCATGCCGCCCACCAGAAAGCCGGCGCCCGAATGGTGCCGTTCGGCGGGTGGGACATGCCGGTGCAGTACGCCGGAGTGAAAGCCGAACACGAGGCCGTGCGCAAGAACGCGGGCGTGTTCGACGTGTCCCACATGGGCGAATTTCGCGTCACGGGGCCGGACGCGCTGAAGTTCCTGCAACACGTCACCCCTAACGACGTGAGCAAACTGCGGCCCGGACGCGCTCAGTACAACTGGCTGCCCAACGAGCGCGGCGGGCTGGTGGACGACATCTACATCTATATGGCCGCCCCGGACGAGTACCTGATGGTGGTCAACGCGGGCAACATCGACAAGGACTGGGCGCATCTGAACGCGCTGACTGCTGGTTACGACGTGCAGCTCGCCAACGAGTCCGACAATTGGGCGCTGCTCGCCGTGCAGGGGCCGCAGGCCGCCGCGCTGCTGCAACCGCACACCGACGTGGATCTGAGCGCCAAGAAGAAAAACGCCTACTTCGCCGCCAAACTGTTCGGTCACGACGTGCGCCTGGCCCGCACTGGGTACACCGGGGAAGACGGCTTCGAGGTCTTTGTGGACGCGGCGCAGGCCGAAGCCCTGTGGGACGAGCTGCTGGCCCTCGGCATCACTCCCGCCGGCCTCGGCGCCCGCGACACGCTGCGGCTGGAGGCGGGTTTTCCGCTGTACGGCCACGAGTTCGGCGACGACATTCACCCGCTGAGCAGCCACTACAGCTGGGTCGTCAAGGACAAGGAACACCACGGACGCGCAGGGTTGCAGGCCGCGCCTACTCAGAAACTCATCGGCCTCAAGCTCGACAAGGTGCCGGTGCGCGAAGGTTACCCGGTCAAGGTGGGCGGCGAGGTCGTCGGGCGCGTCACCTCCGGCACGACCAGCCCCACCCTCGGCCACCCGATTGCGTGGCGCTGGTGAACCCGGACGCCGCCGCAGCCGACGCTTTTGAGGTCGAAGTGCGCGGCAAGGACCACCCGGCGAGCCGTACAGAAATTCCTTTTTACAAGCCCTAAGCTGAGGCTGTTTTCACGCCCCCGCCCCTTCAAGGAGAAGCTGACATGACCACCACCCCCACCGACCGCAAATACGCCGCCTCCCACGAATGGCTCACCCAAGACGGCACCGTGGGCATCTCCGACCACGCGCAGGAGCAGCTCGGCGACGTGGTGTACGTCGAACTGCCCGAAGTGGGCCGCGAAGTGAAGGCCGGCGAAGCCGTCGCCGTCGTGGAATCGGTCAAGACCGCCAGCGACATCTACGCCCCGGCCAGCGGCACGATTACCGCCGTCAACGACGAACTGAGCGGCAGCCCCGAAAAGGTCAACGAAAGCCCCTACGAAGGCGGCTGGCTGTTCAAGCTCGACGTGACCGAGGAAGGCGACCTGCTGGACGCGGCGGCGTATGAGGCGCAGGCGAACTGAGTAAGCCCTGCTATGAGCCATGAGCTTTGTGCCTGCTCGGGCCAGGGCTTATGGCTCAACTGCTTTCGGGATTGAAATGCGCTATGTCTGAATTGCTCTCAGTGCAGGATGCATACCGCGCCATGTTTGCTTTTCTGGAAGCATATTACGAGCGAACTCAATCTGAAGATGTGGGCAGTTTGCTTGGTGATTTGCAGCTTGACACTCAAGGTGAGCCGTTTGACCCTGCCGTATCGGCAGATTGGATTGAAGCTGTGCAGAAAGCACTTTTCAAAGGATAAAAGCCCTTTCCTGCCAATTTGACTAGGAGCTACCCCAAATGACCAAATCCCTCTCTGATCTCCTCCAGACCAACGACTTCACCCGCCGGCACATCGGCCCCAGCGAGGCTGAGCAGGCCGAGATGCTGGGCGTGCTGGGCGTCTCCAGCCTGGACGAGCTGACCCAGACCACGCTGCCCGCCGCCATTCAATTCGACGGCGAACTGCACACCGGCCCCGGCATGACCGAGGCGCAGGCACTGGCCGAGCTGAAGGCCGTGGCGCAGAAGAACAAGGTGTTCCGCTCCTACATCGGCATGGGGTACGCCGGCACGGACGTTCCGCCGGTCATTCTGCGCAACATGCTGGAAAATCCCGGCTGGTACACCGCCTACACGCCCTATCAGGCCGAGATTTCGCAGGGGCGGCTGGAAATGCTGCTCAACTTTCAGCAGACCGTCCAGGACATGACGGGTATGCCAGTCAGCAACGCCTCGCTGCTGGACGAGGCCACCGCCGCCGCCGAAGCGATGACTCTGGCCAAGCGCCAGAGCAAGAACAAGGGCAGCAACGTCTTTTTCGTGGCCGACAACGTGCATCCGCAGACGATGGATGTGGTGAAGACCCGCGCCGAGTACTTCGGGTTCGAGGTGCAGACGGGAAGCGCGGACGCCATCCCCGAGGGAGCTTTCGGGGCGCTGGTGCAGTATCCCGGCACCCACGGCGAAGTGCTGAACCTCGCGCCGATTGCCGAGAAGGCCCACACCCAGGGCGCCGCCCTGATTGTCGCCACCGACCTGCTGGCCTGCGCCCTGCTGACCCCTCCCGGTGAGCAAGGCGCCGACATCGTGGTGGGCAGCGCTCAGCGCTTCGGCGTGCCGATGGGCTTCGGCGGGCCGCACGCGGCATTCCTGGCCTGTCAGAAGGGCTTCGAGCGTTCCATGCCGGGCCGCGTGATCGGCGTGAGCAAGGACGTGCGCGGCAACACCGCCCTGCGAATGGCGATGCAGACCCGCGAGCAGCACATCCGCCGCGAGAAGGCCACCTCCAACATCTGCACCGCGCAGGCGCTGCTGGCGAACATGGCCGCCGCCTACGCCGTGTGGCACGGGCCGGAAGGGATTAAGACCATTGCCGAGCGCGTGCATAGGCTGACCGGCATTCTGGCGAAGGCACTGCAAGACGCCGGCATCAAGGCCAACGAAACTTTCTTCGACACCCTGACCTTTGAGGGGCAGGACGACCTGGGGGCCCGCGCCGAGGCGAAGGGCATCAACTTCCGCCTTGACGGCGGCAAGGTGGGGATCAGCCTGGACGAAACCGTCACCCCGCAGGACCTCGCGGACATCATCGAAGTGGTGACGGGCAAGGGAGTGGACGTGCAGAAGCTAGATGCCGAAGCCGTTGACGGCATCCCCGCCCCGCTCAAGCGCCAGTCGGACTTCCTGACCCACCCGGTCTTCAACACGCACCACTCCGAGCACGGCATGTTGCGTTACCTCAAACAGCTCGAAAACAAGGACTACAGCCTTACGCACGGCATGATTCCGCTGGGCAGCTGCACCATGAAGCTCAACGCCACCACCGAGATGATTCCGGTGACGTGGCCCGAGTTCGGCGGCCTTCACCCCTTCGCGCCCGAGTCGCAGACGCAGGGCTACGCTGAGATGCTAGCCGAGTTGGAGCGCTGGCTGGCCGACATCACCGGCTACGACGCCGTGTCCATGCAGCCCAACTCCGGGGCACAGGGCGAGTACGCGGGCCTGCTGGTCATCCGCAAGTACCACGAGGCTCGCGGCGAGGCCCACCGCAACATCTGCCTGATTCCCGCCTCCGCGCACGGCACCAACCCCGCCAGCGCCGCCATGATGGGGATGCAGGTCGTGGTGGTCAAGACCGACGAACAGGGCAACATCGACTTCGACGACCTCAAGGCGCAGGCCGAGGCGCACAGCGACCACCTCGCCGCGCTGATGATTACCTACCCCTCCACGCACGGGGTGTACGAGGAGAACGTGCGGGACGTGTGCGACCTGATTCACCAGCATGGCGGGCAGGTGTACCTCGACGGCGCCAACATGAACGCGATGGTCGGGGTCGCCAAGCCGGGGCTGATCGGCGGCGACGTGAGCCACCTCAACCTCCACAAGACCTTCGCCATTCCGCACGGCGGCGGCGGGCCGGGCATGGGGCCGATTGGCGTGAAGGCCCACCTCGCGCCCTTCCTGCCCAACCACGCCGTTGCGCCCACCAGCGACAGCCACACCGGAGCCGTGAGCGCCGCACCGTATGGCAGCGCCAGCATCCTGCCCATCTCGTACCTCTACATCAAGCTGCTGGGCGCCGCTGGCCTGCGCCAGAGCACCCAGGTCGCGCTGCTGAATGCCAACTACATTGCCAAGCGGCTCTCCGGCGCCTTCCCGGTGCTCTACAGCGGCAAGGGGGGCCGGGTCGCGCACGAGTGCATCCTCGACATTCGCCCGCTCAAGCAGGAGAGCGGCGTCAGCGAGGAAGACATCGCCAAGCGCCTGATGGACTACGGCTTCCACGCGCCCACCATGTCCTTCCCGGTGCCCGGCACCCTGATGATCGAGCCCACCGAGTCCGAGCCGAAAGCCGAACTCGACCGTTTTGTGGACGCCATGCTGAACATCCGCCGCGAGATTCAGGACGTGCAGGACGGCACCATCAGCGCCGCCGACAGCCCGCTGAAGCACGCGCCGCACACGCTGAAAGACCTGATGGACAGCGAGTGGACCCGCGCCTACAGCCGCGAAACGGGCGCCTTCCCCAGTGCCGCGCAGAAGGCGTGGAAGTACTGGCCCGCCGTGAACCGCGTGGACAACGTGTACGGCGATAGAAACTTTGTGTGCTCCTGCCCGCCGATTGAGGATTACATCGGCGCTTGAGATAAGGAAATAAGGAAAGGGGCAGCCTCCGGGGGTGGGGGCTGCCTCTTTTAAACATCAAATACAGATCCAAATTTGGGTGTAAAAAACCTCTGGTAAGTCTTAGTAGCATACTCGTCTGTCATGCCCGAAACATAATCACATATAACTCGCATTCTAAGGTTTCCGGTGGCTTTGTTGTACTTATCAAGTGTTTCCCTGGGTAAAAAGGATTCAGGATCTCTAACAAGTTCTCCAAATATAGAAAAAATCATTCTCTGACCTTTGCTCTCAAGAACCCTAACGCGATGGGTCTTGATCACTTCATTAGTTATGATTTTTTGAATGGCGCTTCTAAGGCGTGCTGCCTCTTCCCCTAACTTGAACCCGTACTTAAGAATAGGATGGCTAAGTTCTTCGTGCTCATATTGAATAACCGAATGTATAAAAAAGTAGACCATATTGCTTATGCCCTGTTTAACTAAATTGCCCTCTTTAGAGAATATTCTTTGATTCCATTTTTCTATCTCAAGTCGTGTAGCCTCTGAATAATCTGCGGACTTTATATACGCATCCCACATCTCGCGATTGATAAGCTTAAGTTTTATACAGTCTTCCAAATCATGTACTGTATATGCTATATCATCTGCGGTCTCCATAAGGCTACAATCCAAGGATTTATGTAAGGGTTTACACTTATAATCTAACTTCTTAAATTCTGTGACATCCTCTGAGCAAAAAATTTTGAGCACCCAGTCTAAGACGTCTAGATCGCAATCATATATACATTTTGGTGGTTTAAGTTCGGCATCAGGATACTTATCAATATCTGTACCTCTCCTAAAGTCGTTTGTCATGGAATTGGAATAGGTAGTAGGATACTTTAGAACTCCTAGTAGCGTTCGACGTGTTGGATTCAATCCAGAATTCTGTGAGTATTTTTCTAGTTTGGAAAGTATCCTAAACGTCTGAGCGTTGCCTTCAAATCCTCCATACTCACGCATGGCAAAGTTTAGTGCACGTTCTCCTCCGTGGCCGAAAGGAGGATGACCGTAGTCATGAGAGAGACATATAGCTTCTAGAAGTCTCTCGTCTGGTAAATACTTTTCAATGTTTGAGCCCGCGAACCTTCTTTGAATTTCTAATAAGATACCTACACCTATTTGAGCAACTTCAAGAGAATGCGTCAGGCGGGTTCTATAAAAATCGCTGTCTCCTAGACCTAACACTTGTGTCTTAGTTTGTAATCTCCTCAAAGCTGCACTGTGTATGATTCTTGAATAGTCTTTACGGTATTGACTGCGCGCATCATCCTCATGAGCAGCTTCCGGCGTACGCCTTTCTTCCCAAGTGGGTTCAACAATTGCTGTCATTTGGTCGAGTGTACTGTAAACGCCAAGCCCAAGCCCCCGCTTCGGCTCCCTTCTGGGGGTGGCGGGGGCTTGGCGTGGGCGGGGTTACGGGAGTTCGTCGCCGGGGAGGGGCGGGGCGTCGGGCACTTTGTCCAGCACGGCGAGGAAGGCTTCCCGTTTCAGGGCCACTGTCAACTGTTCGCGCAGCCGGGGCAAATGCTCGGTCAACACCGGCACCACTTCTTCGGGGTCTGTGCCGTCATAGTCGTGAATCAGCACGTCGCGCAGGCCTGCCATGCCGCGCCAGGGAATATCGGGGTATTGGGCGCGGGTGGCTTCCGGGCAACGCTTGGCGGCTTCACCGATGATTTCCAGATTGCGGTGAACGGCGTCCCGAATCAGGCGGCTGTCCCGGTAATTCTGTACGTCGCCGCCGAGGTACTCCGCTATGACCTCGGCGCTGTCCAGCATTTGCGCGAGGTACAGGGCGGGATTCTTGCCGGCGTTCAAAGCGGTTGCGCCTCGCGCTGAATGCGGTCCCGGATAAGGGGGTGCAGCGTGGCGGGGTTCACCACATCCACCGGCAGGCCCAGCAGGTCTTGCAGGTCGGCGCGGAAGGCGGCGCGGTCTAGCAGGCTGCGGCCCGTTTCCAGCCGCACCAGCAGGTCAAGGTCGCTCTGCGGGCTCGCGGTGCCCCGGACCGTGCTGCCGAACACCCGCAGGTCGGCCACCCCATGACGCCGGGCCAGGGCGTCTATCGCCTGTCGGTGCCCCCGTAGGGCCTGCATGTCCATAGCGCCATGCTAGCGCGGGGGCGGGTAGATCGGTAAATCTCACGTCTCTACGCTCTTCTGTCTCCATGAAGCCTTTTCTCGCGGCGCTGGCCCTGCTCGGTCTCAGCGCACCGGCAGCGGCGCTCAAGCCTCAGCTTTCCGGCCTGCTCGACCGCCAGAAGATGCCCGACCCAGCGTACGCAGCAGTCATGGGCGGCTGGGTGGTCAACGTGCCCTGGGCCGAGCTGGAGCCGCAGCCGGGGCAAATTGCACCGAATAACGAGCTGGACCAGGCGATTGCGGCGGCGCGGGCCTGGAACCGGGCGCACCCGTCGCACCCCCTGTTTCTGAAGCTGCGGGTGGTGGCGGGCATCGAGTCGCCGGATTGGGTCAAGGCGCGCTTTGGCCCCCCGCTGGCCGTGACCTCGCCCCAGAGCGGCGCGGCGGGCACGGTGCCGCGCTTCTGGACGCCCGACTTCATGGCGGCCTATGCCAAGTTGCACGCGCAGTTGGCGGCCAAATATGACGCCGTACCGGAATTGCGCGAGGTGGTCACGGCGGGCTGCACCAGCGTGTACGCCGAGCCGCTGATTCGCCAGGGGTCCGACCGCGCCTGGATTCGTGACCTGCTGGCGGCGGGCTACACTGACAAACTGGACGAAGCGTGTCAGGTCGCCCAGATAGACGCGGCGCGGGCCTGGAAGGGGACGCGGGTGAGCCTGTCGTTCAACCCCTACCAGCGCGTGAGCAGCGCGGGCAAGGTGACGCCTGACCTCGCCTTCACCCTGCGCCTGATGGACGAGTGCCGCGCCCGCCTGGGGCCGCAGTGCGTACTGGCGAACAACTCGCTGCGGGTGGCCGAGCAGGGCGGGGACTACCCGCAGATGTACGCCCGCATGAAAGCCCTCAGCGCCCCGCTGATGTTCCAGACGGCGACGCTGGCAAAAGTCGGCGACCTGAAGGGCACGCTGCAAAAAGCCGTAGACCTCGGCGCGGCGGCGGTGGAACTCCCGGCAGGGTATGCGCGCACGGCCCCCGCCGACCTCGCCCCCTTTGACACGGCCCTGCGGAAAAACGCGAAGTGACGTAAAAACCCCCGGCACTCGCAGGTACCGGGGCAGAGAAATGAAGGCTTACTTGTTGGTGGCGGGCGTGGTGACTTCCACGGCGGTCAGGGTTTCGGTCACGCGGAAGACGTGCTCGGCGCCTTTGGGCACGCGGTAGCTGTCGCCCGCGCTCAGGGTGAGGGTCTGACCGTCCACCGTCAGCTCCACCTGCCCGGAGATGACATAGCCCAGCGTTTCGTACTCGTGGCTGCGGGGGGTTTTGTCGGCGGTGTCGCTCGGCTCCTCGTTGTGCCACAGGCGCATGGAGCTGTTGTAGCCGGCAATCAGGTGGTGTTCGCTGTCTTTGCCGTGCTGGGTTTCATCGCGGCTGACTTTGTAGGTCTTGGCTTGGGTCATGCGCCGAGCGTGGCAGGGCGCGGGTGGGGAAGGGTGAGGGGGAACTTCAGCGGGGTTCACGCTGCGCGGCGGCGGGCACGCGGCGCTGGGCGAGGCTTTAGTCAGACTTCACTCGCCGCTGAGAGGGTAGCCGTGCATACGCTCTGGGGGCGGGCGGCTGTGGTGCAGTAGGCCGTATGACGACCACCGAACAGTTTATGCAGGCCCTGCAACAGGCCGAAAGCACCGGCAACGTGGACGCGCTGGTGGCCCTCCACGCGCCCGACGCGACGCTGCGCAACCTGACCGACCGGACCTGGCAGGGCACGGACGGCGCCCGCGACTTCTGGCAGACTTACCTGGGCAACTTCGAGCGCATCCACAGCGAATTTACCCACAGCCAGGAGCAGAGCGGCCTGGGTGTGATGGAATGGACCGCCGAGGGTGAACTCAAGGGCGGCCAGCCCATCAGCTACCGGGGCGTGAGCCTGATCGACGTGGACGGCAACCAGGTCAAAGCCTTCCGCACCTACTACGACAGCGCGTCGTTCGTGCAGCCGACCGCTGAGAGCTGAGCACACCGCTTTTTAGCATTTGACAAAAGAATTGCCTCGCACTGTTTGACCCTCTACCAAGAGGAGACTTGTAAAGCTGCGAAGCAGAGGGCCTGCCAAAGGCAGGGGTGAGGGGTCTTTATTACGTCAAATGCTCTAAGCTATTCAGAACAACTGAGAGCAGGGGGCCGGGTGAGTGTCCTCTGCTTTTTCTTTGTGTGCCGCCCAGCTCTACCCTGAGGTTCACATCCCCTCCGCACCCCGAATGCGGCCCCGCCACGCCAGCCACGCGGTCCACAGGTGCAGCGCGGCCCCCAGCAGGTGCAGCAGCGGACGCTGCCCGGCGGCGGCCCAGGCGAGGCAGACCGCCAGCCCCAGCAGGTTCAGGCCCACGCCGACGAGCAGGGTGAGGCGCTGGTGCGGCGTGTCGTACATCGGGGTGCGCGGCAGTGGGTCGTGCAGGGCGTCTTGCGCCTCGGCGTAGCGGATGACCGTCAGCACGCCGTACACGAGCAGCAGCCCGCCAAGCGACATGTTGCCCAGCCCCAGGTAGCGGTTCACGTCACCGTAGTCCAGCGCGCCCAGCGCGAACTCGGCCAGCGATGCCAGCACGCACGCCGCCCCCAGCCCCAGCGTGAGCGGGGTGGAGTAGTTGGGGGGGTCGCCGAACGCATCTGCCGCCAGTGTAGGCCGCCGCCCGGGCGGGGAAAGCGTTTTAGCGCCCCCTTAACCGCCTCCCGGCATCCTCCGGTCACGGTCGGGGACGGTCCCCGGCTTCCACTTCAAGGAGCGTGACCGCATGAAAAACCGTCTTCCCCTGATCGCCTGGGCCGCGTTGCCCCTCAGCATCGGCCTCGCCTTCGCCGCGCAGCCCCAGCGCGTGCAGCCAGTCCAGCCCGGTCAGACCCAGCAACAGCCGAACCAACAGGGTCAGCAGGGCCAGAACCTCGACCAGCCGGGCCTCCCCCAGACCCAGAAAGGCCAGAGCCAGAACGGCCAGCGCCCGGCGGCTCCGCAGGGCAGCGGCACCAACTACGCCGACGTGTTCCTGCAAAAGCTCGCCGCGCAGCTCGGCATCGGCGTGGACAGGCTCAAGGCCGCCGCCACCGCTGCCGGGAGCGCCACCATCGACCAGGGCGTGCAGGCGGGCGACTTGCCCAGTGACCGCGCCGCCGAGATGAAGGGGCGCCTGAGCGAGAATCCTTTCGCTTTCGGCGGTCCTGGCGGCCCCGGTGGTCACGGCCCGCACGGGCACGGCGGCCCCGGCGAGAACCGGGATGGTGGCCGCGACCGTGGACCACACGGCATGGGTAACCATGACGACGATGACCACGCCCAGGGCGACACGGGTGACGAGGGCGATGACGACACGGACACCCAGGCCAGCGCCGAGAACAGCAACTTTACCTTCTGAGTGTTGAGGGTGAGAGCAGGCCGCCGGGCAGCACATCTCCGGCGGCTTTTTACGCAATGCTCAGTTCGCCCGGCAACAGCGAGTACACGTACATATCCTTCCGCTCGCTGCCCACGTACTGGTACTGCCGCAGCAGTCCCTCGCGCCGGAAGCCGACCCGTTCCGCCGTGCGCCATGACGCCTCGTTCCAGGGTTCGACATAGAGTTCCAGCCGCTCGAACTGTCCCAGGCCAAACCCTGCCAGGGCCGACAACGCCGCTGCCGCCGCGCCCTGGCCCCGCGCCGAGGCCAGCAGCCAGTAGCCCAGCGACGCTGTTTCGTGCCGCTGCGGCCACAGCCCGATTTGCCCCAGCGCGGGCGCGTCCCCCTCAGCCACCGCCAGCGACCAGCCCTGACCGCTGCTCAGGCGCTCGTGTTGCCGGGCGATGAAGGCCAGCGCCCCCGCCTCGTCGCAGGCAGCGGGCACGGTGGTGATCAGCGGAATCAGCGGGTCGTGGGACGCCGCGACAATGCTCGGCACGTCGAGCTGGGCAAAAGGCCGCAGCGTGTACGGCCCCGCGCGCAGGGTGATCGGCAACAGCGGCGGCATGGGCGCAGTCTGCCACGGCAGGGCAGGGGCGCACGGCGGCGTAGGCACGAAAAACCCCCTCTCCACTGGGGAAAGGGGGCCGGGAGAACTGAAATCGGGTTTAGCGCGGCTCGACTTCCACCATTTCGCTGGCTTCGATGATGTCGCCTTCCTGCACGTCGTTCCAGTCGATGTTGATACCGCACTCGTAGCCCTGCTGGACTTCGCGCACGTCGTCCTTGAAGCGCTTGAGGCCGACCACGGTGCCCTCGTACACGACTTCCTTGCCACGCGTCACTTTGGCCTTGGCGTTGCGCTTGAACATGCCGTCGGTGACATACGACCCGGCGATGTTGCCGCTCTTGGGGTGGTGAATGACCATCCGCACTTCGGCGCGGCCCAGGTACTGCTCCTCGAACACGGGATCGAGGTTGCCCTTGATCAGGCGGTCCACCTCGTCGATCATCTCGTAGATGATGCGGTAGGCCTTGATCGGGATTTCCTTGGTTTCGGCGACCTTGGTCACCGCCGCCGAGGGGGTCACGTTGAAGCACAGGATTTGCGCTTCGGCGGTGCTGGCGAGCAGCACGTCGCCTTCGGTCGGCGCGCCGATGCCCGCGAGCATCACGTTGAGCTTGACATCCTCGGTTTCCTTGCGTGCCAGGATGCCCTGAATGGCTTCCAGGCTGCCCTGGGTGTCGGCGCGCAGAATCAGGTTGACGGTGTGGACTTCGCCGAGCGGCCCGAGCAGGTCGGCGAGGCTGCGCTGCGCCTTGCGGCGTTCGCGGGCGTCTTCCTCGTCGCGGCGATCCGAAGCGCGCTGCGCCACGATTTCACGGGCGGCGTGCTCGTTCTTGGCGCTGACCACCGTTTCACCGCTGCTCGGCACTTCCGAAAAGCCCAGAATCTGTACCGGGGTACTGGGGCCGGCTTCCTTAATGCGTCCGCCGTTGCTGTCGGTCATCGCCTTGATCTTGCCGTAGTTCTCGCCCACGACCAGGAAATCCCCGACGTGCAGCGTGCCTTCCTGCACCATCACGGTGGCGAGGACGCCCGCTTGCTTGTCCACGCGGCCTTCGATGATGACGCCGCTGAACTGGCCCTTGGGGTCGGCGCGCAGGTCTTCGAGTTCGGCAGTCAGCGAGATGTATTCGAGCAGGTCTTCGACGCCTTCGCCGGTCTTGGCGCTCACCGGCACCACGATCACGTCACCGCCGTACTCTTCGGGCACGAGGTTGAGCTGCGTGAGGTCGGTCTTGACCTTTTCAGGATCGGCCTGCGGCAGGTCGACCTTGTTGATGGCGATCAGCATCGGCACCTTGGCGGCCTGTGCGTGGGCAATCGCTTCGCGGGTCTGCGGCATCAGGCTGTCGTCGGCGGCAATCACGATGATGGCGATGTCGGCCACGTTCGCCCCGCGCGCGCGGATGGTCGTGAAGGCTTCGTGGCCGGGGGTGTCGATAAAGACGATCTTGCCCTTGCTCGTCTTGGCCTCGAACGCCCCGACGTGCTGGGTGATGCCGCCGGCTTCCTTGGCCGCCACGCGGGTCTTGCGGATGTAGTCGAGCAGGCTGGTTTTGCCGTGGTCGACGTGCCCCATGATGGTGACCACCGGAGCGCGGTGGGGCAGGTCGCTCGCTGGTTCGGCGTCGGCCTGGGCCGCTGCCGCCGGGGTTTCGTCGGCTTCTTCAGGCTCGGCGGTGGCCGCAGCAGGAGCAGAAGCCGCTGCCGGGGCCGCGTCGCCGCCCTCCGCCGCTTCGTCGGCCAGAATCTGCTTGATGATTTCGACGTTTTCCTCGTCGATGGTGCTGCTCACGCTCTTGTACGAGACGCCGAGGCCGTCGAGGATTTCGAGCATCTTGTGATTGTCGACGCCAAGGTCTTTGGCGAGGGTATAAATACGGACTTTCGACATGACTCACCTCCGGGTGAGTGAAAAAAAGTGGGGAAGAAGCAGGAACTACATGGCGGCGCTCGCGGTGTTCATGGACGCGGTGGGGTCTCTGGCGGTGACGGCTGAGGTTCCGGCGTCTGAGTCTTGAGCAGTTCGCTGACCGCACTGGCCTGGGCGCGAAAGGCCCGTCGCAGCGGCTTTTCCTGCCAGCACGCGGGCGAGTCGGCGCAGACGTACACCCCACGTCCGGTGCGCTGGCGCTGCTGGATTGCCCAGCCTTCGCCCTGCTGGGTCAGGCGCAGCAGTTCTCCCTGGGGGCGCTTGCGGCGGCAGGCGACGCAGGTGCGCTCGGGCGTGTGCCGCTCAGGAATAGACCCGGTCATGCTCGGGCCGCCGGGCCGGCGCTCAGCTTTCGGGGTTGACATCGTCGGGGCTGGCGGTCGCCACCGACTTGGAGTCCTTGAACAGCGCGTCGAAGGCCGACTGCGCGGCGTTTTCATTGCCGCCGCCCTGCTGCTCTTCTTCCAGCGCCTGCTGCATCGCCGCGTCGAGGTCGCTGATGGCCGCCGTTTCGCGCAGGTCGATCTTGAAGCCGGTCAGCTTGGCCGCGAGGCGCACGTTCTGGCCGCCCTTGCCGATGGCGAGCGAGAGCTGGTCGGGCGTCACGGTGACGGTGGCGTCGCGGCTGTCTTGCTGCACTTCGATGGGGCCGACCTTGGCGGGCGAGAGCGCGTTGCGGATGAACTCGCGGGTGTTGGCGTCCCACAAGATGACGTCCACCCGCTCGCGCCCGAGTTCGCCGGTCACGGCCTGAATGCGGTTGCCACGGTGCCCGATGCACGCGCCGATGGGGTCCACGTTGGAGTTGTGCGAGAACACCGCCACCTTGGAGCGCTGACCGGCTTCACGGGCAATCGCCTTGACTTCCACGATGCCGTTGGCGACTTCGGGAATTTCCTGCTTGAGCAGGTAGTCGAGCAGCCTTTCATCCGCGCGTGAAGCCAGGATGGTCGGCCCCTTAGGGGTCTTGCGGACTTCCTTGAGGTAGATCTTGACGCGTCCGCCGGGGGTCAGCTTTTCGCCGGGGATCTGCTCGCGGGGGGGCAAAATCGCTTCGCCCGCGCCGAGCTCGACAAACCAGTTGCCCTTGTTGTCGCTGCGCACCACCTGCGCGTTGAGCACCTGCCCTTCGCGGTCCTTGTACTCGTTGAAGACCACGTTGCGCTCAGTTTCGCGCATCTTCTGGGTCAGGGTCTGCTTGGCGGCTTGCAGCGCGATGCGGCTGAACATCTCCTGGTCCACCGGAAATTCCATCTCCATCCCGATTTCCACGCCGGGGTCGAGTTCGAGGGCGTCGGCGAGCGAAATCTGCATGTGCTCGTCTTCGACCTTTTCGACCACTTCGCGCACGATCAGCACTTCGAGCACGCCGCTCTGGGGGTCGAGGTGCACTTCGATGCGCTTGTCGGGCTCGACGTTGCGCACATACGCCTGCTGAAGCGACTGCTCGAACGCTTCGATCAGTTGCAGTTCATTGATGTTGCGGGCCTGCGCCACTTCACGCAGCGCCTCCGCAAAGTTCACGTCCTGGGACATAACCACTCCTTGCAAAACAGCTTTTTGATCTTTGAAAAAGGGGGACGGCGCGGCTCAGCGGTGCCGGTCGGGAAACTCGGCGAGCGAGGCCTGAATGTCAGCCACGTTCACGCTGAGGTCTTCGCCGCCGTGCTCGAAGGTCACGGTGTCGCCCTCGACGGCCTTGATGGGCGCGGTGAAGTTGTGCTCGCCGCGTCCGGGCAGGCTGCGGACCTTGGCCTTGAGGCCGATCATGCGCTCGAAATGCCGGGCGCGCAGCAGGGGCCGCTTGCCACCGGGCGACTCGAATTCCAGCCGGTATTCCTCTTCAATCGGGTCCACCCGGTCAAATTCGGCCTCGGCGGCGCGGCTCGCGGCGGTCAGGTCGTCCATCGTCACAGGTTGCTCGTCGAGCCGGTCAATGCGCACCAGCACGATCAAATCACGCCCTTCGCGCTGCTGGGTGACTTCCAGCACCTCGAAGCCGAGCGGGCGCACCGCGCCGTCCGCCAGGTCAAAAAGCACCGAATTGTTATTCGTTTTGTTATTCATATTGTTGCCGCCGTGCCACGGGGACCGTCCCTGGGGTCAGCGTCTTCACCACCTCCTCCACGAAAAAAGGTGGGCCGGAAACTTCAGCACCCACCCCCTGGTTCGAGGATTTGACCCCCAGTATAGCGCAAGGCCGCCCCTCAACCGGGCGCGGGGTGACGATAGCGGGGCTTTAAACGGCCTCTCAGTCAATTACACTCTGTCCATGAAAAAGCTGATGCTGGCGCTCGCGGCGGCCCTGCTTACGGGCTGCACCTCGACGGTCCCCCCAAACCCCGAGAAGCCCACTCCAGGTCAACCCGAGCCTGGACAACACGAACCCGGTCAACCTGATCCTGGTCAACACCGTGTCGGGACAGCCGACGGCGCCCTGGGCGAGCGCCTGAGCCTCAGCGGGCAGGTGCAGAGCTGGACGCCGGCCAGGGCAGCGGACCTGTTCCTGGCGGGGCAGAAAATCGGCACCGTCGACGCGGCGGGCCATTGGCGCGTGGAAGGCCAGGCCACGCCACCGCAACTGTGGCCTGTCAGTGAGATATTTCCGCAGTGGTTGGGAGCGGTGGAAAAGGTGGACAGCACCAAGTGCAAGGCCGATTTGTCGGTGTCGGACCCGGCGGCGCAGGTGGCGACCTACGAGGGCTGGCAGCTGAGCAACGACGCCAGTATGCGCGCCCTCCTTTCGCCCATTCCGTCCCGCCCGGCACTGGTCCGCTCCCGGTCTGAAGGCAAGACGGCGTGGGTCACGTTTCTGGTCTACGCCGACCGCCCGGTGGACCTGCAAGGAGAGCGGACGTGCGTCGTGACCGGCTGGAACGGCACCCCTACGCCCCCGCGCTGGGAGCAGAAAAGTGAACTGGACCTGACGCTCGCCAAAGGCTGGAACGTGGTCACCCGCCAGGCCACCTACGACGTGGGTGCCAGCGGCCACGACGTGAGCACCCGCACCTGGGACGGCGAGGCGCAGCCTGAGCTGCCATGGGGGTACAACGGCACGCCCTTCTGAAGGGAAGAGCCGCCTGCCCCTCCGCGTTTCCTGGCTTCGGGGGCGCGGAGTTTGCCCTGTTGGCCTGCCAATCCCCCTTTAACCGCTCCGCGCCATCTTCTTCACATGACTGGACTTTTCGCTCGCTTGCGCCCGCCCTATCGCCTGCGCAGCGTCTATGAACGGCTGCTGGGCACCGAGGTCGAGGTGCAGGTGGTGGCGGGCACCCGCGCCCAGGCCGAGGCCGCTGAGAATGCCGCGCTGGACGAACTTGAGCGGCTGACCGCTGTCCTCAACCGCTTCGATCCCAGCAGCGAGTTTTCCCGCTGGTTGGCAAGTCCAGGCGAGCGCGTGCGCCTCAGCCCCGAGCTGCTCGCGGTGCTGGAACGCGCCGAGCACTGGCAGCAGGTCACGGGCGGTGCCTTTCACCCTGGGGCCGATGCGCTCGGGGCGCTGTGGCAGGCGGCAGCGGCGCGGGGCGAGGCGCCCGACCCGGCAGCCCTCGCCCGGCAGGTGGCCGAGCTGCGTGCTCCCCTCTGGACCCGGCACGGCGACGGCAGCGCGACGGTTCACGCCCGCTTCCCGCTGGGGCTCAACGCCTTCGCCAAGGGCTTTATCGTGGACCGGATGGCCGAAACCGCCTTCGCCGCGCCGGGCGTGCGAGCGGTGCTGGTGAACGCTGGGGGCGACCTACGAACACTCGGTGGGGATGGGCTGAGTGTAGCGGTGGCCGACCCCTTCACTGCCCGCGACGACGCGCCTCCACTGACGACGGTGTGGGTCCAAAACGGCGCGCTGGCAACCAGCGGCGGCGCCCGGCGGGGACACCGAGTGGGGAAGAAGTGGCACTCGCACCTCCTTGACCCGCGCACTGGGCAACCGGTGGAAGCGGTGCCCGGCGTCACTGTGACCGCGCCCGATTGCGCCATGGCGGACGCGCTGGCGACGGCCCTGAGCGTTCTCGCCCCCGCTGACGGCCTGCGCCTTGCTGACGAAACCCCCGGCTGCGCGGCCCTGCTGGTCACGCGGGACGGCGCGCAGCTCCAGAGCACGAACTGGCGTTAACCGCCGCCTAACGTCTTCCGGGCATCTTCTGCTCAGAACCACAGCACGGCCACAAGGAGAAGACCTATGACCAGAAACGAAACTGCCCCCGAAGTCCAACAGACCCGCCGTTCCTTTCTCGGCAAGCTCGCCGTCGCTGCCGCCGCGCTCGGCGCCTCGCGCGTGGTGCCCGGCGCGCTGGCGGAGGCCGCGACCAGCAGCAAAGCCTGGGCCAGCGGCATGCAGCTCGATATTCAGTTCAGCGTGGCGACCAAAGCCAGTGGGCGAGTTAAGCGCCCCTTTGTGGCGGTCTGGATCGAGGACGAGAGCGGCAAAACCGTCCGCACCCTGACGGTGTGGGTACAGCAGCGCCGCCTGAACCCGCGCTGGCTCGAAGAAAGTCTGCGCCGCTGGACCCGCGACAACGGCCAGCTCGTGAGCACGGTGAGCAGCGCCACCCGTAACCCCGGCACCTACGCGGTCGCCTGGGACGGCAAAACCGACAAGAACGCACTCGCGCCGCAGGGCGACTACTATGTCTGCGTCGAGTCGGGCCGCGAGCATGGTCCCTACGGGCTGGTGCGCCAGAAGGTGAGCGTCGGAACGAGCGCCTTCAAAAAGAGCCTGGGGGCCGACGGCGACATCGAGGCCGTGAATGTCAGCTTCGGCAAGGCCTGAGCGGGACGTGGCCCCGGCCCGCCGCCCCAACGCTAAGGCCCCCAATGCTAAGGCGCAGGCGAACAAGTGGCTGCGCTGGCTGCACACCTACACCTCCATGATCAGCCTGCTTGCGGTGCTGTTTTTTGCGCTGAGCGGCGTGACCCTCAACCATCCCGATTGGGTGTTCGGCACGCAGGAAGTCGAGCAGAAGGTGACGGGCACGCTGCCGGGCGGCTGGATCAAGGGCGGCGAGGTCAACTGGCTCACCACCGCCGAGGCCCTCCGTGAGCAGCAAAACCTGCACGGGCACGCCGACAGCCCCCGGGTGGACGGCACCGAGGCGAGCGTGTCCTTTCTGGCCCCCGGCTACAGCGCCGACGCAGTCATCGACACGCAGACCGGCAAGTATACGGTGGACATCCAGCAACAGGGCGCGGTAGCGGTTCTCAACGACCTGCACAAGGGCCGCGACGCCCCCGGCGCGTGGAAATGGGTGATTGACCTCAGCGGCGTGTTTCTGACGGTGGTGGCCCTCACCGGCATCGGCGTGCTGCTGTTCCTGAAAAAGACCCGCGTGCAGGCCCTGAGCGTGCTGGGCATCGGTGCCGCGCTGCTGCTGGCGCTGGGCTGGGTGGCGCTGCGCTAAGCGACCTCTGCTAGACACCCCGCCCGCCGCCGCCCTTCCCCGCGCTACCTTCCCCTCATGTTGACCCGCCGCACTTCGTGGTGGCCCCGCTCCCGCTGGGTCTGAGTGCCGCGTTTTCTTATCTCCGCACACGCCCCGGCTTTCCGCGCCCGGGGCGTTTTGTTGTGCCCCGCTCAGTCCATAAGGAGTCCTGCCCATGTCCCAGACCTCTGCCCACCCGACCTGTCTCGCCGTCCATGAACTCAATGCCGACCTCGACACGCCCGTCACCGCTTACCTCAAGGCCGCACAGGGAGAAACGGTGTCGTTCTTGCTCGAAAGCGTGGAAGCGGGCGAAAAGCTGGGGCGCTACTCGTTTATCGGCGTGGGCGAGCAGGGCACGTTTCGCGCCTGCGCCGGACGGGTGCAGAGCAGCGGGCAATTCGGTGACTTCGACGGCGAGGAAGCCGACCCGCTCGCCCGGCTCTACCGCGTCACGACCCGCCCGCTGGACGTGCCCGCCGGATTGCCTGCGCTGGTAGGCGGCGCAGTGGGGTACGCGGCCTACGACATCATCCGCGCCTACGAAAAGCTGCCCGACGCCAACCCCGATGAACTGAAGCTGCCCGACGCGCTGTTCGTGGCGCCGCGTGGGCTGGTGATTTTCGACCACCTCAAGCACCGGCTGGTGGTGGTGGCGGCTGCGGAGGAGCAGGCGCAGGCCGACGCCGAGGTGGAGCGCCTGCTCACCCGGCTGCGCGGCCCGCTGCCGGAGGTGCCGGGGCAAACGCCCACCGCCGCGCCCGAGTTCCGCAGCAACTTCACGCCGGCGGAGTACATGGAGGCGGTGCGCCGGGGCAAGGAGTATGTCCACGCGGGCGACATTTTCCAGTTCGTGCCCTCGCAGCGTTTCAGCGCCGAGCTGGGCGACCTGCACCCCTTCGCGCTCTACCGCGCCCTGCGGCGGGTGAACCCCAGCCCCTACCTCGGCTATCTGGCGCTGGGCGAGGTGACACTGGTGGCGAGCAGCCCCGAGAGCCTGCTGCGCAGCGACGGCGTGAGCGTGGTCACCCGTCCGATTGCCGGCACCCGCAAGCGCGGGGCGACTGAGGCCGAGGACGACGCGCTCGCCGCCGAACTGCTCGCCGACGAAAAGGAGCGCGCCGAACACTTAATGCTGGTGGACCTCGGGCGCAACGACATCGGCAAGGTGAGCGCTTACGGCACCGTCAAGGTCGAAAACGCCTTTTCCATCGAGCGCTACAGCCACGTCATGCACATCGTCTCGGGCGTGCGCGGCGAACTGCGGGAGGGGCAGACGCCACTGCACGCGCTCGCCTCGGTGCTACCGATGGGCACGGTCAGCGGCGCACCCAAAATCCGGGCGATGGAAATCATCGACGAACTCGAACCCGTGCGCCGGGGGCCGTATGGCGGCTGCTTCGGCTACGTCGCTTTCGATGGCAGCCTCGACATGGCGCTCACCCTGCGGACGATGGTGATTGCGAACGGCAAGGTCCACATCCAGGCCGGGGCGGGTGTGGTCGCCGACAGCGTGCCCGAGCTGGAGGAGCAGGAAACGCGCAACAAGGCGGCGGCCCTGATGCGGGCGGTGGAGCTGGCGGCGGGGGGGCTGTGAGGCTCCCCGCCGCCTGATACGGAGCTGATACGGATTCCGATTGAATCTGGTGGTTTCAGATTCAATCCGACTTGCAAAGCTGCGCAGCAGAGCGGATGCGAGCAGGAAAAAATACGGATTCCGCGATATGGATGCACAGGCGGCGCTTTTCCGACATCTCTGAAGAAGAGTTCAGCTCTGTATGACTCGCCCGCCAGAGGCCATAGAACCCCGGCAAAACACGTCTAGACCGCTGTTTATGCTTCCTTAAAGCTCCCGCCGCTCACATCCGCCGGACCGGGGGGCGGGCGTCTTATACCCCTGATGAAAATCAAGCTGACCGCCTACCTGACCAGCCTCGCGCTGCTGTCGTCCGCCGCCGTCGCGCTGCCGCGTGCCCTCCCGAGCGCTCCCGTATCGCAGGCGGCGGGCAAGCTCGAAGTCGTGCACCGCTTCTACGGCCACATGCCCATCGGCGTGACCGTCAACTCGCAGGGCCGCATGTTCGTCTCCTACCCCAACTGGGAAGACGACGTGCCCTTCTCGATTGCCGAGATCAAGGGCGGGCGGGAAGTGCCCTACCCCAACCGCGCCATCAACACCCGTGACCTATCGAAGCCCGACACCACCTTCATCGGCGTGCAGGGGCTGCTGGTGGACGCCCGGGACCGGCTGTGGGTGCTCGACACCGGCACCAGGAACCTGGGACCGATTCTCGACCAGCGGGCGGTCAAGCTGGTGGGCATCGACACCCACACCAACGAAGTCGTCAAGACCATCCACTTTCCTGCCGACGTGGCGCTGAAAAATACTTACCTCAACGACCTGCGCATCGACCTGCGTCAGGGCACGGGCGGCGTGGCATACATCACCGACTCGGGGGCCAAGAGCGGCTCGGGGCTGATCGTGGTGGACCTCGCCAGCGGCAAATCGTGGCGCAAGCTGACGGGCGACGAGACCGTTAAGCCCGTGCCTGGCTTCGTGCCCTACGTGGAGGGGCAGGCCCTCTTCCAGCGGCCCAAGGGCGGCCCGGCCACCCACCTGGGCTTCGGGGCCGACTCGCTTGCCATCAGCCCCGACGGCGCCACGCTCTACTACGCGCCCACCGCCTCGCGCCGGCTCTACGCCGTGCCGACCGCCGCGCTGCGTGACCAGGGCCTCAGCGACGCCGAGGTGAAAAAGCAGGTGAAGGACCTGGGCGAGAAGGGCGCCGCCGACGGCCTGGCCGAGGACACCGCCGGAAACATCTACATCACCAACTACGAGCAGGGCGCCCTGGTGCGCCGCCTGCCGACCGGCGAACTGCAAACGCTGGCGCGTGACCCCCGCCTGATCTGGCCCGATACGCTGGCAATACAGGGCAGCTACCTGTACGTCCTCAACGACCAGCTCAACCGTCAGGGCGGCTACCACTTCGGCAAGGACCAGCGCGTCAAGCCCTACACCCTGCTGCGGATGAAGCTCGATGCCAAGCCGGTGCTGCTGAAATAAGCTGCACGTTGACCCTTCGCCCCGGCCTGAGCGTGAGGTCGGGGCGTTTTGTTGGAGGACTTGGCGGAAACAGACCCCCTCACCCCTTGCTTCGCAAGGGCCTCTCCACCAGCGGAGAGGGTCAAAAACACGCACTTTCTTTCCGTCTAATGTTCTACTGCGGCGCCTGCTCCCACGCCGGGTCCCACCTTCCGCCGAGCCCCACCCACGCGCCCAGCAGGTCTTCTGGCACGGCGGCTTGCAGGTGCAGGATGTCCCCACTGACCGGATGCGGCACCTCCAGGAACTGAGCGTGCAGCGCGTGGCGGGGCATGATTTCGCTCGCCCGTCCGTACACGGCGTCGCCCAGAATCGGGCTGCCGAGGTGCGCGAGGTGGACGCGAATCTGGTGGGTGCGTCCGGTACGCGGCTGGGCGCGGACAAGGGCCAGCGTGCGTCCGTGCCCGTCGGGGTGGGCGTCGAGCGGGGTGAAAAGCGTTTGCGCTTCCCGCGCTCCTGCGCCGCCCACCGTCATGCGCTGGCGCTGAATCTGGTGGCGGCCAATGGGGGCGTCCACCTGTACGGGCCGCTCGGCCTTCCACGCCCCGGCGGCAATCGCCAGGTAGGTCTTTTTCGTCTCGCGGTCCTTGAACGCAGCGGCGAGGCGGGCGTGCGCGGCCACCGTCTTGGCGACCACGATGACGCCGCTGGTGTCCTTGTCGAGCCGGTGCACGATGCCGGGGCGGTAGCCGTCCGGACCGTCGAAATCCTGCTGCTCGGGCAGGCTCATGCGCCCGAGCAAAGCGTTAACCAGCGTGCCCGAGATGACGCCGGGCGCCGGGTGGGTGACCATGCCGGGCGGCTTGTTGATGGCGATAAGGTGCTCGTCCTCGAAAATCACGTCGAGCGGCACGTCCTCGGGCTCCACCTGCGCCGAGGGAAGCGGCGGGGGAGACACGCGCAGGGCCTCGCCGCCGCGCAGTTTCTGACTGGCCTTGCTCGCCGCCCGGCCATCTATTTCGACCAGCCCCGCTTCGATCCACCCCGCCACCTGCGAGCGGCTGACCCCGCTGAGGAGAGAGACGACCGCGTCGAGGCGGCCAGGGTCGGCGGTGAATTCAAGCGGGACAGGCGATTCGGGCATGGGGGGGAGTGTAGCGGACGGCGGCCCCTGTTCCGGCCAACGTGGCAACTTTTCCCGCTTCCTGTCCTTGCCGTTTATTGCCCCGCTTACTGCCCGCCCGAGCGCGCTTCCTTGAGGTTGATGCTGCCGGTGTACTGGTCGAAGTTCACGACCAGGCGGTAAGTGCCGGCCTGTCCGCCGCCGAGGACGTTCAGGCTCCAGTCGTTGCGGGGGCCTTGCTCGCAGACCTGTCCGGCGACCTGCTTGCCCAGCGGGTTGTAAAGCCGCACGGCAGCGCGCCCACTGCGGACGCGGCACGAGCCGGTCACGCCGACAAACTGGCGGTCTTCCAGGGTGCGGAAGGAATAGGTGTTGGTGCCTGAGGCGTGCAGCAGGTACGTTTCAGTCAGGGTGAGATACCCCAGCCGCAGCCCCAGCGTGAAATACAGCGCGGCAAGAGCCGCCGCCAGAGCTACAAGCAAGATACGCATTGGCCCACATGGTAACCCCTGCCGCATTCTGTGAGAACAGAGGAATGGAGAGCAGAGACCGCTAGAGCAGTTCTCCGAATGACGCGTGCGTCGGCAGCGGCACCGCCACCCGCTTCATTCTCTGCTTCGCAGCTTTGCAAGTCCGTTCTGCTCCGTGTTTTGTACTCGCTTCGCTCGCCAAAAAGCTGTGCCATCTTTTTGTCAAAGGCTCTAGGACAACGCCCGCAGCCGCCGCACCGCCCGTCGCAGCGCCTCGGGGCTGAGGTGCCCGAAGGCGAGCAGCACCGCCGGTTCGCCTCCTGCCTCCCCTGACCGCGCCGGGGACAGGGCCACCCCCAGCCGCGCGGCGCTGGCCAGGATCGCCTGTTCGTCGCTGCCGGGGGGCAGGCGCACGTACAGGTGCAGCCCGGCGCGGGCAGGCAACGCTTCCCACTGGGGCAGCTCGGTCCGCAGCGCCGTGAGCAGCGCCCCCCCACGGTGCGCGAGCAGGGCGCGGGCGCGCCGCAGGTGCCGGGTGTAGGCGCCCGAGGCGAGCACGTCGGCGAGCGCCAGGGCGTCGAGCACGCCGGGCACCCGGTCGGTGAGGGGCCGGGTGCGCGAAAGCACCTCGGTCACCTCCGGCGGCGCCACCACGAAGCCGCTGCGGGTCACGGGGGCCAGGCTCTTGGAAAAGCTGCCGAGCAAAATCACCCGGTCGGGCGCCTGGCCCTGCAAGACGCTCGGGGGCCGCCCCTGCCAGTGCAGGTCGGCGGCGTAGTCGTCTTCGAGAACAAATGCCCCGCTGCGCCGCGCCCAGCGAATGACCTCCTGCCGCCGCGCCGCGCCCAGGGTCACGGTGGTGGGGTACTGGCACGCCGGGGTGAGGTAAAGCAGGTCAGCCCGCGCCGGGAGGTCGCCCGGGCGCAGGCCCCCGCCGTCCACCGCCGCGCCGAGCACCTGCGCCCCGGTTGCGCTGAACGCTGCGTGGGCGCCCGGATACCCCGGCTGCTCGGTCACCGCCAGCCGCCCCGGTTCGAGCAGGATGCGCGACAGGGCATCGAGCGAGGACTGCGTGCCCCCGGTGAGCAAAATCATCTCCGGCGTCACCTGCGCCCCGCGTTCCGAGCGCAGGTAGGCGGCCAGGGCGCGGCGGGTTTCGCGGCGGGCCGAGGGGGTCGCGCAGCCCTCTCCCTCATGCGGCGCGGCAGCGCGGCGAGCGAGGGCCTGCGCCCACGCGCGCGCTGGGTAGAGCTCCGGCACCGGCTGCCCAATGCGTAGGTCGAACTCATACTCGCCGCCCGCGTCCTCCACCTGCCCGCCCAGCGCCCGGCGCGCCCAGGCACTCAGCGGCAGGGGCGGGGGAGAAGGCGGCGCGGCCTCGTCGGGCGGCACACAGACCCGCGTGCCGCTGCGCCCACGCACCTCCACGTACCCTTCGATTTCGAGCTGTGCCAGTGCGTCTACCAGCGTATTGCGCGACACGCCCAGCGCCGCCGCCAGCGCCCGGTGCCCCGGCAGCCGGGTGCCCTGCGGCAGCCGTCCCTGCCCAATCGCTGCCCGCAGGGTGCGCTCGGTGCGGGTGTGCAGCGCTTCGCCAGTTTCGGGGGGCAGCAGGGTGAGGTCGTCCAGCACGGCGTTCCTGCTCAGCGCTCGAACTCCCGCCGCAGCCATTCCCGTTTCCCACCTTCGGCTTCAAGCGCTTGCCCCGCCAGATCCACAAACAGGTCACGGGCGGCCCCGGCCTCCGCCGGCGTCAGGCCGTGCGCGGCGGGGTCGGCCAGCAGTTCCTGCACGAAGGGAAAGACCGGCTTGCCATGATGAACTTCGCCGTTCACTGTCACGTCGGCGGGCCATTTCAGCAGGTAGTCGAGCGCGTAAGGCGCGGGCTCGGTCACGCAGCCGCCGGGGTAGGGAATGCGTCTGGGACCGGAAAACGAGACGGCGGGGGGCATACTGTCAGTGTAGGGCGGAACGTTCGGCTTCAGGGCGGCGTATAGCTTTTATGCCCCCCTCGGCTTACCTGAACTGCTGCTTATTCTGGTCCTGATAGCCGTGCCCCTGGTCGCGCTGGCCTTGCTCGTGCGCTGGCTGCGGCGTCCCCGAACGCCAGACCCGCGCCTGCACGAGCTGGAGGCGCGGGTCGCTGAGCTGGAGAGCGAACGGCAGGCGAACGGGCGGCGCTGAAGGCCGGACTAAAAAAGGGAGACGGTGGGCCAGCGCCCCACGTCTCCCAGTCCGTCTTAAAGGGCCTCAGCCCACGCTCGGCGAACTCCCCAGCGCCTTGAGGACCGCGCGGGTAAAGGTCTGCGTGTCGGCGCTGCCGCCGAGGTCGCGGGTGGGCTGCTCACGCAGGGCGAGCGCCACCGCCCGGTCCACCTGATTGGCGGCCTCGCTGCGCTCCAGCCCGTGCCGCAGCAACATGCCCACGCTCATGATGGCGGCGGCGGGGTTGGCGACGCCCTGCCCGGCGATGTCGGGCGCCGAGCCGTGAATCGGTTCAAACAGCCCCGCCCCGTCGCCCAGGCTGGCCGAGGGCATCAGGCCCAGCGAGCCAGGAATCACGGCGGCGAGGTCGGAAAGGATGTCGCCGAAGAGGTTCTCGGTCAGAATCACGTCGTAGCGGCTGGGGTCGGCCACGATCAGCATCGCCACGCTGTCCACGTACTCGTGGTTCAGGTGAATCGAGCGGTAGTCGCGGTCACGCAACGCCTGCACGTCGCGCCGCCACAACTCGGACACTTCGAGCACGTTCGCCTTGTCCACGCTGGTCACGCGGCCCTTGCGCTGCTCGGCGGCCCAGAAGGCGACTTTGGCGACCCGCTCCACCTCGCTGGTGGTGTAGCGCATGGTGTTGTAGGCGGTGTCACCCTCGATTTTGCGGTCCTGGTCGAAATAAATCCCGCCCAGCAGCTCCCGCACGATCAGGATGTCCACGCCGCGCGCCAGTTCGGCCTTGAGCGGCGAGAGGTGTTCGAGCCCCGGCTGCACGCGCACTGGGCGCAGGTTGGCGTAGCAGCCGAGCGCCTTACGCAGCGCGAGCAGGCCCGACTCGGGGCGCAGGTGCCGGGGCAACTGGTTCCACGCGCTGTCGTGGGCACCGCCCACCGTGCCGAGCAGCACCGCGTCGGCTTCCTTGAGGGCGTCGCGGGTGGACGTAGGAAACGGTTCGCCGTGAGCGTCGTAGGCGCCGCCGCCGATGGCGTGCTCCTCCACCGTCACGTCGGGCGCCACTTCGCGCAGCACCTGAACTGCCGCCGCCGTCACTTCGGGGCCGATGCCGTCGCCGGGCAGGGTAATGACTTTAGGCATGGTGCTCCTCCTTTTGGTGGCCGCTGGCCTGTTCGGGGCGGGGGCCGTCTTCCTTGGCCGGGTCGTCGCCGAGCGGCGTGCCCGCGTGACCGTGACCCGCCGAGGTGCTCGCGTTGTCGAGCCGCTCGCCTTCCACGTCCTCGCCCGCCTTCATGTATTCCAGCCAGCCGCCCGCCTTCTGCACGTCGAGCGCGAATTGCGGCACCGGCACGAAGCTCAGTTCCTTCCCGGTGCGCGGGTTGCGAATGGTGCCGCCCTTCAGGTCGAGTTCGGCTTCTTCGCCGTCCTGAAACAGCTCCGTGATGCCCTCGCATTCCAGCGCCAGAAAGCCGTTGTTGATGGAGTTGCGGTAGTAGATGCGGGCAAAGTTGGGCGCGATGACCGCCGAAACGCCCGCGCCACGCAGCGCCCAGACGGCGTGCTCACGGCTCGACCCGCAGCCGAAGTCGGCCCCGGCCACGATGATGTCGCCGGGCTGCACGCGCCGCACGAAGTCCTTGTCGTAGTCCTCCATCGCGTACTTCGCCAGCTCCGATTCCACGTCGGTGGTCAGGTGGCGGGCGGGAATGATTTCGTCGGTGTTGATGTGGTCACGGGCAAAGACGTGAACAGTGGGCATGGGGGTACCTCCGGGTGCGGGTCAGTGAAAAAGGCCAAAGAGAAGAAGGGCGGTCAGCGGCAGACAGGGCGTCACGCCCCAGCACGCCCAGGCCAGAGCACGGTTGCGCGAGCGGCCCAGCGCGAGTGACAACGTGGCGAGAAAGAGAAAGGGGAAGAGAGGCAACAGAGCGGCCAAGCTCGTGTCGGGTGCGGGCGAAGCCGTGACCCAGAGATAGGCGGCAGTAACGGCCAGCAGCCAAGTGGCCCCGCCGTCCAGAGCGTTTGGCTCAGCACGCCGGGCACCCTGAGCTGACCCCACAGCAGCCAGAGCAGGTAAGTGCCGGCGAAGAGCAAAGGAGGCCACCACAGGGTCATCGCCCTCCCAGCAGCGCGTTCAGCAGGCTCATGCCCAGCGCCCCGGCGGGCAGCCCCAGCAACGGCCAGCCGCTCCCGAAACGCCCCCGGGCCAGTTGAATGAGTCCGGCGGTCAGGGATATCAGCAGCAAGGCTGCCCAGACGAGCAGGGAAAAGGGAAAGGTCAGATGGGCCCACGACCTGTATTCCTGCAAGGTGTAGGTGGCGGGCAAGAAACATACGGCCAGTATCAACACCGCATTGCGCCACAGCGCCGGAACCTCAGCGGGCGCCGTGTGGTGCCAGCCCAGCCTGAGCCACGCCGCGTACAGCAGCGCCGCGCACAGGAACAGGCCGGGCAGCGTCATGTCAGTTGCTCTCCTGCCCGGCGGCGAACGGCAGCAGCTCCTCCGGCACTTCCTCGCTGTAGAGGTCGCGCCAGGTTTCGCCGTCGAAGGTCACCTCGGACTCCATGTAGGTCTGCGCGAGCGGGCTGTCGTCGCCCAGCACGTCGCGGGGAATGTCGAGGCGAATGGCGACGGGCACGGGCAAGGGCTCGCCGTCCGGCACCGTCAGCTCGGTCCCCAGCACTTCCTGAAGCATGGTGCGGTTCCACTCCGCCCACGCCTGCGGGTTGCCGGCCCCGGTGGACTCGGCGAGGTCGGTCTGAAGCTGCCGAATGTCGTCCTCGCTCAGTTCCTCGTCCTCGTCCCACTCCACCCGTCCGTCACTGTGGACGGTCACGGTCATCATGTTGAGGTCGAAAAACTCGGCGAGTTCGGGGGCCAGCCCGCCGCCCTCAATTTCGGTGTCGGGGTCCTCGTAGGGGTGCCAGGTGTCGCCGTCGAGGGTGTACGCCGCGCCGCTGAGCAGATAAAACTCGAGGTCGCGGAAATAGGCGGTCGCCATCAGCGGGCTTTGCAGTGGGGCCGAGCGGCGTATCTCGAAGAACGAGCGCCGCGCCATCGGCACCTCGCCCAGCGCGGCGGCCAGCGCCTGCTCGCGCTCGGGCGTGAGGTCGCCCTCCTGCTGCCCTTCCAGCATCTCGCGGTGCATGGCCGTCCACTCTTCGGGCGTCTGACCGTGGAACTCCTTGACCAGCGTCTCGAAAAATTCCAGTGTCTCGCCGTTCTCGTCGAGCTCGCCCACGTCAGGCGTTACGTCGATCCGGCCTTCGAGCCAGTGGTCGGCCTGAAACTGCCCCAGCGACTCGCCCTCGATGTCGAAGGCCGGGTGCTGTTGCAGCGCGCGCATCAGCACCTGAGGGTCGCGCAGCGGGGGCAGGGTCTGCCAGTTCTCGCCCTCGAAGGAGTGCCGCTGCTCGCGCAACCGGACGCTGCCGCCCTCCACCGGAATCACGGCGCCTTGGCTCTGGCCGGCGCTGCCCAGCGCCAGTTCGCCGTCGAGTTGCCGCAGCGCGGGCACGGGAATGCGCTCCACGTCCTCGCGGGTGGCGTAGCGCTCACCGCCCCGACTGCCGAGCACGCTGACCGTGCGGTATTCGGCGTCCCAGGCGGCCCCGAACGACTGCGAGTCGCGCAGCGCCTTTTCGATCAGCGCCCGTTGCCCGGCGTCCTCCGGCCCTTGCAGCACCCGCACCTCGCCGTCACGCCCCAATTCGGCGCGAAAAGGAAAGACGGTGGGCATCAGGCCCAGTTGTTTGCGTCGTTTGGCTTCACCCATGATGGCCCCAGTGTGGCAGAGAGCGGCGCGTCATTCGTCGTCCCCCTCATCGGGCTCGTCCCCATCGTCCCCATCATCCAGCTCGGTCCAGGTCTGCCCGTCGAAGGTCACGGCGCTCGGGGTGATGGCCTGCGCCGCCAGTGCGGGGTCGGCCTCCACCATCTGACGCAGCAGGCCCACGCGCAGGCCGCTCGGCACCTCGTCGCCTTCTTCCAGGCCGAACAGCCCGCGCAGGGCCACCTCCCACTTCGCCGGGTCGCCCGCGCCGAGGTCGGCCCCCAGGTGAGACTGCAACGCCGCGCGCAGCTCCGGCGCGAGATCCTCGCCCTGCACCTCCACCCGCCCGTCGGCGTGCAGCTCGGCGGTCACGCTGTGCAGGTCGAACAGCGAGGAAAAGAGGTCGAAGGGGCTGTCATCTTCCTCGTTTGACTGCTCGGGTGCGTCGAGGGCGAGGTTCTGCGGGGCGGGCGCGTAAGGGTGCCACTCGCCGCCGTGCAGATACTCCGCCGTCTCGGGCAGGGCAACGAACCGCAGTCCCGCCGCGCCATCCAGCCCCGTCTCCTCCAGCCGCAGCCGCACCCGCCGCGCTTCGGGCAGTTCGTTTGCCGGGCCGCCCGCCGCCGCGTGGCGCTCGGCCCAGTTTTGCTCGGTGCCGTGGTACTCGCGCACGGCGTCTTCCACCGCGTCGAGCAGGTCGTCGGGCGCGTCGGGTTCGAGGTCGATGCGGCCCTCACGGTAGTGCAGCGCGTCGAAGGTGCTCGGCGCCGCCCCGTCCCCTTGCACCGGCACGCCGGGCATGTCGGGAAAGGGGCGCGTTTCCCAGCTCGCCTCCTCCGCGTCGCCCGTTTCAGATACCGCGTATTCGTACAACTGCGCCTGACCGCGAATGAGCAGCCCGCGCACCCGCCAGAGCGCCGTGTCCTCACGCACGCCCGCCAGCGGCGTCTGTTTCAGGGCCTCGGCCACCTGCATGGCCTGCGCTTCCTCGTCCAGGCCGCGAATGTCCAGCTGTCCGCCGGGGTGCAGGGTGACCTCGAAAGGTCGCACGCCGGGAGGAAGCAACTTCATGGGGTCTAGTGTCATGTCACCTTTCATTGTGCCCGCGTCTCCCGGAGAAGAGCGGCCTTCAGGAGATTTGGGCGACGTTCATAAAGAGCAGAAAGCCAGCGTTGAGCACCACCCATGTCACCAGTGGCGTCAGAACCGCCGCGAGGCCCACCCGGGCAGCAAGGACTGGCAGGCGCGAAACGCCCCACAGCGCCAGCAGCCCCAGCGCCGACAGCCCCCACAGCGGCCCGAGACGGAATACAGGTGGTGTTTGCCCGTGCAAGACAAAGACCACAGCCAGCGTGGTGGTCAGGCCGCACAGCGCCGCCCATTTCCAGTCGCGCACCGCCAGCAGACCCAGCCCCCAGCCGATGACGAAATAGGTCAGCAGCCAACTGGGCGGAAAGTCTGCGGGGTTCATGTCCGCTCAGTCCGCCGCGTTCAGGTCGTTGCCCTCGGCGTCATAGCGGCGCGGGTCGGCGATGAAGCCCTCCACTGCGCTCGCGGCCACCGTGGCGGGGCTGGCGAGGTAAATCTGCGCCGAGGGGTCGCCCATACGGCCCACGAAGTTGCGGTTGGAACTCGAAATGCAGATGTCGTCTGGCCCGAGTACGCCCGAGTGCATCCCCAGACAGGCGCCGCACGAGGGGTAGCTGACGCTCGCGCCCGCGTCCACGAAGATTTCGAGCAGCCCTTCCTGCGCCGCCTGCTTCCAGATGGCCTGCGTCGCCGGCACGACAATCATCTGCACGTCCTGCGCCACCTTGCGGCCCTTCAGAATCCGGGCCACGTCGCGCAGGTCCGTGATGCGCCCGTTCGTGCAGCTGCCCACGTAGGCGTGCGTCACCCGGATGCGGTCGCTGCCCGCCACCCGGCCGTTGCTGGGAATGTGGGGGTAGGCGACGGTGGGTTCGACCTGCGCGGCGTCAATCTCGACCACGACCTTGTACTTGGCGTCGGGGTCGGACTGGTACTCGGTGTACTGCTCGGGCGACACGCCGCGCTGCTGCATGTAGGCGCGGGTGGTGTCGTCCACCGCCACGATGCCGGTCTTGCCGCCCGCCTCAATCGCCATGTTGGTCAGGGTGAAGCGGCCTTCCATGTCGAGCTGGTCGATGTAGTCGCCCACCCATTCCATCACCATGTAGTTGGCGCCGTCGGCCCCGATCTGCTTGATGACCTCCAGCACGATGTCCTTGGGGGTCACGCCGGGGTTGGTTTTTCCCGTCACCCGGATGAGCATCGTCTCGGGCACCTTGAACCACACCTTGCCCGCGTAGATGGCGCCCGCGAGGTCGGTCGAGCCCACGCCGGTCGCGAAGGCGCCCAGTGCGCCCGCATTGCAGGTGTGCGAGTCGCCGGAAACCAGCGTCTGCCCCGGCTTCATCAGGCCGGTGTTTTCCAGCACCACGTGAGCGATGCCGCCGCGCCCCACGTCGTAGAAGTGCTCGATGCCTTTTTCCTGCACCCAGCTCTTGAGCTTTTGGTACATCTTGGCGGCCTTGATGTTCATGGCAGGCACCGAGTGGTCGGGCACCGCCACGATCTTCTGCGGGTCGAACACCCGGTCCATGCCGCGCTCCTCGAGCATCCTCAGCGCGGCGGGCGTGGTGATTTCGTGGCACAGCACCCAGTCGGTGGCGCACTCGATGAGTTGGCCCGGCACCACGGTGTCGTGCCCGCTGTGGGCGGCCAGCATCTTCTCGGCAATCGTCATTCCCATATGGACCTCCCCCAGATCAATCCTTCGGACGAAAAACGCCCCCTCAGCTACTCGGCTGCGGGGGGCACGTGAAGAACGGCTGGGAAACTCGCGCTCAACGCCCCAGACGAAGAAGAAGGCCCGCCGGGGCCGGTTTCTCACGGGTCACGCTGAACATGCCTGGACTGTAGCGCCGGGCCGGGGCCGGGGCTGGGGGGCAGGTTAGGCAGGCTGGCAGTGGTGGGCCGGGGCCGCGCACTCGGCGCTGTCCACGACCACCACCCGGGCCGACTCGGGCACCCAGAAGCGCCCGGCGTTCTCGCGGTCCGGCAGGCACGGCAGCCGCACCCGGCGGGGCAAAGTCAACGCGCGGAGCACCCGCAGCTGTGGCGCCGGGTCGGGAGCCAGCCACAGCACGACCTCGCCCTCGGTCGTCTGACAGATGAGGTAGTCGTTGCCGTTGAGAGTGCGCTGCGGCAGGCCCAAAGCCGTAATGACTAGCTGTCTCTCAACGGGTACCATGTCACTATTGTGCCGGTCCGTCCTTCACTGGGTTCTGACAGCCGCGCCTTAACTTTTGCCCCCTCTTGGGGTGGACGTGTGGGGGGAATGGGGTGTCAGACTGCCGGGCATGACCGATATCCGCCTGCCGCTCGGGGGCCTGAAATTCAGTGTCCGGGTCGCCCTGCTGTGTGTCCGTAACGGCGAACTGCTCGTGCAGACGAGCGAAGCCAATGCCCCCGAGCCGTTTTTCTTCCTGCCCGGCGGCGCCCTGAGCACCGACGAGGATGCCGCCACCTGCGCCCGGCGCGAGTGGGAGGAGGAAACGGGCCTACTTTGTGGCCCGCTGCGGCTGGTGGCGGTGGTGGAAAACTTCTTCGGCCCGCCCGAGAAGCGCCAGCACGAAATCGGCTTTTATTTCCGCCTGGAGGAGGTGCCCGCCGAGCTGCCACACGGCGCCTTCAGCGTCCTCGACAACACGGATACCGGCTTCGAGTGGGTACGGCTGGACGAACTGGGTGCCCGCCCGGTGTATCCGCTGCTCGTCCGTGACCTGCTGAGTGTGCCGGTAGGGGAGGTGCGGCACCTCGTCATCCGGAGCTGAGTCGGGCCACAGCGTCGGGCTACAGCTTCGTCAGGTTGGCGAACTTCACCATCAGCTTTTTCGTGCCTGCCGAGGCGAAATGCACCGTCACTTCCTGCCGCTCGCCCACGCCCGCTACCGCGAGCACCTGCCCCTCGCCGAATTTGGGGTGCTTGACCTGCTCGCCGCCCCGGTAGGCGAGTTCGGCGGTCAGCGGGCTGGTGTTCTTGACCGCTGTCGTCGCGGCGGGCACGGTCGGGCGGTACTGCTTCCAGGTCTTGGCGCGGTACTCGATGGGCTGGCCGTAGGGGTCTACCGTGTCGAACAGGCCCTCGATGTCTTCCAGAAAGGCGCTGTCTTCGGCGGCGTTGGTCTTGCCGAACTGCATCCGGTTTTGCGCGGCGGTCATCAGCAGCCGCTCCATCGCGCGGGTGATGCCCACGTAAAAGAGTCGCCGCTCCTCCTCGATGCCGCTCGGCCCCTCGGCAATGGCGCCCTTACTCGGCAGCAGCCCCTGCTCGACGCCCACGATGAAGACCACCGGGAATTCGAGCCCCTTGGCGTTGTGCAGCGTCATCAGGGTGACGGCGTCCTCGGGGGCGCCCTTGTTCTCGGCCTTCGTCCGCATGTCGTCCACGCTCGAGAGCAGCGCGGCGTCGTCGAGGAAATCGGCAATCGAACCGCCCACGTTCGCCTCGTCCTGCGACCATTCCTCGGCGGCGCTCACGAGTTCTTCGAGGTTTTCCAGCCGCACCTGCCCTTCTTGCCCCTCCTGGCGCAGCAGGTCGAGGTAGCCGCTCGTCTCCATCACAAAGCGCAGGAACGCGGCGGGCTCGTAGTTGTCGGCGGCCTCCGACATCGCTTCCATCAGCCCGGCGAACTCGGTGGCCTTGTGCGCGCCCCGGTCCAGAATGTTCTGCTCGGCGGCGTTGGCGCAGGCCGTCAGCACCGACGTGTGGTGGGTGCGCGCCCACTCCATCAGCTTTTGCAGCGCCGTGTCGCCGATGCCGCGCCGGGGCCGCCCGATGATGCGCCGCAGCGCCACGTCGTCCGCCGGGTTCAGGGCGAGCCGGGCGTAGGCGAGGATGTCGCGAATCTCGCGCCGGTCGTAAAAGCCCACGCCGCCCACGATGCGCGCCGGAATCTGCACCCGCCGCAGCGACTCTTCAATCACGCGGGACTGCGCGTTGGTGCGGTACAGGATCGCCATCTCCGACCAGGCCCGCCCCTCGCCGTGCAGCCGGGTCAGCCAGTCGGCCACGTAGTCACCCTCGGCGCGGTGGTCGGTGGCGCGGTGGAAGGTGACGGGCTGGCCCGCTTCCTTGACCGGCTTGAGTGTCTTGTCGAGGCGTTCGGTGTTGTTTTCAATGAGTTTGTTTGCCGCTTCCAGTACACGGGCGCTCGAACGATAATTGTGCTCAAGCATATACACTTTGGCGTCGGGATAATCTTTCTGGAAGTCGAGAATGTTTTGAATGTCGGCGCCACGAAACTTGTAGATCGACTGATCGGGATCTCCGACGACCAAGAGGTTGCGGTCTCTTGAAGCTAAAAGCCGCGTCAATTCATACTGCGCCCGGTTCGTATCCTGGTACTCGTCCACGTGAATAAACTTCGCTTTGTTCTGCACCTTGTCGAGCACACCGGGGACTTCTTTGAACAGCCGCACCGTTTCGGTAATCAGGTCGCCGAAATCAATCGCGTTCTGGCCTTTCTTGCGGACCTCATAACGGCGGTAGGCTTCGGCGGCGGCGTCGCGCGGCAAACCGCTGATAAAGGGCTCGCGTGAGCGGTCAAGGTCGTCGGGCGTCCACAGGTTGCTCTTGGCGCGGTCAATGATGCCGCGAATGACGCGCGGCTGCGTCTCGGCGCCGATGCCGGGAATGCTGCCCATGACTTCCTTGATGATGTCGAGCTGGTCGTCGTCGTCGTAGATGACAAAGCCGCGCCTCAGCCCGATGTGCTCGCCGTAGGTCCGTAAAATCCGCACGCCCGCCGAGTGGAAGGTGCTCATCCATAGGTCACCGGCGCCCGGCACGAGGTGGCCCGCCCGCTCGCGCATCTCGGCGGCGGCCTTGTTGGTAAACGTCACCGCCAGAATCTCGCCGGGATGCACCCCGTAATGCCCGATGAGGTGCGCGATGCGGTAAATCAGCGTGCGCGTCTTGCCGCTGCCCGCCCCGGCAATCACGAGCGCGGGGCCAGTGAAATGGTCGGCAGCCTGCGCCTGGGTGGGGTTGAGGGCTTGGAGCAGGTCGGGGCCGGCGGAAGAAGTCACCGAAAGAGTTTAGCAGGGGCAGTTCTGCCAGGAGCGTAAAAGGTTGCAAAATTCAAGGGAGAGGAAGTTGGGCTAGGCGTGACTTTTTGTTGGATAACTTCGGCCCTGCTCGGTCTGACTGCCTGCACTTCGGTGAATCCGCCCAGCTTCGTCGCTTCCGCCCGCTCGGTGTCGCTGATCCCAGCGGTGGTAGCGCGGTGTGGAACAGTCACTTGGTCGGACGCTTCTTTCGTGTGGTCGGGGACTCAACTGACCAGCCATAGGCATTGGAAGGCGGGCACACTGGAAGCCGTCAGCGCCGCCAATCAAAACATTGTGCTGGACGGCAGCGGATACCGATTGGTCAGCACAATGGTCCAGGCGGCTCCGCTCGACTCCGCCTTTACTTGCACCAAAACGGGCGAAGTCCTCAAAGCGGCGTATACCTTCCCTACTGCTGACGCCTCGGCCAAAATCTTCTTGGACGTTCAGAACGGTGGATTGGTCGGCAAGTGGGAGGAATTTCTCCTGCCTGCCTAACGCCATCCCCATCACCCATCAACGCAGTGAAACCATCAACCCCTCATCATCACCCTGCAACCTCCCGCCGCACATTTTCATCGGGGTCCGCCGCCAGTTGCTCGCGCAAGTCGGCGGGCAGACCAGCGCGCCCGGCCACCAGCAGGCGCACGCCCTCGTCGGGGTCGGCGGCGAGCTCGCGAATCACTTCGGCGGGCAGCTCGCGGCGGGTCAGAAGGGTTCGGCGCACCCCCGCGTTCGGGTCGGCGGAAAGCTGACGCAGCAACTCGGGCGGCAGCGTCGGCGCCAGGGCCGCCCCCCGGCGCACCTCGGCGCTCTCGTCGGCGGCGAGGCGGGCGAGCCGTTCGGGGCCGAGGTCGGGCCGCACGGCGAGGATGGTCCGCACGTCGGTGCTCTCGTCGGTCAGCAGGGCTTCGAGGGCGGCGGCGGGCAGTTCCTCGGCACTCGCCACCTGCAAGCGGAGGTCGGGCTCGGGGGCCTGTGCGAGGGCAAGAATTGCGCCGTCGGGCAGGTCGTTGCGTTCGAGCAGTGTCCGGCGCACGGTCCCCGATTCGTCATGAGCGAGGCGTTCCAGCACTTCTGGCGACAGATCAGGACGGCGGGCTAGGGCCGAGCGAACGTCGGGGTCGGCGTCGGTTTCGGCGCGGGCGAGCCACGACTCGGGCACCGTCCAGGCTTGCAGCGCCGCCGAGCGCACCAGCGGCTCCGCACTGGCCGCGAGCCACTCGCGCACACTGGCGGGCAGGTCGGTGCGGCGGGCCAGGGTCGCCAGCACGTCGGGGTCGCCGCCTGTCGCCAGCGAGAGCAGGCAGTCGAGCGGCAAATCCAGCCGCCGCGCCACGTTCGCCCGCACCAGGGTGTGCGGGTCGGTCACCAGCGTCCGCAGCAGGTCGCCGGGCAGGTCGGGGCGCAGCGCGGTGGCCTTGCGCACGTCGTAGTCCTCATCCTCCGCGAGCTGGCGCAGCAGGGGCTCGGGCAGGTCCGGGCGCTGCGCCACCGCCTCGCGCACCTGCCACCCGGCGTCCCCCGCCAGCGCCGTGACCCGCTCGGGGGAGAGCCCCGGCCGGGCCGCGAGCGCCGTGCGGACCCCGTAGTCCTCGTGCCGCAGCGCCGAATCCACCACCCAGCCGGGCGCGTCGGGCAGCGCGAGCAGCGCCGTGACCCCCTCGGCAGGAAACGACCCCAGCAGGCCGGGGCGCGCGAGCCTCAGCAGCGGCAATCCCGGATTGCTCAGCACCTCACGCGGAAACTGAGCGGCGAGCAGGCCCAGCACCTCGGCGGGGGTGTTGGGGTTGAGCGCCACCTGAGCCCGGACGCGGGCGTCGGGATGCGCCGAGAGGCCGCTGAGCACGTCCGCCGGGGCGCGGGGCGAGGTCGCCGCCTCCAGCGCCCCGGCGGTGCCGAGCGCCGTGAGCGTGCGGGGGTCGAGTTCGGAAAAGGTCATGGGGAGGAGGATAAAGGCCAGTGCCCCGGCCAGGGAAAGCCACAGTTCAGGGAAAGCTACAGTTAAGGAAAAGGGCCGGCGCTGTCACCCGGCGCTCGTCGCCGCCGCGCAAGCTGATGGCATGACCTTCGTCGCCCCTTCTGCTCCTCTGAGGCCCAGCGAGCCTGCACCGGGCATGACCGTGCGCCAGGCCCACCGCTACCTGCTGGCCCTCGCCCGCCAGCAGCGCCCCGACTGGCGCGACTACCCCCGCGCGGCGCTGCACTGGCTCGAAGACCGGCAGCTTATCGAGCCGTGCCGGGGTGCACAGGGCCTCGAGTATGTCGCCACTCGGCGCGGCGTGCAGGCGGTGCTGGGGCGTGCAGCTGCCTGAGGGTGATCGAGGTTGAACATCGAATGATTTACCCCACGCCGCCCTCGCCGGGGCGGTTTTTCCTGCCTTTACGCAGCACATTCAGGGCCGGGCGACCTGTTAGAATATTCCGTTTGAGAACGTAGGGCCAAGGCTGCCTTACGCGCCTGCCGTAATCATGCCCTGTTGCCAAAAGGCGTGCAGGACAGCCAAAAGGAGCTTCATGCAAGACAAACTCATCGTGCGCGGCGCCCGGGAACACAACCTCAAGGACATCACCGTGGAGCTGCCCCGCGACCGCTTCGTGGTGATTACCGGCGTGTCGGGCAGCGGCAAGTCCACGCTGGCTTTCGACACCATCTACGCCGAGGGCCAGCGCCGCTACGTCGAGTCGCTCAGTGCCTACGCGAGGCAGTTCCTGGGCCTGATGGAAAAGCCCGACGTGGACAGCATCACTGGCCTCTCGCCGGCCATTTCCATCGACCAGAAGACGACCAGCCACAACCCGCGCAGCACGGTGGGTACCGTCACCGAGATTCACGACTACCTGCGCCTGCTCTACGCCCGCGTCGGTACGCCGTATTGCCCCATCTGCGGACGCAAAATCGAAAAGCAGAGCCCCAGCGAAGTCACCGACCGCCTGCTGGCGGGCTTTCCCGACAAGCGCGCCATCCTGCTCGCCCCGGCGGTGCGCGGACGCAAAGGCGAGTACAAGAAGCTGTTCGCTGACCTGCGACGTGAGGGCTACGCGCGGGTGCGGGTGGACGGCACGCTCTACGAACTGGAAGAAGCCGAAAAGCTCAAGCTGGAAAAGTTCGAGAAGCACGACGTGGACATCGTCATCGACCGCCTGACTCTACGTGAGAGCGACCGCAGCCGCATCGCCGAGTCGGTGGAACTCGGCATCCGGCGCGGCGAGGGCCTGCTGCGGGTGCTGCTGCCCGACGCGGGTGAGGACGGCGGCGCGCACGAGGAGCTGTACTCCGAGAAGTTCGCCTGCCCCGAACACGGCAGCGTGCTGGAAGAACTCGAGCCGCGCTCCTTTTCCTTCAACTCGCCCTACGGCGCCTGCGGCGACTGCGCGGGCATCGGGGCCAAGCAGGAATTCTCGCCCGAGCGCATCATCGACGAAAAACTGAGTATCGCCGGGGGCGCCATCATCCCCTGGACCAAAAAGGGCGCCGACGCGGGCATTTATTACTGGGACAAGCTCAAGGCGCTGGCCGAGCACCTCGACTTCGACCTGAAAACGCCCTGGAAGGACCTGCCCGCGAAGGCGCAAAAAGCCGTGTTGCACGGCCCCGGCGAGGCTTTTGAGGTTGTCTACCGGCGCGGCGGCAAGGAAACCATGCGCTTCATGACCGAGTTCGAGGGCGTGATCACCAACCTGGAGCGGCGCTACGCCGACACCGAGTCGGAATTCATGCGCGAGAGGCTCGAGGAACTCATGGAGCTGCGGCCCTGCCCCACCTGCGGCGGCACCCGCTACAAGCCCGAGATTCTGGCGGTGCGGGTGGGCGGCCTGAACATCTCGCAGACGAGCGGCATGAGCGTGCTGGACGCCGACGCCTTTTTCCAGCAGTTGCAGGAAGGCGAACTCGATCACGCGGCCATCGAGCCCTTCCTCAAGCGCCACACCGGCGGCACCGCCAAGGCGCACGGCCCGCTGCACTACGAGTACGACCTGGGTACGTTCGGCGCGGCGGTGGCGGCCCCGATTCTGCGGGCGATTCGCACCCGGCTGAAGTTTCTGGTGGACGTGGGGCTCGACTACCTCTCGCTGGACCGCACCGCCAACACGCTCTCGGGCGGCGAGGCGCAGCGCATCCGGCTGGCGACCCAGGTGGGCAGCGGCCTGACCGGGGTGCTGTACGTGCTCGACGAGCCGTCCATCGGCCTGCACCCCAAGGACAACGGGCGACTCATCGGCACGCTGAAGAACCTGCGTGACCTGGGCAACTCGCTGCTGGTGGTGGAGCACGACGAGGACACCATGCTGGAGGCCGACTACCTGATCGACATGGGGCCGGGCGCGGGGGTGCACGGCGGCGAAGTCATCGCCTCGGGCACGCCCGAACAGGTCAAGCAGGACAAGAACAGCCTCACCGGCAAGTACCTGCGCGGCGAGATGAAAATCGAGGTGCCCGCCGAGCGCCGCCCCGGCAACGGCAAGTTCCTGAAGGTCTTCGGCGCGCGCCAGAACAACTTGCAGGACGTGGACGTGTCCATTCCGCTCGGCACCATGACGGTGGTGACTGGCCCCTCGGGCAGCGGCAAAAGCACCCTGATTCACGACATCCTGCACGCCACGCTGGCCCGCGAACTCAACGGCGCCAAGACCACGCCGGGACTGTACGACCGCATCGAGGGCATGGAGCAGCTGGACAAGGTCATCGAGATCGACCAGTCGCCCATCGGGCGCACGCCGCGCTCAAATCCGGCGACCTACACGGGCGTGTTCACCGAAATCCGTGATTTGTTCACCCGGACTCCCGAGGCGCGGCGGCGCGGGTATCAGGCCGGACGCTTTTCCTTCAACGTCAAGGGCGGGCGCTGCGAACACTGCAAGGGCGACGGCGTGATGAAGATCGAGATGAACTTCCTGCCCGACATCTACGTGCCCTGCGAGGTCTGCCACGGGGCGCGCTACAATCGCGAGACGCTGGAGGTCAAGTACAACCACAAGACGATTGCCGACGTGCTCGACCTGACGGTGGAGGACGCCCACGAGTTTTTTGAGGCGATCCCGACCATCGAGCGCAAGATGCAACTGCTGCTCGACGTGGGCCTGGGCTACATGAAAATCGGCCAGCCCTCCACCACGCTCTCGGGCGGCGAGGCGCAGCGCATCAAGCTGGCGACCGAGCTGAGCAAGCGGGCCACCGGGCGCACCATCTACATCCTCGACGAGCCGACCACCGGCCTGCACTTCGAGGACGTGCGCAAGCTGATGGACGTGCTGCAACGCCTCGCGGAAGGTGGCAACACGCTGGTCATCATCGAGCACAACCTCGACGTGATGAAGTCGGCGGACTACCTCATCGACCTGGGGCCGGAAGGCGGCGTGCGCGGCGGAACCGTCGTGGCGGTGGGCACACCCGAAGAAGTCGCTGCCCACCCGACGAGCTACACCGGCGAGTACCTGCGCAAGGTGCCGGGCATCGTGGCCGCCGAGCCGCGTGCCAGGGGTGAAAAGGCGGAAAAGCCCGCCAAGGCCAAAGCGCCCGCCAAGAAAAGGACCAAGAAGCAGACGGAACTGGTCGAGGCCGACTGATAGCGGTTGCGGTTGAAGCGCTCAATTTGAGCGATTCAACCCGAGCAGAGCGAGAAGCAAAGAATACGTCCTGCGGGAGATGGACTAAAATCCAGTGCTTTTCTGGATTTTAAGGAATCGGACGCAGGACGTATCAACGGCGAGCGGCATCCCACTGGGCCGTGTCGCCTCGCCCCGCTGGAAGCCGGTCAGTGGGCCGGGAGCAGAGAACTTTGGCGCGCACGTGCTAAAACTGAGGGCGCATGACCGTTGCCGCTGCTCCTTCTGCCCAGGCTGACCGCAAGGCCCTGTGGACGTTCCTGCGTGTTCTGCTCGGGCTGGCGCTGCTGGCCGGGCTGGCTTACTTTCTGTGGACCCCCGGCGTCTGGACCAACAAACTGTTCGTCTGGGTGCTGCTGACTATCCTCGCCGACGAGTGCGCGGGCTGGTTCGGCTACCTGGGGCTGGCGCTGGGGGCGTTGGTGTTTCTCGCGCCGGGGGCCACGCCAGAGCAGTGGCTCGTGGTGGCGCCCCTGATAGCCGCCGCGCTGTTTGCCCTGCTGCTGGTCAAGCACTCGGGTGGGGTTCTCGTGCTGCCCTTCGCCGGCCTGATCTATGCGGGGGCGGTGCTCGGCGCCGACAAGTTGGGGCATTCGCTCGACACGCCCATCAAACTCCTCGGCAGCGAGGAATTCCGCCGCGTGGCTCTGCTCCCGATGATCATCGGGCTCGCCTTCAGCTTCGTGCGGCAACTCGTGAACCTGCTGCTGCGTGGGCACAGCCGCCGCCGGGCCACGCGCCCCTTGCCGACGACGCCTGTTCCGGTGCCCGCCGCCGACCCAACTACGACTGCTCCTGACCCCGCGACTCCCACACCGACCCCCGAGGTGGAAGAAGTGGAAGTGGTCGCGGCGGACCCGGCAGTCACGGTGGTCACCACCTCTGCCAGCCCAGCGACGCCTCCCGCCCCGTCAAAGCCGGCCAAGTCCAAGACCAAACGCAAATAAAACAGGAAGCGGGCCGCCCAGGGTTCACCAGGCGGCCCGCTTCTTTTGCTCTGTCTTCAGCGGCGCACGACGCCCGGGAATTCCGGCTGCGGCGCCCACGGCAGCAGTTGCGCGAGGTCGAGTGGCAGCGCCGCGCTCAGGCCTTCGCGGCGCAGGGTGAGAGTCCCAGCCTGCCGCTCAACACTGACGCCCGGCAACCCAGTGACGAAGCGCAGGGCAATCAGGCTCTGGCCGCCCACTGCCCGCACTGGCACGGTCAGCCGCTGCGACCCAGCCACCAACAGGGCGCGGGTGGGGCTGCCTGCCTGGACCTGATACCCCAGCCCCGCCGCGATGGGCGAAAGCGGCAGGTAGATGACCCCGCCGATGACCTGGGGGGTGAGGCGCGCAGTGGCCGGGGCTGGGCTGGCGACCGGTGGCACCGGAGCCGCAGGCGTCGCCGGCTGAGCAGGCGTGGGCTGTGGCCGGGGCGTCGTCTGAGCCGGTGCAGGCGTTGGAGCCGGTGCCTGTGCCAGCGTGGGCAGACGCGGCTGCTGACTGGTGCTCGCGGCGGCGGCGGCCTGACGCGCCTGGGTCTGAGCGGTCAACTCCGCCGCCGTCGCGCTGCGGCCCCAGCCCAGCGGCGAGGCGCGGAAGGTGGGCCAGGGGCCGGTCGCCAGCGGACGCAGGTTCTCGACGGCGTTGAGGTTCCCGCCGTCCACCGCGAAGTAGAGGGTGCCCTGGTCGCTGACCGCCGCGCCGGTGTCGATCTTGGCGCCACCCGGCAGCGTCCACAACGCCTGCCCGGTGGGCGTCACCGCGTGCAGGGTGCCGTTGAGGTCACCGACCACCACGCTGCCGTCGCTCAGTTCGGCGGCAGGCGCGGCGATGGCGGCCCCGGCGGCGTAGGTCCAGGCGACCTGTCCATTGGTGTTCAGGGCGTAGAGCTGACCATCGTAGCTGCCGACCACCACCAGCCCGGCGCGGGTCACGATGGGGCTGGCGTTCACGAACAGGCCGGTGGGCTGCACCCAGCGCAGCGTTCCGGCGGGAGAGAGGCTGTAGATGCTGCGGTCCCCCGAGCCGAAGTAGAGATTGCCCTCGGCGTCGAGCGCGGGCGAGCTGAACACCGACGAACGCGCCGCGTAGGTCCAGGTCAGCCGCCCCTCGGGACTCAGCGCGTGCAGTCGGCCATTTTGTGCCCCAAAGTAGATGGTGCCGTCGGCGGCCACGGCAGGCGAACTGAAGACCGGCGCCCCCACCTTGTAGCTCCAGAGGGTCTGTCCGCTGCTGCTCAGCGCATAGACCGTGCCGCCCGCCGTGGCGACGACCACGCTGCCGTCGGGCCGCAGGGCGGGGCTGGCGAACACGTCGCCGTCGAGTTTGGCTTTCCAGGTCAGTTGCCCGGCGGGGGACAGGGCGTACACCGTGTCGTCATACGCCGCCGTGATCACGCCGCCGTCGGGCGTCAGCACCGGCTGGGCGCGGCCTATGTCCCCGAGGGCGAAGGACCACAGCTCCTTGCCGCTCGCATCGGTGCGGTGCACTCGGCTGTCGTTGCCCACGTAGGTCAGCTCGCCGCGCGGGCCGATGCTGACCGGCGACGACACCTTGAGCGGCTTGGTCCAGCTCACGCGGGGCGCGGCGGCGCGGCTGGCGGCAGCGGGCGTCTGGGCCGGCGCAGGGGCAGGCGCGGCGGTCTGCGCAAGGGAGGCGGGCGCTCCCAGCAGGGCCACACTCAGGGCCAGAGCGGCCAGCGGAAAAGGGGGCAGGGAAAAGCGGCGGGCAGCGGGGTCAGGCATGGACAGGTCGGCTCCTTGTGGGGGGACAGGACGGGATCGTCAATGGTGTCTTTAAGCACCCTTTACCCAGTGAGTAGGTCTTGGGTCAACTGGTGGACGCGCCTCAAACTAGCGCCCTAAGATGTGACTCGCTATGAAAAAGACACTGATGCTGACTGCTTTTGCGCTGGCTGGACTCGCTGCCGCGCAAACCGCTCCCGCGACCACCGCTCCGATGACCAGCACGACCACGATGACCGGCGACGCGATGACGCCCGCCACCCTGTCGGCCAGCGACAACTTCGCCCGCGCCCAGGAATATGCAGTGCAGGCCGACGTGGCGTACCCGGTGCCCTTCTACGACCGCACCCTGTGGAAAGCCGCGGTGGACCACAGCTACTTCGCGGCGGCCCAGGACACCGGCAACCGTGACTACAACGCCTACCTCGCGCAGCTCTACACCAAGACCCAGTGGTGGATCAACGCCTACAACGCCTGGAACCGCCTCGGCGACCTCAACGACACCGAGAAGCAGTGGGCCTCGCTGAGCGCCGCCAAGCTCGCCTACATCGCCCTCCAACGCGGTGACCGCACTGCCGCCCGCATGTACGTGGACAAGGGCATGAGCTGGGCCGACAGCGCCAGCCTTCAGGCGATTCGCAGCCGTCTCTGATTCCCGGCAATAAAAAAAAGGGCGCTCCCGATGGTGGGGGCGCCTTTTTCGTCGTCTTGCTCTAGCGCTTGGTCAACGCACCGTACTTTTGCAGCATCTCCCAGCCTTGCCCGCCTTTCATGACTTCGCGGGCCTGCTCCACGCCTTCGCGAATAGTCCCGACCCGGCCCGCCGTCCGCAGCGCGGCCCCGGCATTGAGCGCCACGATGTCCTTTTGCGCCGGGGTGCCGCCGCCGGTCAGCAGGGCGTGGGTGATTTCGGCATTCTCGGCGGGGCTGCCACCCACAATCGCCGTTTTGGGGTGCAGGTCTACACCAAATTCCTCGGGATGCATCGTCCGGTCAATAATTTCGCCATCTCGCAGGCCCGAGACCGTGTTGGGGCCACAGACGGTGAATTCGTCGAGGCCGTCGCCGTAGACCACAGTCGCCCCTTTCGCGCCCAGGTGCCGCAGCGCCTCGGCGAGCGTGCGCGTCAGGTCGGCGCGGAATACGCCCACGACGAGGTGGGTGGCCCCGGCAGGGTTGGACAGCGGCCCCAGGATGTTGAACACCGTACGGGCGGCGAGGTCCGAGCGCACCGGGGCGGCGTGCCGCAGCGCGGGGTGGTAGTTGCGGGCGAACATGAAGCCCACTCCGAGCGTGTCGATGGCTTCCTGAATCACCTCGGGCGAGGCGTCGAGGTTGACCCCCAGGGCTTCGAGCACGTCCGCGCTCCCGGCCCGCGAACTCGCGGCGCGGTTGCCGTGCTTGGCGATGGGTACACCTGCGCCCGCCAGCACGAAGGCGGTGGTCGTCGAGATGTTGAAGGTGTGCGCCCCGTCGCCCCCGGTGCCCACCACGTCCATCAGCACGTCGCGGGGGCGAACCTTGACCGTGACGGCGCTCTCGCGCATGGCCTGGGCAAAGCCGGCGATTTCCTCGGGCGTTTCGCCGCGCACCCGCAGGGCCGCGAGCGCCGCCGCCATCCGCACGCCGCTCATGTCCCCCGACATGACTTCACGCATGAAGGCGGTCGCGTCGTCCTGACTGAGCACCTCGCCGTTCATCAGCCGGGCGTGAATGGGCTGGGCCTGCATGGACTGAGCAGTGGGAGCGGTCACGCGGCCCTCCGCTCGCGTACCAGGCGCAAAAAGTTCTCCAGCATGTGCAGGCCCTCCTGGGTTTCGATGCTTTCGGGGTGAAATTGCACGCCGTAGATGGGGTATTCGCGGTGGCGCAGCGCCATGACGACCTCTTCCTCGGGGTCGCTGCTCCAGGCGGTCGCTTCCAGCTCCGGCGGCAGCCCGCGCACGACCAGTGAGTGATACCGGGTCACGCGCACGTCCTGCGGCAGTCCGGCAAAGAGGTCGGTGTTCCCGTGCCGCACCGCGCTCGTCTTGCCGTGGACGGGCCGCTGCGCCCGCTCCACCCGCGCCCCGAACGCCTGCCCGATGCTTTGGTGGCCCAGGCACACGCCGAGCAGCGGGTACTGCGGCCCGAGTTCGCGCACCACGTCCACGCTCAGGCCCGCTTCGAGCGGCGTGCAGGGGCCGGGCGACACCACGATGGCGTCGGGATCAAGCTGGCGCACATCGTCGAGCGTAAAGGCGTCGTTGCGCCACACCGTCAGCTCACAGCCCAGAGCGCCGAAATACTGCACCAGGTTGTAGGTAAAAGAGTCGTAATTGTCGATCAGCAGCAGGCTCAGGGGGGTATCAGACATGAAGACTCCAAATGAAAAGCGCCCAGTGAACGGAGAAGTTCACCCAGGCGCGGGAAGAAAAGACGCAACGTCACCCGCCTAGGTGAGGCGAGGCCACCAGATCAGGCGGAGGGTGCGAGCGGACATGGCTGCAAGATAGCGCGGATGCCGGGGCAGGCGGCAGTGTCAACGGCTGCGGGACAGAAGACTGTCAAAAGGAAAGTGAACTCACTGGGTTATCCTCTCCTCATGCCTACAACTCAACCCCGGCTGTCTTTCCTGGCCGTTCCCACCGAAGACAACGCCCACGAAGGCGTGAAAAAACTCTGGTCCAAGGCCGAGGCCAACATGGGCTTCGTGCCCAACGTGTTCCGGGCGCAGGCGCTCAACGGCGAGCAGTTTCTGGCGTGGTGGAACTACTTCAACCTGCTCGTCAACAAGGAAGGCGGCTTGAGCAATGCCGAGCGCGAACTGCTCGCCGTGGTCGTCAGCGGGCTCAACCGCTGCGTGTACTGTGCGGTCAGCCACGGAGCCGCCCTGCGCGAGTTTTCCGGCGACGCCGTGAAAGCCGACGCCGTGGCGGTCAACTGGCGTCAGGCCGAATTGTCGGAGCGCGAACAGGCCATGTGCGCCTACGCCGAAAAGCTGACGCTGCGTCCCGCCGAGATGACCGAAGCGGACCTGGCACCCCTGCGCGCCGCCGGCCTGAGCGACGAGGCGATTCTGGAAGCGGTGCAGGTCATCGCCATGTTCAACATGACCAACCGCGTGAGCAGCGCCCTGGGCTTCGTTCCCAACCCCGAGTACCACATCCAGAGCCGCTGACGGCTCGCCCCCCGCCCTAGCCCCGGCGCACCGTCACCACGTTGCCCCAGGGGTCAGCCCGGCGCAGCGCGTCTCCGAGGTCTTCCCAGCCGCCCTCTTCTCGCAGCGGCGCGAGGTCGGGGGTCCGCACCTCGAACCCGCTGAGGCCGGCGGCGGGCGCTTCCGGGTGACCCTGCCCGCGCGTGTGCCATTCGTTGAGGCCGAGGTGATGGTGGTAGCCGCCCCAGGAGAGGAACGCGGCGCCGGGGAGGTGCGACACCACCTCCAGTCCTAAGACGGCGCGGTAGAACTGCGCGGCTTCGGCAGCGTGGCCGACCTTCAGGTGCACGTGTCCGAGCGCCGTGCCGGCAGGAGCGCCCGCATACGGCGGCGCCTCCCCGGTCCGCAGCGCGTCCAGCGTGATTCCGGCCTCGGCGAGCACGCCCGGCACGTCTACCGCCAGCGTATCCATCTGCACCTGCCCGTCCCGCCAGGTCCAGCCCTCGCGGGGCCGGTCGGCGTAGACCTCGATGCCGTTGCCTTCCGGGTCGCTGAGGTAAAACGCCTCGCTCACCAGGTGGTCGCCGCTGCCCAGTCCGCTGCCCAGTCCCGCCGCGTGCGCCACCCAGCGGCCCAGGTCGGCGCGGGTGGGGAGCAGGAAGGCGGTGTGGTAGAGCCCCGGCCTGCTCACCGGCGCGCGGGGCAGGTCGGGCGCCGCTTCCAGGCGCAGCAGCGGCGTGCCGTGAGCGCTCAGCACCACGCGGCCTGAGCCGTCCGGCGCCGTGCTCAGTCCCAGCAGCCCTGCGTAAAACGCCGTCAGTCCCTCCAAATCGCGGGCGAGCAGCGTCACCGGGCCGAGGTGCGTGGTGGGGGAGAGCGGGGGAGGCGTCATAGGTCCAGGATGGAATAGATGCTTTAAAAAGTCAACCGATTGATTTTCTAATGTTTGTATGCCGGGTGTGTCATCTTCCGGACAGCCCCTGCGGGCAGAGGGCCTTTAATACCAATTTGAAAAATAGTTTGGATAATCAAACTATTTTTCCGAACGGAGTGAGTAAAAGAAAATACGGAGCTGAGCGGCGCGGAAGAGATGGCGGCGTTTTTCCGCCATCTCTGAAGAAGAGTTCAGCTCCGTATAAGCTGAGGCATGACTGGACTTGCGCGCCAAGTGACGCTCCTCGCCGCGACCGTGCTCACGCTGGTGGTGAATTACCTCTCCAACGCCCTGCCGCTGTTCGGCAATTCCAACGCGGAGGTGAGTGACCGTTTGCCGAACGCCTTCACCCCTGCGGGGCTGACGTTCACGGTGTGGGGGCCGATTTTCCTGGGGCTGCTCGTGTTCGCCGTCTATCAGGCGCTCCCGGCGCAGCGTGGGGCGCGGCTGGACCGGCTGTTCTGGCCGTTTCTCCTGGGTAACCTGCTCAATGTCGCGTGGCTACTCGCGTTCCAGAGCCTCAACATCGGGCTGAGCGTGGTGATCATGCTGGCGCTGCTCGCGGTGCTGGTCCGGCTGTACCTCAGCGTGCGCAGTCTGCCGCCGCAGGGCGCCGAGCGCTGGACGCTGCAACTTCCCGTCAGCCTCTACCTCGCCTGGATCAGCGTGGCGACCATCGCCAACATCACGGCGTTCCTCGTCAGTGCGGGGGTCACGCAGAGCTTCCTCGGGATTGCCGGGCCGGTGTGGTCGGCGCTGCTGCTCGTGGTGGCGGCGGCCATCGGCGTGTTTTTCCTGTGGCGCTTCCGCGACTACGCCTTCGCGGCGGTGCTGCTGTGGGCCTTTTACGGCGTCTACGTCGCCCGGCCTGAGGTGTCCACCGTCGTGCTCGGCGTGGCGGTGGCGGCGGGGCTGGTGCTGCTCGGCAGCCTGAGCGCGTGGCGGCGGCCCCGGGCAGCGCTGTAATACGGTTTCAAATTGAGTACCGGACATGTCCGGGCGCAATTTTGCGCGGAGCGCATAAACAATGGTTCGTGCAGTTTTAGGCGGCTTTAAGTCCGAAATCCAGCGGACTGAACGGCGAATTCGCTCATTCTTCAAAGCGAGCCGAGAGGTCCAGATTGGATAAAATGACCTGGGCCAGCAGGGCGTTATACGCCCTGCGTTTCATGTCTTCGAGACTGAACACCAGATCCTGCCCGCCACCTGCCGCTCGCAGGGCCTCCAGTCGGCAAAGATTCAGGGTCAGCAGCACCACGTTCCAATGCGCCTCGATGCCCTGCTGTGACCGCAGTTGCACATCCTGGCCCCCCAGGAACTGTTTGGCATCCCGGAAGATCAGTTCGATCTCAAAGCGGCTTCGATACAGCGCCATGACCTCATGAGCCGGCATGGTCACAGCGGTGCTGAACAGCACCGCGTAGCCGGTGACCTGACCCTTTTTACCAATCTGCTGAATGACGACTGCGCGCACTTCCCGCGCCCACTGCACGCTCCAGACCACCTGCGTCCACACCCGCTCAGTCGGCCTTGCAGAGACGAGGTCGAAGCGCTGCAGGTCACTGAAGTCCACCTTACCGTCGAACTTCTTCTTTCGCCCCCGTCGTCTGGGATGCTCACCGGTGTAGAGGTCGTTGAGGTTGGCGTTGCGAGGCAATCTGGAGATAAACGGGAGACCGTGACCCGTCACGGTCTCCACGATGGGTTCCTTCGCGTAATTCCCGTCGGCAACGACAGCAGCCAGATCAAGCTGTTGAACAGTCCGGAGATCGAGCAGCACGTCATCCAGCTGATCGGCGGCCTGTTCCAGACGACTTGGAGCCTCAGACCCGGTCAGGGTCTGACGGACATCGACCGTCAAGGCCTGCCGGTGCTGGACATCAATTATTGATAACGGTGTAGGTATGAATTGGTAAGCTGGCCGTATGCCCGGATGGCAGCCGACCCAGTATTCCCGCGCTCAGCTTGAGGAGCGCCGCTTGGCCGCGCTTGAATGGATTGAACGTGGGACGCATCGAAACCGAGAGATTGCTCAGCACTTCGGCGTGTCGGTACACACCGTGTACACCTGGAAAGCCCGCCTGAAGCGTAACGGTGGCCTTCAGGCCACCGTTGCCCGTGGCGCTTCTGCACGTCTGAGCGCGACGCAACACGAGCAGCTTCGCACCTTCCTGCGGGAGGGCGCCCTGCACCATGGCTTCCCTGATGACACCTGGACGACCCTACGCGTCACCAACCTGATTGGGCGGCACTTTGACGTGTGGTACCACCACGACCACGTGCGGAAGATTCTCAGACGCTTGGGGTTTACGCCCCAGATGCCAGATGGCCGAGCGGCCGAGCGCAACGAACTTCGGATCGCATCCTGGAAAGAACAGGTTGCACCGGAGTTGGAAAAAAAAGGTCGCTGAGGGCGCAATCCTAGTGTATCTGGATGAGGTCGGCTTCTCGCTGAAAGGCGTGCGAAGGCGGACTTGGGGAACCAGGGGCGTGACGCCCCTGGTCAAGCTTCCGGCGAATTGGGAGAAGCTCTCCACCATCGGGGCAATAACCTCGGACGGACGATTCTTCCAAAACACAAGATCTGGAGCGATTCGGAGTACGGATGTCACTCAGTTCTTTCGACACCTCCTGCGGCACATCCAAGGGGAGCTTGTGGTAGTGCTGGACAACGCGGGCATTCATCGATCTAAAGCCACTCAGGCGTTCGTGGAGACCCACGAACGCCTCTCACTGGTGTTTCTACCGCCGTACGCCCCGGAATTGAACCCGATTGAGCTGGTGTGGGCATACGTGAAGCGGAATGCGTTGGGGAATTTCTGTGCGCGTTCGATCGTTGAACTCAAAGGGCGACTGGTCAGCGCGTGGCAGCGCCTTCGGTATATCGAACTGCCTCAACGACTTATCGACTCAAATCTACGACGCGATCAATAGGGCACAACAGGATTGCTCGATTCCGCGTTCGGTCCGCGCGGCACAGCCATTCCAGAACGAGCCGAGGTGTGCGGTGTGCTGACCGGCTTTGCGGTGAAAAGAGGCGTCGATGGCCAGAACGCACAGTGGGCTGATCAGCCCACTCTCGATTGCTGTACTGACAGTCGCCTGGTGTAACGCGCCCCACGGAATGGCCCCATCGTCACTTCGGTGCAGCCAACGACGAATCGTACTCTCCGAGCAGGCTGCATACCGGGAGAGATTCAGGGCGTTCAGCCGTCCAGGAACAGCGAGAAAAACGCTGAGCAGCACGGTCAGGAAATTCCGCTGCGTCTTGCGCAGCGGGACCGCGCTGAGAACGTACTGTAGGATGGCCATCAGACCCATTGGAAGCGGTGATTTCACAGCTCCATTTTCAATGGGTCTTTCCTTTTGGGCTCAAAACTGCACGAACCATTGATGGAAAAAATACGGTTTTAAGGAGTGGACGGGCATCCGGCGCCTTTCCGGATGTTCGGGAATCGGATTAAAACCGTATAAGGAGGGAAAACCGAGACCGGAGCCGTCACGCCGCTCCGGTCTTTTTATTGTTCCGGTCTCCTCAGGTCAGCGCTGGCAGCTCCCGCGCGTGGTCGGCAATCAGCCCGCCGCCGAGGAGGCGCGACCCGGCGTAGAGCACTGCGCTCTGGCCGGGGGCGACAGCGAACTGAGGCTCGGCAAATTCGAGCTCGAAACCCTCGGCGTCAGCGTGCAGTACGTGGGCCTTCACCGGCGCGGTGCGGTAGCGGACCTGCACCTCAAGTTCAGTCGGCAATTCGGCGAGGTCGAGCAGGTAATTCGCGTCCGTCGCTTTCAGGCCGGTCCACAGGCAGTCGTCGTAATCGCCCACCCAGACGGTGTTGCTGTCCGGGTCAAGGTGAACCACGTGCCGCACCCGGTGCGACTGGTACAGCCCCAGACCCTTCTTCTGCCCCAGCGTATAGAACTGCGTGCCGAGGTGCTCGCCCACCACTTCGCCCGTCGCAATTTCGCGGATGTAGCCCTGCGCCTGGGGCAGATGCTCGGCCACGAAATCCTGCACCTTGCCCGGCACGAAGCAGATGTTCTGGCTCTCGGGCTTCTGGGCGGTCAGCAGGCCGCGCTCGGCGGCGATTTCGCGCACCTGGGGCTTTTCGAGCTCGCCCACCGGAAAGAGGATGTACGGCAGCGCGTCACGCGGCGTGCCCCACAGGAAATAGGTCTGGTCCTTGCGTGGGTCGTCGCCCCGATGAAACTCGACTTCGCCCTGGGCGTTGTCTACCCGCTTGACGTAGTGGCCGGTCGCCACGTAGCGGCAGCCGAGCATCTTCGCCTTTTTCACCAATTCGTCGAACTTGACCTTGGTGTTGCAGTTCACGCAGGGGTTGGGCGTGCGGCCCCGCGCGTACTCCTCCAGAAAGGGGCCGACGATATGGCGCTGAAACGGCTCGCGGTAGTCGAGCAGGTAAAACGGCACGCCGACCTGCTCGGCCACCCGGCGGGCCTCATAAGCGGCGTCGGGCGAGCAGCACGAGTCGAAGGTGTCGGTGCGCTTGTCGTCGGGCCAGAAACGCATCATCGCGCCGATGACCTGGTAGCCCTGCTCCTTGAGCAACGAAGCCGTCACCGACGAGTCCACCCCGCCCGACATGGCGCACAGCACCCGCTCCCCCTGCGCGGCGCGGGAGGGAGGGGCGAGGTCGGGGGCCGCAGGAAAAGCCGTCATAGCGCTGGGGAGAGTAGCAGAGTGCCGGGCATGCGAATGTGGGCCTGAGACCGTGAGACCGGGAGTCAAGACTGAAGACCCCGCTACACTCTGAGCCATGTCGCTTTCCCGCCACGCCCTGCAAGACGCCGCCCAACGCTTCGGCACGCCGCTGTATCTCTACGACGCCGAAGAACTCGACGCGGCGCTGTGGCGGGTGCAGCGGGCCTTCGGGGACGCGCGCATCTTCTACGCCATGAAGGCCAACCCCAACCTGAACCTGCTCCGGCGCTACGCGGCGGCGGGCGTGGGTTTCGAGTGCGTCAGCCTGGGCGAACTGCTGCGGGCCGAAGCGGCGGGCGCAGGTGGCGAGCGCATGATTCTCAACGGCCCCGCCAAGAGTGACGCCGAGTACGCGGCGGCGGCGCGGCTGGGCGCGACCATCGTGGTGGACCGCGAGGAAGAGGTTGTGCTGCTGCCGCCGGGCTCGCGGGTGCTGGTGCGTGTCAACCCGGCCATGACCGTCAGCACCCATGAACACCTCGCCACCGGCACTGCCCGCAGCAAGTTCGGCCTGACCCCGGAGCAGGTGCCGGGCACCCTCGCCGAGTTGCGCGACGCCGGGCACGAGGTGCTGGGGCTGCACATGCACATCGGCAGCGCCATCGAGCAGGCCGAGGACTTCACGGCGGCGTTTGCCCGCGTCACCGAGCTGCGGGCGCATATCGGCGGGCTGAGCGTGCTTAACGTGGGCGGCGGCTGGAGCCTGAACGCTGACCTGGAAGGCATCGCCTACGAGGCGCACGAGGCGGCGCGGGTCTTCGGGGCCGAGCTGTGGGTGGAGCCGGGGCGTTATCTGGTGGCGAGCGCGGGCTGGCTGCTCACCCGGGTGGTCGGCACCAAGCGCACCGGGCGCAACTTCTGCCTGGTGGACGCGGGCATGACCGAGTTCCTGCGGCCCATGCTCTACGGCGCGTCGCATCCGCTTTATCCCATGTGGGACGCGCTGGCGACCGAGGTCTGGGACGTGGCGGGCCCGGCGTGTGAAAGCGGCGACCTGATCGCACGGGGCGTGCCGCTGCCGACGCCGCAGCGCGGGCACTTGCTCCTTATCGGGGAAGCCGGGGCCTACGGCGCCAGCATGAGCAGCACTTACCTTTCGCGCCCGCGCCCCGCCGAGGTGCTGTGGACCGGGCACGACTGGCAACTTCTGCGCCGCCGCGAGACGCCCCAGGACATCTGGGCGGCGGAAGTCTGAGGGCGTGACGCGATAAGAGCCTTGTGAACAGCAGCGCTTTAAGCTGGGCCCGTCATGATTGTCAAAGCGCTCGAACCTCAGACATTTTCCGATTCACTGCGGCGGGCGGGCCATGAAGCGGAGTCCCAGCTGGCGCATTACCTCAAGCGGGCCTTCGAGGACGACCCGTACAAGTTCGTCTTCAACAACCTGCGGATTCAGCGCCGCGATGAAACGGCGCAGCTCGACCACCTGATTCTTCACCGCTGCGGGCTGATCGTAGTGGAAAGCAAGAGTGTCGCCGGGGAAGTCGCGGTCAATGAACACGGCGAATGGACCCGCTGGTGGAACCGCCAGGGCCGGGGCATGCCCTCGCCTGTGCTTCAGGCGCGGCGGCAGCTTGATCTGCTGGGGGCGCTGATGCAGAAACACGAAACGGAGCTGATGGAAAAGGGCTTCCTGGGCCTGCGTCAGCGAACGCTGAGTGGCATGCGCCGTGACGTGCTGGTGGCAATTTCCGATGGGGGCCGCATTACCCGCAAGCTGGACGTGCCCGAAGTCGTCAAAGCCGATCAGGTGCCTGACCGTATCCGCGAGACCGTCGAGCAGGCGCGTAAGCAGGGTAATTTCTATTTCACGGACACGGAATTGCACCGAGTGCGCGATTTTCTGTTGTCGCGTCATGTACCGACGACGGCCCCAACGCAATCTCAGACAGCTGACGCTGCTGACATGCCCCTCTCGCCAACCACGCGAGAAGCTGTGGGAAACCCAGCGTTAGGGCGCACCCCAGACGCACCAGCAGCGCCGAGGGCCGACGCTACAGCGCCAGCTTCCGAATCTCAGGAGCCGCCTCGTTGCCGGCACTGCCAGTCAACGGACATTTCTATCGAGTACGCGCACAGCTATTACATCAAGTGCGCGCGATGCGGCGGGAATACGCCCATCAAAGTGAGTTGCAACGAGTGCGACGCCCCTGCCCGCCTCCGTAAAAAGGGCGCAGAATTTCGGGTGGTCTGCGCCGCTGGTCACGAGCGGCTGTATCACACGAACCGGGTCTGACCGGCGGCCCAGTTGAGTCTGTTTTAACCGCCCTGTAACCGTCCCGCTCCACCCTGATCTCATGAACAGGAACCTCTCGATTCTGGCCCTCACCGGCACGCTGGCCCTCGGTGGCCTCCTCGGCTATCAGGCGAAGGAACGCGGCGCGCTGGACTCGCAGCCGACGGCGACGGTGCAGCAGACCACCGCCCAGAACGCGGCTTCCCAGACTGCGGTGGAGCAGGGAACACTGGTTCAGACTCGCGCCGGGACGCCTGCCACGTCCTACGACGCGGGCCGCGCGCGCACCGAGTCCGAAGCCAACACCGTGCAGGTGGTCAAGGAGCGGCAAGACGGGCTGGTCTACATCTCGGTCACCGAGGCCGACACCGGCAGCGCCGAGGCGCAGATGCGGCAGAAGTTGCAAGACCAGTTCGGGTTCGCGCTGCCCGAGGACCAGGGAGGCGGAGCACCGGCGACGGGCACCGGCAGCGGCTTTTTCGTCAATGCCCAGGGCGACATCGTGACGAACAACCACGTCGTGGACGGCGCCAGCGACATCACCATCCGGCTGCACGGCGGCAAGCAGACTTACAAGGCGAAGGTCATTGCCCGCGCTCCCGACTACGACCTCGCGCTGATTCGTGCCGAGGGGGTGCCGCGTGCCAGCATCAAGCCGCTCCCCCTCGGCGACTCGGACAAGCTGGACGTGGGCCTCAAGGCGATTGCGATGGGCGCGCCCTTCAACCTCGACTTTTCGGTGTCCGAAGGCATCATTTCCAGCCTCGAACGGCAGGTGCCGGTGGGCAGCCGCGAGGTGTCGCAGCCGGTCATCCAGACCGACGCGGCCATCAACCCCGGCAACTCGGGCGGGCCGCTGCTCTCCAGCGCAGGCCAGGTCATCGGGGTCAACACCCAGATTCTGACCGGCGGCGCGGGCCAGAGCGCCGGGGTGGGTTTCGCCATTCCCATCAACACCGTCAAGCGCCTGCTGCCGCAGCTTCAGGCAGGCAAGGGAGGCGTCGTTTCGCCGCCCAGCTTGGGTGTGGTGTTCAGCGATCTCAGCAGCCTGCCCCCCCAGCAGCTCAAAGCGGCGGGCCTCCCGAGCAGCGGCGCCCTGCTTCAGAAGGTCTACCCCGGCAGCCCGGCGGCGGCAGCGGGCCTGCGCGGCGGCAATAACGGCAAACTGTCGCTTCCCTCGGCCCAGGGCACGTCCAGCATCTCGACCGACGGTGACCTGATTACAGCGGTGAACGGCCAGCCGCTCGAAGACGCGGGCAGCCTGCAAGAAGCCGTGCTGGCGACCGGCGAGGGCCAGCCGCTGCGCCTGACGGTGCGCCGGGGCGGCAAAACCCGCGAGGTCGAGGTCACCTTGCAGGCGTTCCGTTTCCCGCAAGACCAGCAGTAAAGGAGTGGATAAAGGCCAGGGACAGCAGTATGTGGTACGGAGCTGAACTCTTCTTCAGAGATGGCGGAAAAGCGCCGCCATCTCTTCCGCGCCGCTCAGCTCCGTATTTTCTTTTACTCACCCCGTTCGGAAAAAGAGTTTGATGATCCAAACTATTTTTCAAAGTGGTATGAGCTGTCATCAGCCAGCGGCGAGGCGGACGTGTTACAACCTGAAGCGATGAAAAGACTTCTTCAGTGGACGATGCTCACGGCCCTGGTGGCCGGAACCGCCAGCGCCGCCGACGTGCGCCTGGGCCTGAACACCAGCGCCACCCTCGGCTGTGAAGTGGCGGGCGTGCGCGCGGGCGTACAGGAAGGCCGTTTCGGCGGGTACATCCAGGGCTCGTACTGCACCAGCAACGTGCAGGGCGAATCTGGCGCCGGGGCGTTTGGCGGTGGCCTGACGGTGGACTTTTACCAGTCGCTCACGCTCAACGCTTACGGCCAGCTCGGCGCGGTGTCGCAGCCGAACGGCAATCCCAGCATCTATGGCGGCGTGGGCGTTCGCTACGGCATTCCGCTGGTGCCGGTCGAGGCTTACCTGGAAGGCGGCGTGTCGCACCGCAGCACCATCATCGGTGGGCTGACCGCGCCCCGCTTTGCTCTGGGCCTCAACTATGTCTGGCGCGGCGTGAACCTCAACGAAATCAGCGGTGGCGAGAGCCGCCCGAGCAACATCAGCGCCCCCGGCACGGGCGGCCTGAACGTGGACGCGAGCGGCAGCGGCACGGGCGGCAGTGGCGGCGCTCCCGCCCCGACGCAGTGCAACGTCAGCCCCGAAGCCGACGCGGCGGCGGCCCGCAGCGCGGCGGACGCGGCGGCCCGCAGCGCCCTGTCCTCGGCGGCAACGGCCTACAGCGCCATCTACAGCAACGTCAGCTACGACATCTCGGTGGGCAATGCCAACGTCAACGGCAACAGCGCCACCGTGACCGGCACCATCACCCTGCGGGCGACCAACCGCACCAACGGCGAGCCGGTGAGCGGCACCTACAGCGGTGTGGTAACCCTCTCGCGCAGCGGCTGCGGCTGGGTGGCAACCGGCTACCGTCAGAACGGCGAGTAAGGGTCAAGCAAAGGGGCCGCCTCCTGCGTGGAAGCGGCCCTTTTTTGACCCTCACGGGTCACGAAAAATCCCCACCCGGTTGACGGACGTGGGGATGTTGGCCTGCTTACTTCTTGCGCTTGCCTGCGGGCTTTTTGCCGCCGCCACCGCTGCCGGGGCCGCGTTCCTTGGCGTCACGCATGAACGAGCGCAGCTTGGCTTCGAACTGCGGGCTCTGCCGGCCAATGGCGCGGGGGCGGGGCACTTCCTCAGGCTCCTCCAGCAGTTCCTTGATGGACAGGTCGAGGCGTCCGCGCTCGTCGCGCCCCAGCACCTTGACCTCGACATTCTCGCCTTCACGCACGTGGTCGTGAATGTTGCGCACGAACGAGTGCGCGATTTGCGAGATGTGAACCAGTCCTGTTTCGCCGTTCTCGAACTGAACGAACGCGCCGAAGTCGGTGACGCGAGTGATGCGGCCTTCCGCGACGGCACCAGAATCAAGCTGCACCAAGAGTTTTCTCCTCAAAAGGCATGGGGCGAGTCTACACGATTGCTCCGGGTCTATGCATTTAGAATTAGAATTTCTATGGCTTGAATTTTTGGAGCGGGGTGCCCTGTTGCCGCCTTGCAAAACGACCCTTCCTGTTCGCATCCTGGGTAGAGGGCAATGAAAGGGGAGAGTCCCCCCACCTGTCCCTGCATCTCTCAGGCCGTGCGCCTGCTCTAGACTGAGGGATATGAAGCTCCGAGGCACCCTGGGGGGACTGAACCTCCTGCTCGAACCTGGCGATACCGGCGAAACCGTGCGCCGCTCGCTCCAGACCTACCGGCAGATGCTCACGGCCCAGATCACGGTGGAAATTCAGGGCGACACTCACCCCGAAGCGGTCGAAGCGGCTCTGCAAGGCGTGCGCGAGGCCGGCGGGACCCTGGGCCGGGTCCGCGCGCCGCGCCTGACGGTCAACATGCCCGCGTCGGTGGCGGCTGAGCCGGTCACGAGTGCCCAGACCGTGATCGTGCCCCACAGCGTGCGGGCGGGCTTTCGCGGCGAGTACCGGGGCAGCGTAGTCGTGCTGGGCGATGTCAATCCCGGCGCCGAGCTGATCGCGGCGGGCGACGTGATCGTGGCCGGGGCGCTGCGTGGGGTCGTCCATGCCGGGTACGGCGGCACCCATCCCGACCCCATCGTGTGGGCGCGGCCCATCGCCAGTGCTCAGATTCGCATTGGCGACGCCGTGGCGCGCGCGCCGGAGGGCAGCAGCAACATGCGCCGCACTGACCGCACCGAGCGCGCCGAGCGGGCTTACCTGCAAGACGGCATGATCGTGATCGACGTGCAGTGAGAGGGGGCCGCCGTTGCCCCTTGCGCCGTCACCCTGCGCGTGGTACAGTCTCTCTCGCCCGATTTGGGGCCGTTTGATTCGGGGTCGTAGCTCAGCTGGGAGAGCGCGTCGTTCGCAATGACGAGGTCAGGGGTTCGATCCCCCTCGACTCCACCACCCACCCGCCTGCTCTAGGCGGGCTTTTTTTATGCCTCGGCGCGGCTGCCTGAGCGCCTGAAACGTCTCAGCGTTTCAAGCGCCCGGCAGCCGCAGCATGTTTTCCAGGCTGGCGTAGGCTTCCGGCTGGGCCAGGAAAATCAGCTCGTCGCCGTCGGTCAGCCGGAGTTCGGGGCGTGGCAACTGCACCGCGCCGCCGCGCAGGACGCCCACCACTTCCACGGCGGGGGGAAGGGCCAGCAGCTTGAGCTTGGCCCCCCGCCAGTTGCTCGGTACAGGGCGGCGGTACAGCTGCCTGCCGTTCTGGTCGATGCCAGTGTCGGGCAGATACGGCGTGCCAGCAGTCTGTACTGGGCGGCGGGGCAGAGCCCGCACCGTGTTCGGCAACGCCAGGCCGCTCGCGGGCGCGGGCAGGGCACTGTCGGCCCGCGAGCGCAGCTGTCCGGGGATGATGCCGGGTTCGCCGCTGATCGCGTGGGCCAGGCCCGCCGCCAGCAGCGCGAGCGGCAGCATGGTGTCGCCGCCCCAGGCCACCGCGAGCAAGGTGGCGCCGAGCGGCACGTTAAGGGTCACGGTCAGGAAGGCGACGGCGCCGATCAGCCCCGCCACCGCCGGGTCAGTGTGCAGCACCTGGCTCAGGCCCACGCCCAGCAGCCCGCCGATGCCCACTGTCGGCAGCACGCTTCCCCCGAAGGCGAGTCGCGCCCCCAGCGCAAGCAGCAGCCAGCGCCACAGCCCCTGCGCTCCGGCGTCGGCGCCCATGAAGCCGCTCAGGCCCACCTGCATCCAGCCGGAGCCATCGCCCAGCACCGTCGGCGTCGCCAGTAGCGCGATCCCTGCCGTCGCCAGACCAAACACCGCGCCCAGCACGGGCCGCCAGCGCCCGTCGGTGAGCGACGCGGGCAGCAAGCGACAGGCGTGTAGGAGCAGCCACCCCGCCGCCGTGACGACCAGCGCCACCGCCGCGAGCGCGGGAGCCTGTGTCAGCGGCGGGAGTTGTCCACCGTAGGGAATACGCAGCAGCGGCGCGAATCCAAAGGCGAGCCCGTAAACCGCGTAGCTCGCTACTGCCGCCAGCACGCAGGGCATCAGCACCTCGAATTCGAACTCGAAGCGGCGATACAGCACTTCCGCCACCAGCACGGCGGCGGCCAGCGGTGCATGCAGTACAGCACCCAGCCCGGCGGCGGCCCCGGCGAGCATTAGCATCCGCAGTTCGCCCGCATCCAGCCGGGTCAGGCTGCCCAGCACTCGCGTGCCGAGTTGGCCCAGCAGCACGAACAGCGAGTCGCGTCCCACCAGCAGCCCGCTGACATACGCCAGCAGCGTGCCCAGCAGCGTGCGGGCCTGGGTGCGGGGGTCCGGCCAGCCTTCGCCGCGCTGAGAGTGATGGGCACCGCGCACCAGTTGGGCAAAGGCGCCGCCCGGCACGGCGGGCACCAGCCAGGTATAAGCCGCGCCCGCCAGCGGCAGCACCAGCAGCAGCAAGGGCGAGACGTGGCCGAACGCCATCAGCAACCCGCCCTCGCCGGGGGTGCCGGGCGGCGCGTAGCTGCTCAGCCAAGCCCCCACCGGGCGCAGCAGGTCGAGCAGCAGCCGCAGCAAAATGCACAGTGCTCCCACCACGCCGCCGAGCAGCACGCTGAGCACCACCACCCGGCCCGATTCCAGGCGCAAGCGGACCGCGCGGGGGATCGGAGTGCGGGACAGAGGAAAACGCATCGCGGGTCATCCTAGAGCAGACCGGGCCGTCTGGGCGCGGGGTCGTCGGTACGCCGCCCAACTTGGAGCGAAATGCCCCGGCTTTTGTGCTCATCGCGCACCTTATATATAAGGTCTCGACGGCGTGTCGGGCGAAGTTGAAAAAGTACGGCCTGAACAGTGTTTTTTCAACTGACCTTGGGGCGATTTACTGGAGTTGCTGTCAGGGGAGACGGAGCAGCTTTTCAGCGCCGGTCTTCATTCCAATTCACTGAACAGACTGTCGGGCGCGGCGGGAAATTGGCCCTGAACCGGGGAGGCTTCCTTCTCGCCGCGCAGGACGGCGGCCACTTCGCGGATATCGCGCCAGGTCAGGCTCTTGGGGCCGCCGGGGGTCCGCACCGGATTACGCAGCAGGTAAGCGGGGTGCAGCAGCGGCATCAGCAGGGCGGGCTGCGGCCAGGCGGGGTGGCGATAGGTGAACCATTGCCCGCGCAGTCGCGTGATGCCGCGTGGCGTGCCGAGCAGAAACTGTGTGGCGGTGTTGCCGAGCGACAGCACCACCCGTGGCCGCAGCAGCGCGAGTTGCGGCTCCAGCCACAGCCCGGTGCAGGTGGCGGTTTCTAGCGGCAGCGGCGTGCGGTTGTTCGGCGCGCGGCACTTGGTCACGTTGGTGAGGTACGCCTCCTCGCGGGCAAGGCTGGCTGCCGCCAGAATGCGGTCGAGCAGTTGCCCCGCCTGCCCCACGAAGGGCCGTCCATCGCGGTCTTCTTCGGCGCCGGGACCCTCGCCCACGATCAGCAGCGGCGCGCGCGGGTCGCCGTCAGACACCACCACTTGCGAGGCACTCACCCGCAGCGGACAGGCCGCGCAGCCCCGGTTGCGGTCTTCTAGCGCCAGCAGCGCCGCCGGGTCCGGCGGGTCAGCCGCCTGATGCAACGGGTGGCGCGGCGGGGGAAGGGAGCCGGTCATGGGGCCAAAGTAGCGCCCGCCCCCGCACCGTGGCTGAAAGCTGCGTTTCAGTCTCGGGCGGGGGCGGGCACAAAGGGCTTTGGTCAGGGCTGGGCTGGGGCCAGCTTGGGCCGCTTGGACCGCGCTTCACGGCGAGTTTTGGGGTCGAGGCCGACGAGCAGGAAAAAGTTTTCCAGGGCGTTTTCCTGCCCCTTGGTGTCGGGGTGTTCGTGTTCGGCGGTGCCGGTTACGAAAGGCAGCGCCTGATACAGCTCCAGCGCGTGCGTGGTCACGTCTTCGGGGGCGTGCTGCTCGGCGTAGGTTGCGAGTTGTACGTAAATCTCGCGCCGCGCTTCGGCGTGCCGCAAAAAGGCGTCGGGGTGCGGCGTTTCTGCCGAGCGCAGCATGTCCTGCCGGGCGATGCGGCGGTAGTGCTTGAGGCCCTGAAGCAGTTGCTCGGTGGTCATCGGTTCTTTCATGGTCCCTCCTGCGGACGGGTGCGCGGGCAGCGCACGGCAACGGGGCGAGTATAGAACCGGGCGCCGCGCCCCTCCGAGGGGAAGCCATTACCCCGCTTTTTGTGACGTGAAGTGATGCTGAAAGGTAACTTCAGTTACTCTGTATCGGCCCCTCCAAATCTGAGAAAGATGTGGAACCTTACTTTCCATGAAGACCGAAAAGTGCGCCTGGGCACGTCACTCGGGGGGGACAAAACAGAAATGAGTCAGACTCTGAGAACACTGAGGAAAACCCTCGTATTCATCGCGTTATGCAGTCTAAAAGTCCGCATATACGCCGTATAGGCGCATAAAAGTCGCCATTTCATTTAAGGATTAAGGGCAAGTGAACAGTTTTGGGTTAAGCTTTCGTGGTCGATGAAAGCCGCCCATTTGCTGACCACCATCTCCGCCCTGAGCCTCACCACCGCCGGAGCCGCCACCTACACCGTCAAAGCCGGAGACACTCTCTCCCGCATTGCAGGAGCCTACGGCACCGATGCCAGCACCCTGATGCGTATGAACGGTCTGCGCAGCACCACCATCCAGGTGGGCCAGCGCCTGCAAATCGGTTCGAGCTTTACCAAGACCAATACCGCGCAGACGGCGCAGGCTCCAGTCGCCAGCGGTGGCAGCCGCGTGTACGTGAACACCGCCGCCAGCCGCTACCTGGGGATCCGCTACTCGCTCGGCGGAACCGGCGCGGGCGGCATTGATTGCAGCGGCTACACCATGCGCGTGTTCCAGCAGATGGGCATCAACCTGCCCCGCACCGCCGCCGGGCAGTGGGGCGCGGGCTACGCCGTGAGCAGCCGCAACCTGCAAGCCGGCGACTTGGTGTTCTTCAACACCACCGGGCGCGGCGTGAGCCACGTGGGCGTCTACCTGGGCAACGGTATGATGGCGAATGCGAACTCGTACTATGGCCGCACCGTGGTCGAGCCCCTCTTCGGGAACCCCTACTGGGCCAGCCGCTTCATGGGCGCCCGCCGCGTTATCGGCTGAGCCAGAGTAAGCACGCCTGAGGCTTTCATCGCCCAGTACAGCCTCACAGAGCAGCCCCCGCCTTCGCAGGTGGGGGCGCGTGCTTTTGGATAGCTCCTAGAGCGTTTGCCATTGGAAGGCCTTACTTTTTGACGCTCTACCCTGGTAGGGCTCGAAGAGCTGCGTCGCAGCAAGGGGTGGTGGGTGTTTTTCTGTCAAATGCTCTAGAGATCAAAAAACCGCCCCAGCGCAAGGCCAGAGCGGACGTTAGCGGGCTTTGAGGCTCAGGACGCCTGAGCGCCCATGCTCGCGCGGGGTTCGAGGGCGTAGAAGGCCACCACGGCGACCAGGGTGCCCACCCAGCCGGGGGCGCTGCCGAGGTCGAGGCTGAACACGCGGCCCAGCACCGTGGAGCCGAGCTGGCCCTGAAGCGACTCGCCCTGCTGCTGCGCCACGATGTTCCAGCCGACGATAGGTTCGCCCATGAAGCCGGTCACGCGGTCCACGCCGCGCAGCACCAGCTTCTGCGAACCGACGTTGCCGCGCAGCTCGCCTTCTTGCAGTTCGATATTGACGCTTTCCTGGCCCACGCTGCCGCGCACGCCCCGGTCGGTAATTTCGAGTTCGATGTCTTTGCCATGCAGCTTGCCGCCTGCGCGGCCCGAGATTTTGTCGCCGTCAATGGTGCAGCGGATATCGTATCCGTCCGCACCACCCAGGCGGCCCTGAATCAGGTCGTCCATAAAGGGAAGTATAGCGGGGCCAGGGTGCAAACGGTCCGCCGGTCACGTTTAGAGCATTTGACAAAAAGATGGCACAGCTTTTTGGCGAGCGGACTGGTACAGCTCGTAGAGAGCGAGTACAAACTACGGAGCAGAACGAAGAATGGAGCGGGTGGCGGTGCTGTTCCGATGCACGCGTAATTCGGAGAACTGCTCTAAGGGCAAGCCGCAGGCTGACGCCCGTTTGCCGGGCGGGGTACGCTGGGCACACATGACCGTTCAGACTCTGGAAGCCCGTTACCGGGCCGGGGACCGGCGTGCCCTGGCCCGCGCCGTGACCCTGGCCGAGGCGGGGTTGCCCTCTGCCCGTCCGCTGCTGCGCGCCGCCCGTGAACGCGCGGGCCGCGCCACCGTGCTGGGCGTGACCGGCAGCCCCGGCAGCGGCAAAAGCACCCTGACCGACGCCTTGATTGCTGAGCTGCGCGCACGCGGCGAGCGGGTGGCCGTGCTGGCGGTGGACCCCAGCAGCCCCTACAGCGGCGGCGCGATTCTGGGCGACCGCATCCGCATGCTGCGCCATCACGCCGACGAGGGCGTGTTCGTGCGCTCACTGGCCTCGCGTGGCGCATTGGGTGGCCTCTCGGCCCAGACTCTGCCGGTGCTGGCGCTGCTGGATGGCGCGGGTTTCGACTGGGTGATTCTGGAAACGGTGGGCGTGGGGCAGTCGGAGGTGGATATCGCCGCCGTGTGCGACCACACCCTGCTGGTGCTGACCCCGGCGGGCGGCGACGGCATTCAGGCGTTCAAGGCGGGCATCATGGAAATTGCCGACGTGATCGCCGTGAACAAGGCCGACCTGCCCGGCGCCGAGCGCACCGTGCGTGAGCTGATGGCCGCGCAGGGGCTGGGCTGGCACGACGAGCACACCTGGTTCGCGCCAATTCGCCGCACCGTGGCGAGCCGAGGCGAAGGCGTAGACCAGATCATCGAAGCGGTTCGGCAGCACCGCGAGCACCTGGGCGAAACTGGCTTACAAGGGCGACGCGAACGCCGCGCCGAGTTCGAGGTCCGCACACTGGTGCAGGAGCGGCTGCTGCAACGGGCGCGGGCGGCGGGTGCGGACCTGTACGCCCGCGTGGCGCGCGGCGAGCTGGACACCGACGTGGCGGCGGACGAGCTGCTGCGCGGCTAGCGCCTCCCTTCCTCTCTAGCAAGGGGCGCGGGACAAGAGCGCCGTTTGACCCTCTACCAAGGGGAGAGGGCCTGCCGAAGGCAGGGGTGAGGGGTTTTTATTACGACCAGGGCGCTAGATCGGACGATACACTGACTCATGTCTGAACAGCTCACCGTCAGTCAGGAGTTCTTGCAACGCGCGCTGGGCTTCGGCGAGGGCGGCGACCCGCAAACCGTCGCGGTGCTCCCAGACGCTCTGCCGGACGACTTTCCGCTGACGTTGCCTGAGCTGCCGGGCCTGCGGGTGCTGGGCAGCGTGCGGAGTGTGGCGCCGCGCTGGACTTTTCAGTACCCCCAGGGCGCTGAGGACCGTCCGCCTGAACAGCGGCTGTGGCGCGCATTTCTGGACGTGGCCTTACCGTTAGCTGAAACGATGAGCCGTTTTCAGGCGGCGCTGCGTGCGGGGGGCTGGCAAGCGGTGCAACCCTTCGCCCAGACTTTTGTGGAGGCCGAGCAGTCGCAGTGGATGGCGGTTCATCCGGAGCGTGTGCAGCAGTTCAGTGTGCAGGTGCGGCAGCAGGGCGACCTCACCCAGGTCTGGCTGAATGTGCATGACAGCGACGCGCGGCAGATCGGCCACCTGCTGGGCCGCCACGACGACCCGGCTTTTCAGGCACAGGAGGCGCCGCTGCCCACGCTGACCCTGCCACCCGGCTGGCGGGCGCAGCTCCAGCAGGGGTCGGGCAGAGCTGTTCGCAGCGAGGAATACGGCTTGCGGGCATCGGGTGACGCAGCGGGGCCGGACCTGCTACCGCACTTGTTGCCCCAGTTGCAGGAACAGGGGTGGCAGCTGCTCCAGCACGAGGGCGAAGTCAGCGTGTACCGCACGGCGCAGGGCGTAGGTACGCTGCTGCTTCCGACGGGGGAAGAAGGCGGGCGAGCCGCTATCGTCCATATCAGCGACGGAAGCCGGGGTGCGGGCCAGTAACGCTTTGTTTTGACAGAGCAAAAAGCCGTGTTCTGCCGCCCGGCGGCTACACTGCCTGCCATGAAAGCCCGCACCCTGACCCCTTATCTCGTCGGCGGCCTGATCGTGCAGCGGCTGCTGGAAGTGCGCCTCGCCCGCCGCAACGAGCGCTGGGCCCGCGAACACGGCGCCGTCGAGTACGGGCAGGAGCATTACTGGACCTTTTTCGTGCTGCATCCGGCGTGGCTGCTCTCGCTGCTGCTCGAAGGCCGCGCGAACGGCAAGCGGGTGAACTGGCCCGCGCTGCTGCTCTTTCTGGCGCTGCAACCGCTGCGCTACTGGGTCATGCACACGCTGGGGCGCTACTGGAACACCAGGATTCTGATTGTGCCGGGAGGGCAGCGCGTGACGAGCGGGCCTTTCCGCTTCCTGGGGCACCCCAACTACACCGTGGTGGCGCTCGAACTCGCCGCCGCGCCGCTGGCGGTGGGGGCGTGGCGTACTGCCGTCGCCTTCAGCCTGCTCAACGCCGCGCTGCTGCTGGGCGTGCGGATTCCCGCCGAGGACCGCGCCCTGGCCGAGTACCGCCGCTCAGGCTGAGGTCAGCCAGCGGTCGGGGGTGCGCCGCTCCAGGTTCAGCCCCTCCGGGGTGTCGGCAAGTTGCAGCGCGGCCCGCACCGTGACGCCGAGCTGGGTCAGGCGCTGGCGTCCGCCCAGGCTGGTGCGCTCTACGGCAGTGCCCAGAACCGTGACGTTCAGTCCCTGATCGCGCGCCTGTTGCAGCGCGGCGAGTTCGGCGTCGCCGCTCCCGAGCTGTGGGGTCAGCAGCAAGGCTTCGCCCTGGACGGCGCTGGCGCCTTGCGGCCCGCTGAGCGCTCGAGTTCCGGCGTGGAGCAGCGGCACCCCGCGCATCTGCGCGACCTGTTCACCCAGGGTTTCGGCACCTGGGAGGGCCACCACCGCGTCGAATTCGGGCAGGCGGGCGGCAAACAGGTCGGCCAGCGGCGCCCAGTCCTGGGCGGTCATCTGCTGAAGGTGAAGGCGCAAGGTGTCCTCGGGGGCCGGGAGGAGTGCAGTGAGGGCCTCACGGAAGGCAAGCATCATGCTGCTTACCTTACCGAGTGCGCGGCGGCCTGAATGCCTTCTCGTTTACCACCTGCCCGTCCTTTGAACTCGGTGCAGCGTAAGGGCCCCGCGCCGGGCGAGTACCCTGAAAGGATGTCCACCCCCACCGTTCCCGCCGCGCCGTCCGCGGCTGCTGTCAGTCGCCAGGGGGTCGCCATCGCCCTGGCGGTCACTGCCGGCCACTTCATCAACGACGCTTATGGGGCGATGCTGACCCCGCTGACCCCGGCCCTGCAAAGCAAATACGGCGTGACCATCGCCGCCGTGACGCTGCTCTCCAGCGTGTTCAGCCTGACCAGCAGCGTGCTGCAACCGCTGCTCGGGATTGTGGGCGAGCGCATCGACCGCCGCTACGCCGCCGCGCTCGGCCCGCTGATGACCGGCGTGGGCCTGACGCTGATGGGCTTCGTGCCCTGGTTCGGGGCGCTGATTCTGCTGGTGGCGGTGGCGGGCTTCGGCTCGGGCTTTTTCCACCCGGCGGGCTCGGCGTATGTGGCGCAAAACAGCCCCGCCGACAAGCGCGGCCTGTGGGCGAGCATCTTCAGCGCGGGCGGCACGGCGGGCATGGCGCTCGGCCCGGTGTTTGCGGGCGTGGGCCTGACGCACCTGCCCTGGTTCGCGCTGATCGGAGCCGTGATTGCCGCCGTGACCTTCGTCGTGACCCCCAGCGGGGCGCAGAAGGCCAAGCGGGTCGGGCTGGCCGAGTACGCGGGTATCTTCCGAGGGCCGCTGGTGTGGCTGTGGGGTATGGCGGTGCTGCGCTCGCTCGCCAGCATGGGCTACAACGCGATGCTGCCCTTCATGCTGATGGCGCGCGGCTTCGGGGCGCGGGAAGTCGGCACCACGCTCGCCATCTACGCCGTCGCCAGCGCCTTCGGGGGCATTCTCGGGGGGCGTCTGAGTGACAAGTACGGGCGCACGCCAGTGCTGCGCGCGGCCATCCTGAGCACCATTCCGTTTTTCGCCGTCCTGATTCTGTCGAGCCCCGCCGACTGGTGGTTTTACCCGCTCACCTTCGCCGTCGGGGCCGCCGTCAACGCCAGTATTCCGGTCGGGGTCGTCACCGCGCAGGAGTACGCGCCGCAGCATGTCGCCGTCGCCAGTTCCATCATGATGGGCTTTTCGTGGGGCATTGCCGGGGTGCTGGTGTTCGTTGTGGGGGCGCTGGCGGACGTGACGACGCCGCAGACCGCCGCGCTGGCGAGCCTGGCGCTGCTGATTCCGAGTGCGCTGATTGCCTACCGGCTGCCGGAGCCCCGGAAGGTGGCGTTTGGGGAGTGAGGCTGAGAGCTTTGGCTTGAGCTTTTAGCCCCATCCCCCAGCCCCTTACCCCAAAGGGGCAAGGGGAGTTGACGTTGGCACTGGGCACCTGGCGGTAATGGCGCGTGCCGGGCGGCTTTTCGCGAGTGCGGGTGGTCTGGAGGCTCGTGAGTTCTACGGACGCGAGGCCCGTGCGCTGACGCGCCCGACGGCCCTGGCGTTCTGCGTTTCGCAGTTTTTCGGAGGGGCAGCGAATAAGAGGGCTAAACCAAGAGCATCTTTCCGACCCTCTCCCCTTGTGGGAGAGGGCCTTTGCGGAGCAAAGGGGTGAGGGGGCGTCCCCTCCCACCCCTCACCCCTGGCGCCGCGCCCGGTAGCGCCGAATCAGCGCGTTCGTGCTGCTGTCGTGCTGCAATTCCGGCTCGCCCTCGCTTTGCAACTCGCCGTCAATCTTCTTGGCGAGCACCTTGCCGAGTTCTACGCCCCACTGGTCAAAAGAATTGATGTCCCACACGGCGCCCTGTACGAAGACCTTGTGTTCATAAAGCGCGATGAGGGCGCCGAGCGTGCGCGGGGTCAAGCGGTCGGCCAGAATCGTGCTGGTGGGGCGGTTGCCTTCAAAGACGCGGTGCGGAGCGACCTCGGGGGCCACGCCGTCTGCCAGCACCTGCTCGAGCGTTTTGCCGAACGCGAGCGCCTCGGTCTGCGCGAACACGTTTGCCATCAGCAGGTCGTGGTGCGGGGGCAAAGGATTCAGGGTCTGGCAAAAGCCGATGAAATCGCATGGGATCAGCTTGGTGCCCTGGTGGATGAGCTGGTAAAAGGCGTGCTGGCCGTTCGTGCCCGCCTGACCCCACACGATGGGCCCGGTCTGGTAGTCCACCGGCTCGCCGCCCAGGGTGACGTGCTTGCCGTTGCTCTCCATGTCGAGCTGCTGGAGGTAAGCCGGGAAAGAGGCGAGGTACTGGTCGTAGGGCAGCACCGCCAGCGACTCGGCGCCGAAAAAGTCGCCGTACCAGACGCCGAGCAGCCCCATCAGCATCGGCAGGTTCTGCTCGGCGGGCGCGGTGCGGAAATGCTCGTCCATGTCGTGGAAGCCGGCGAGCATTTCGCGGAAGTGCTCCGGCCCCACCGCCACCATCAGGCTCAGGCCGATGGCGCTGTCCATGCTGTAGCGGCCCCCCACCCAGTCCCAGAAGCCGAACATGTTGGCGGTGTCGATGCCGAACTTTTGCACTTCCTCAGCGTTGGTCGAGACGGCCACGAAGTGCCGCGTCACTGCCGCGTCGTCTTTCAGGGAGCCGAGCAGCCATTTGCGGGCGCTGCGGGCGTTGGTCATCGTTTCCTGGGTGGTGAAGGTCTTGGAGGAAACGATAAACAGCGTCACTTCCGGGTCGAGGTCGCGGGTCTTTTCGGTGAGGTCGGTGCCGTCCACGTTGGACACGAAGCGCACGGTCAGGTCGCGCTGGGCGTAGTGCTTGAGCGCCTCATACGCCATGACCGGGCCAAGGTCGCTGCCGCCGATGCCGATGTTGACGATGTTCTTGATGGGCTTGCCGGTGTAGCCGAGCCACTCGCCGCTGCGAACGGCGTCTGCGAACGTCGCCATGCGGTCTAGGACCTCGTGAACCTCGGGTACCACGTTTTTTCCGTCCACTTCGATGACCGCGTCACGCGGCGCACGCAGGGCGGTGTGCAGCACGGCGCGGCCTTCGGTCACATTGATTTTCTCGCCCCGGAACATGGCGTCGCGCCGCGCTTCCACGCCCGTCGCCTGCGCGAGTTCCCGCAGCAGCCGCAGCGTTTCGTCGGTCACGCGGTGCTTGGAGTAGTCGAGGTAGAGCCCGGCCCCCTCGGCGTTCATCTTCTCGCCGCGCTCCGGGTCGGCAGCGAACAACTCACGCAGGTGCGTGCCCTGCAGCTCGTAGTAGTGGTCTTCGAGGGCTTGCCAGGCGGGCAGGTCGGTCAGGCGGCTCATGGGGGCAGAATACGCCGCTGCTGTCAGGGCCGCGCCGCGCTACTCTGGACCATGCAAAACACACGAAGGGGTGTGAAGGAGCGGGCGGCGGTGCTGGCGGCCTGTCTGCTCGGCGGCGCGGTGCTCGCGCAGAGTGTGGGCGCGCAGGGCGTGGGGATGTCGAGCAACTGGTTCGACATCAAGGAAACCCGCAGCCAGTGCCTGCAACGGGCGACCGCAGCGGTCAAGGCGGCCGGCTTTACCGCGAACTTCGAGGTCGTGGGCGGCAGCGGCATCTTCGCCGACAACGAGGAGTACAGCGTCAATTTCCGCTGCGTTACCGAGAAAAAGATGGCGCTGGTCTTTGTCGCCGGCCCCGACAGCGACCTCGCCGACGAGTACGTGGGCGAAATCAGCCTGGGCTACGCGGGAAAGTGAAAGCGCCTGCCGGGGACGACCGCCTCGGCAGGTCGCGTGCAAGGCTGATACCCCTTTGAAGAAGAGTTCAGCTCCGTATCAGTTCGCCTTGAGGTCGAAGTCCCACTCGAACGAGCGGCCCCAGGGCAAGGCGGCGTCTTCCAGCGTGTAGGTGTTGCCGAGCCGCAGTGGAAACGAGTCCTGCGCGAGCTTGAAGAGGGCGTCCTGGGCGGCGGGCGTGTTTAGTTCCTTTTCGGGAAGGGCTTTTCGCAGGGCCGCGCGCAGTTCGCCGCTGTAAATCACGTCGTTGGCGTACTCGCGGGCGAGCAGGGCATCTTGCCTCACCGGGTCGGCGCCCGCGAGCGCGAGTTTGGCGTGGGCCAGCGCCGTGCCGAGGTTGTTGCCGGGCGTGCCCCAGGCGGCGAGGGCTTTCAGGTTCGCGCTCTGGCGCAGGGTTTGCAGGTCGCGCCACAGCCGGGCGTTGCCGAGATTGACGGCGTTCACGTCCGCCACCGCCACCGGCCCGCGCCGCAGCAGGGCACTGACTCGCAGGGCCGCCTGCCGGGGGTCGCCGCCGTTGTAGACGTAGACGGTGAGGTCGGCGGGGCCATTCTCCGTCACGGTGAACCCGCTCGCCTCGGCGTGGTTCTGGGCGCTCTGGGTGAGGGGAATACCTTCGTATTTGATGACCTGGGAAGCCTTTTTGGGGTCGCTGTATTCGAACCGCACCGTCTGCGCCACCGGAGCGAGCGCCCGCGCCACCAGCAGCGAGGCAACTTCGTCGGCGCCGGGGTAGACGCGCACGTTGGCGGGGGCCGTTTTTGCCAGTTCGGCGCCCTCTGCCGGAGCGGGGCTGCCCTTCAGCGCGTCGTCCCAGGTGACGTGCAGTTCTTTGAATGAGCCGCTCCCCGCCCACGCCATCACCTCGCGCACCACCGCCAGATTGCGCGCCCGGTCAGTGGCGTCGGGTTCACGCGGCAGGGTGATGAAGGCGTAGACCGGCTGCCCGCTGCGCGCTGCCCAGTCCTTCAGCGGCGCGAGGTGGGCGAGGGCCTGCTCCGCTGTCAGCGGACTCCTCCGCGACTCCACCAGCCCGCCATAAGCGAGCGCGTCGAGCGAGACGACGAGCGGGCCGTCTTTGGGCTGCGCCTCCAGCCACGCGAGCAGCGCGGCGGCGTCGGCCCCCTGCGCCGCGTTGCCGAGTTGCGCGGCGGCGGGAACATGCGGCGTGCCCCCCGTCAGCCCCGCGATTTGCGCGGGCAGCACGCGGGTCGCCGGGCGCGAATCGAGTGGAATGATGGTCTGCGCCCGAGCTTGAGGCAGGGCAGAAACGAGCAGCAGGCCGGCGAAAAGGGGAAGAAAACGCATACCGCCGAGGCTAGAGCATTTGACAAAAAGGTGGCACAGCTTTTTGGCGAGCGGAGCGAGTGCAAAACACAGAGCAGGACGGAGAATGGAGCGGGTGGCGGTGCTGTTCCGACGCACGCGTAATTCGGAGAACTGCTCCAGCGGCCCGCAATGAGAGGTCGGCGGGAGGATATTCCCCACCATTCTCAGATTCTGATATCGGAAGCTGATAGCCACATGGACCTCAATCTGTTGCGCGGCAACCTCGACCTGATTCTGCTCAGTGTGCTGGAGCGGGAAGGCGGCTACGGCCAGGACATCAGCAAGCGGGTGGACGCCCTAACGGGGGGCGAAATTCGGCTCAACGCCGGGAGCCTCTACCCGGCCCTACACCGCCTGGAACGCGCCGGGTTCCTGACCGCGAGCAGCGTGACCCCGGCGCGGGGCGGGCCGCCGGTCAAGACCTACCTGCTGACCGACGCGGGCCGCGCCGAACTCGGGCGCCGCCGCGAGAGCTACCGCAGCTTCGACGAGGCGCTGAGGAGCCTGTGGTGAAGGGGGAGTTGGGGAGTGTGCCGTCCCAGGTGAGTCAGGCCCTACGCCGGGCCACCGCCCTGCTGCCGTGCGGCGTGCGGGAAGACGTGACCGCTGAACTGCTGGCGAACCTCTGGCAGACCCGGCTCGACGCCGAATTGCGCGGGCTGGACGAAGCGGCGGCCTGGGACACGGCACTGTCTGACCTCGGCCCGCCCTGGCACCTGGCGTTGGGGCTTGCCCGCGTCCATCTGCTCGCCCCGCTGCGCCGCTGGCTGCTGGTGGGCGTGGCCCTCGGCGGCGCGGCCTACGCGGTGCAGACCCAAACGCCCCATCAGGTGCCCCACACGGACATCGTTCAGGAGGCGCCGCGATGAAACGCCCCGCCGGTGTGCGGCGCTTCTGGCGCGAGTGGGCGGGGCCGGTGTGCTGGGCGCTGCTCGTCACGCAGTTCGGCGCCTCGGCGGTGCGGGTGGACGGCGCGAGTATGCTGCCCGCCCTGCGCCACGGCGAGTGGCTGGCGCTGCCCAAAGCCGAGGGCTGGGTGCACCGCCTGGGTCTGGGCGAGTACCAGCGCGGCGACGTCGTGGTGTTCAAGCCGCCCCGCAGCGCTGCTTACGAGTGGACGAACGTTTACCGGGGCGTGAACTTGCCCTGGGCGTATCGCCCCTACCTCGTGAAACGGGTGGTCGGTCTGCCGGGCGACACCGTGCAGGTGCGGGCCGGAACTCTGTATGTCAACGGCCAGCCCGTGCCCGAGCCCCGCACGCTGAATTACTGGGCGGCGTTTTGCCACGACACCGGCAGTGACCTCGCCAACACGCCGCCGCTGAAAGTTCCCGCCGCGCATTACTTCGTGATGGGCGACAACCGCAGCCCCGGCGGCAGCCTCGACAGCCGCGTCTTCGGCCCGGTCCCTGCCTGGGACGTGGACAGCCGCGCCGTTGCCAGCCTGTGGCCGCTCGCCCGCCAGGAAGAAGCCCGCCCCGCCTGCGACGAGCAGCCCCAGCCGGAAAAGCGGGTGCAGCTGAGCGGCCCCGTGCAGTGGAATCCGCGCTGGGGTTTTGGAGGGAGGTAAGGGGTCTGGAGCATTTGACAGGAAAAGACTCCCCTCACCCCTTTGCTGCGCAAAGGCCCTCTCCCCAGGGAGAGGGTCAAAAAATGCTTGAGCTTCGGCTTTTCTATCCGCCGTCCACAGAAAATCGTGAAACGCAGAACGCCAGGGCCGTCGGGCGCTGAAAGCGCACGGGCCTCGCGTCCTCAGAACTCACGAGCATCCAGACCAACCCATGCACTTGAAGAACACTGCCCGTTAAGCGCCATCACTGCCATTTGCCCAGTGCCAACGTCAGCTCCCCTTTGCCCCTTTGGGGTAAGGGGCGGGGGGATGGGGCCAAAAGCTCAAGCCAAAGCGCCAACAAAAAAGGGAGCCGGCAGCTTCCGCCCCGGCCCCCTCAAGCACTCACCTTCAGAACTTCAGGTTGTACTCCGCGAACCCGTCGTCGCGCGTCTGCACGTAGGTCACGCCCGCCGGCAGGTTCTTCTGCCCGTTGGGGCTGCTGACCACCGAGAGGGTGACGCCGGGAATCGGGGTGAGCTTCCAGTTGCCGTCGGCGGCGGGGTTGACCGTCTTCTGGTCCTGGAAGTAGGCGATGAGCGCCTGCCGCGTTTCGTCGGGTGCTTGCAGGATGATGTTCTTGCCGTCCAGACCGGGGAACTTGCCGCCGCCCGAGGCGCGGTAGTTGTTGGTGGCGACGACGAACTGCGCGGCGGGGTCAATCGGCTTGCCGCCGTACATCAGGTTCTTGATGCGGTGCGCGCCCTCGTTGGCGACCTTGCCGTCACTGCCGTAGCGGGAAGGCTGCGTCACGTCGATTTCGTAGGTCACGCCGTCGAGGATGTCGAAGTTGTAGGTGGGGAAGGAGTCGTCCACGAGTGCTTGCGGCTCGGTCTTGCTCGGGTCGATCTGTTTGAACTGCCCGGCGGCGCGTTCCAGCCACTCCTGCACCTGTGCTCCGGTAACCAGCACCGCCTGCACGGTGTTGGGGTAGACGTAGAGGTCGGCGACGTTCTTGATGGCGAGCGTGCCCGCCGGAATGTCGGTGTAATAGCTCACGCCGCCCCGGCCCCCGGCCTTGAAGGGCGCGGCGGCGGAGAGCACCGGCAGGTCCTTGTACTGGGTGCTCGCCAGCGCGGCCTTGACGTAGGCGGTCTGGGCGTTGCTCACGAGCTGCACGCTGGGGTCGTCCTGTACCAGCGCCCAGTAGGAGGTGACGGGCGCCGCGAGGTCGGCTACCTTGCCGCGCACGTAGCGCAGAGTGCCCTCGTGCGCAGCCTTCACGGCGCGGGCAATGGCGGGGTCGGGCGTGACGAGGCTCTTTTTCGCCGTCTTGTCCCAGATGGGGCGCAGGCTGGTTTTGGCATTCTGAATCGTCCACGTCTGGGACTTACGGTCGTAGTTCAGTTGCAGGTCCACCACGCCGAGGTCGTTGCCCCAGTACCCGGCCATGACCACCGGTTTGCCGTTGATGGTGCCGTTGGTGATGTCGGCGCCGGGAATCGTCTTGTAGACCGGCCCCGGGAATTCCTGGTGGCTGTGCCCGCTGAGCACCACGTCGATGCCCGGCACCTTCGTCAGCTCGGTGGCGACATTTTCCTGGCCCGGCTGGTAGTCGGCGTTGATGCCGCTGTGGGCGACGGCGACGATGATGTCGGCCCCCGCCGCCTTCATTTCGGGCACGAACTTGCGGGCAGTGTCCACGATGTCGGCGGTCACGATCTTGCCGTCGAGGTTGCTCTTGTCCCACTGCACGATCTGCGGGGTCAGCAGCCCGATGACGCCCACGTTCAGGATGTACGGGCGCCCCTCGGTGTCGTACACGGTGCGGCGCTGAATCAGGTAAGGCGTAAAGGCGTTGGCGCCGGGCTTGCCGTTCCCGTCGTCCACGTAGGTGTTGGCGCTGACGATGGGCATCGGCGCGGCGGCGACCACCTGCTGCAAAAAGGGCAGGCCGTAGTTGAACTCGTGGTTGCCGAGGTTGGCCGCGTCGTACTTGAGCAGCCGCATGGCCGCGTGCAGCGGGTGCATCTGTCCGGCCCTGAGCGGCTGCACACGCGCCACGTAGTCCCCGAGCGGCGTGCCCTGAATCAGGTCGCCGTTGTCGTAGAGCAGGGTGTTGCGCTTTTCCTCGCGCGCCTGCTTGAGCAGGGTGGCGGTGTATTCCAGCCCGAACTCGCCGGTCGGCTTGTCCTGGTAGTAGTCGTAGCCCAGGGCGTTGGTGTGCAGGTCGGTCGTTTCCAGGATGCGGAGGTCCACTGTTTGAGCGCCGGCGGCGCCCAGCAGCAGGGCCGCCAGAAGTGCCAATTGATGTTTCACCCCCGCATGATAAGCGCAGGTGTCAGCGCGGCGTCTGTCGAGCGCCGAGGCTTTCTGCCTTTTCCCAGCCACGGAGCCAGTCAGCAAAAGCTGAAGAGAGAAGCGTGTCACATTTTTATGACACGCCAAGTGGGCACAGAACCATTAATAATCTGACCGATTGTCACGCCGTTCGGAGTTTCCCAGAGTGCCTTGCAGGGCGTGAACCTTGCTGACAAACAATAAAAAGCGTTCGCACGCTCCTGCGGCCAGTCTTAAAGCCAGCGTGGGTTAAAAAATAAGTCGCCTGTCAGAAACGTCTCATGATACTGCTGTCATGCGTGTATCTCTCCGAGCCAAAGTGCTCAGCCTGGGACTGGCCGTCGGTGCACTGGCAGGGCCGGTGAGCCTCGCAGCTGGGCCGGCGCCGTCCGGCGAACAGATTGTGCAGGTCACCGGGCAGGCGATGGTGACCTCGACTCCGGCCAGTGCCCGGCAAGCCGCCCTGGACAACGCGGTCAGAAGCGCGGTGGAGCAGGTGCTCGGCGCTTATGTCAGCGAGTCCACGTCGCTGAAAACTACTGACGAATTCGAGCGCTTCCAGCAGCAGTTGATGAAGCGCTCGGACGGTTTCGGGCGTGTGGTGCAAGTGGTCACCGAAGGGCAGCAGGGCAACGTCTACACCGTATCCGTGAGGGTCGCGGTGGCCCGTCCGAGCCTGGAACACGAGCTCAAAGCTTTCCTGACTCGCAAGGGCGACCCGCGCATCATCGTGGCAATTCCCGAGCAGATTCTGCGCCGCCCCACCCCCGACCCCGCCGCCGAAACCGAAATCGTGCGGGCGCTGGTCGCCGCCGGCTACCGCGTCGTGGACCTGAAACAGGCTGAGCAGAACAACGTGCGTGACCAGCTGCGCGGCACGGTGTCGGCGCAGGGCCTCAAGGAACTGGCGACCCGCTACCAGGCCGACCTGCTGATTACCGGCGAGGCCTTTGCCGAGGAATACGGCAATGTGCTGAGCCAGCGCGCCTACACCGCCCGGCTGGAACTCAAGGCCATTGACCTGGCAACCGCGCAGGTGATTTTCAGCGACGCCTTTACCGGCACCGGGCTGGCGGCGACCGACTCGGTGGCCGGCAAAACCGCCCTGCAAAACGTGGCGAAAACGGCGGCCCCCAACCTGCCCGGCGCGCTGCTCAACTGGCTCAGCGGCAGCGGCAAAGCGGCCTCGCGCACCTTCACCGTCCGGCTAAACGGCGCGCCGAGTTTTAAGGCCTTCAGTGACGTTCTCGCGGCCCTGCGCAGTTCTCAGGGCGTCAACGCAGCCCTAAGTCGGCAATTCGACGCGGCGGGCGCACTGGCCGAGGTCGAGTTCGACGGTTCGCCGGAAGACCTCGCCACCATGCTCGAAGACCTTGGTCTCAAGGTCACGGGCGTCAGCGCCGGCGAAATCGTCGTTTCCTTCTGAAGGAGCTTGCTATGAAAAAAGTTTTTCTCCCCTTGCTTTGCCTCGCTGGAATGGCATTCGCGCAGGACAGCACGCCCGTGACGCCGCAGCAGTTCGTCAAGTCCGAAGGCATCAAGCAGAGTTACACCGTGCAGCAGCAGCAAATCACTCCAGTAGATGCCCTGAACATGCTGATGCAGTGCATGGCCCCGGCCACCACGCCGTATGACGCCGACCACGACGGCAAAAACGACACGTTGCGGGTCTACGGATTCGGGGTCGTGCCCGCCGTGCTGTACAAGGCCAAAGGCGTGATGGCGCTGACCCCAGCGGTGCAGAAAGCCGATCTGAAAGCCATGGGCGCCGCCGCCGAAGCCCTGAACGGGGTCCGGGTGCGGACGGTGAAGGGCGAAGGCAGCGTGGACAGCACCGCGACCACCGTCAGGAACAACGAACTCAACCTCTCCAACGTGGCCGTCGAGACCGTCTACAGCGCCACGTCCGCCCGCTCGGAAGCCCTGCTGCGCGGCGGGCGCATCACCGGGCACCGCCTCGTCAGCCTCGGCGAGCAGGGCCTGTGCGTCGTGTCGCGCTACGAACTGCCGCTCGACCAGCGCGGCGCGGCGGCTGCGGCGGGTGCGTCCGGCCTGTCTGGTGGCTTCCCCGAAGGTGGCGGCGGCCTGCCACTTCCCGGTTTTCCTCTGCCTGCGCCCGGTCTGACCGGGGATTTCTGAACCTTTCGCCTTCTCACTTCCTTCTGGAGTCTGTTATGAAAAAAGTCTTGACTGCTGTCCTCGCTACCGCCTTCCTCGTCGCCCCTGTTGCCGTTGCTCAGACGGCGGCGGCCCCTACCCCCGCTCCGGTGGCGGCGGCCCCCGCCCTGCCCCAGGGCCAGGTCAACATTGCCGTCGGTAGCCTGAAGTGCAAGGCCGAGAAGTGCTACGGCGGCCTGGGCGAGGGCATCGGCGACGCCCTGACCACCGCTCTGCTCAACACTGGCAAATTCGCCGTGTACGAGCGTGAAAACACAGCTCAGCTGACCGAAGAAGCCTTCCTCAACGGCGGCGCGACCTTCCAGGGTGCGGACGTGCTGATTTTCGGTGCCATCACGCAGTACGAACCCCAGGCGTCCAGCGGTGGGCTGTCGTTCATGGGCGTGTCAGTCGGCAAAAAGAGCAGCACCATCGCCATGGACCTGCGCATCGTAGACGCCAAGACCCGCCGCATCATCGGCGCGACCCAGGTGCAGGGCAAGGCGGAAGGCAACAACTTCAACGTCAGCGGCCTGCTGCCCGTGAATGTCGGCGCGCAGTCGAGCCCTCAGCTTGAAGCCGCTATCTCGCAGATGCTGAACAACGCCGCTCAGCAGTTGCTCCTCAAGGTGCCGGCTTCCTATTACAAGGAGTAAAGCCCGTTGCCAGAAGGCCCTGCTCGCAAGTAGAGCAGGGCCTTTTTTTTGGTGCGAAGTGCCTTACAAACTCGCCGCCAGCCGCCCGAACAACGCCGGAACCTCAGGCCGCGCTGCACCGTTCACCCAGCCGAACCGCAGGTCGCGGAGTGGGCCACCTTCACCGACGCCCACGCCGTCTGGGAAAGGAGCGCTCAAGTCCTGCCCGCCTGTGATTTCCACTGCGCCCGGCAGCACGCTCAGCGCCCGCTCCACCTCGCGCTCGTGACCGAAATGCAGCAAGTGAACCTGTCCCTGCGCTTCCCACACGAAGCGGGCGGAGGTCGGCGGCAAGTCGGCCAGCCGCCCCGAAGCCGCGACGTGGCGCATGCAGAGGCCGGGGCGCAGGCGCAGGTGAATCTCCAACGCCTCGCCCAGGGCGCCGAAACTGCCCACGAAAGGCCGCGTCAGGTCGTAGCCCTGCACGTTTTTCACGGTGCGCCCGCCGGCCTTCACGACCCGCCCGCTTGGGGCGCGGAAAGTCACGCCCAGCACCTCCGCTCCGAAAAAGAAATTCTGCCCGAAGCCGCCGCGTGAGACGAGGCCACCCACGCCGCCCGGTAATTCCACCGGGGGAAACGGTGGAAACAGGCCGGGGGGCAGTGCGGCGTACACGTCGAGCAGCGGGGTATCGGCGGAAACGGTGAGGGTCTGGTCGTCGGGGGAGACGTGGATGGTTGATTGTTGATTGTTGATGAGGACTTGAGCCTCAGCGTGCATGTCTTTTTCCATCACCCATCACCTCTCGTCCATCAACAAATCCGGCAGGATTTTCCCCGGATTGAGTCCATTCGCTGGGTCCAGCGCCCGTTTCACGTCGCGCAGCACGTTCAGCGTCACCGGGTCTACCGCGTCGCGCATGAAGTCGCGTTTCATCGTCCCGATACCATGCTCGCCGCTCAGCACGCCGCCGTGCCGGATGGCGACGAGGGCGATTTTGTGCGCGAGGTCGTGCACAGCGTGGGTGTCCTCGGTGCGCGGGTCGAACATGATGTTGGGGTGCAGGTTGCCGTCGCCGATGTGGCCGAACTGCACGAGGTGAAAGGGGCTGGCGTCGCCCAGCGCACGGATTTCGCGCACCACGTCGGGCAGCGCTGAACGGGGCACCACGATGTCCTCGTTCATGCGCTGCGGACGAATGCGGCCCAGCGAGGGGCTGATGCTGCGGCGCGCTCGCCACAGGGCGTCGGCCTCGGCGTCGTTCGCGGCGCGGCGCACCGTTCCGCCCGCCGCCGCGCACGCCTGCGCCACCAGTTCCAGTTCGGCAGCCACGATTTCGGCGTCGTCTCCGTCGGTGTCCACCAGCAGCACCGCATCCGCGTCGCGTGGCAGTCCCAGGTGCAGGTAGTCCTCTACCGCGCCTACGCAGGCCCTATCCATGAATTCCAGCTTGGATGGCACCGCGCCCGCCGCAATGGCGCTGCTCACGGCTTCGGCGGCCTGCCCGACTTCGGCGAAATGGCTCATCAGCGTGCGGGTAAATTTCGGCGGCGGAATCAGCCGCAGCGTGGCCTCGGTGATGAGGCCCAGCGTTCCCTCCGAGCCGATCAGCAGCCCGGCGAGGTCGTAACAGTCGCGCGTCAGGCGGTGCACGTCACCGTCCACATCTACAAATTCCAGCGCCCGCACGTAATCGCCGGTCACGCCGTACTTGAAGCACATCGGCCCGCCCGCGTTTTCGCCCAGGTTGCCGCCGATGGTGCTGGTGCGAAAAGACGCCGGGTCAGGCGGATACATCAGTCCATGCGGTTTGGCCGCTTCCGTCACCTTCAGTGTCACCACGCCGGGCTGCGCCACCGCCTCGCGCCGTTCGGGGAAAATGTGCAGGCCAGTCATGCGGGTAAACGAGATGACCAGCGACTCCTGGAGGGGCGTCACGCCCCCGCTGAGGCCGCTCGCCGCCCCGCGTCCTACGATGGGCACGCCCGCCGCCTTCGCCGCCTTGACCGCCGCCACCACGTCGGCGGTGCTTTCGGGCAATACCACCGCCAGCGGCGTAACCCCGAACTGAATGGCGTCGTAGCGGTAATTCAGCCGCTCTGAAAGGTGATGCAGCACTTTCTTGTGCCCCAGCGTGCGCGTCAGCTCGGCGGCCAGCGGATTGTCGGGCGTGCCGTCCGAGCGGGGCTTGCGGGCGCGGGAATTGGTGGTGAGGGCGAGTTTTTCGGGGGTCATTGGGGGCCTCCGGGGGTGAGGGTGGAGTGGTCACACGCCCCCCCTCCCGCTGCTTTGCAGCGCCCTCCCCCGCAAGGGGAGAGGGTCTTTTTCCCCTCCCCACCCGCGGGGGAGGGGCCTTGCGAAGCAAGGGGGTGAGGGGGCGTCCAGACCAGCGCCGCCTTCACAGCTCCCCCCGATAAGCCAAATCCAGCACTTCCACCGTGTGCATCACCGGCACCGGGCTGCCCTGTCGTCTTACATGGCTCTGAATCTGCGTGTGGCAACCGATGTTGCCGCTGGCGATCAGGTCGGGTTGCGTGCCCAGGATGTTCTTCGCCTTACGCTGACCTAACTGGTTTGCCAGTTCGGGCTGCTCCAGGTTGTACGTCCCCGCCGAGCCGCAGCACAGGTCGCCCTCGGGAATCTCGGTCAGCGTCACGCCCGGAATGGCCCGCAGCAGCTCACGCGGCGCCGAGCGGACACCCTGTGCGTGGGCGAGATGGCAGGCGTCGTGGTAGGCGACTTTGACCGGCTCCCGCGTGGGCATCAGCGGCGCGAGTTCGCCGTCTCGCAGCAGCCCGGCCAGATACTCGCTGATGTCCTGCACCTTCGCCGCGAACGCCTGCGCCTGCGCTTCGTCGGGCAGGCCGTGCAGCACCACCGGGTACTCCTTGAGGCCCGCGCCGCAGCCCGCCGCATTGGACAGAATGGCGTCGTACTCGTCGGGATTAAAGGCTGCGAGGTTGGCGCGCACCAGCCGCAGCGCCTCATCACGTGCCCCGGTGTGCAGCGCGGCGGCCCCGCAGCAGCCCTGGCCCTCGGGAATCACGACTTCGATGCCGTTGCGACTCAGGACGCGCAAGGTCGCTGCGTTGAAATTCGGCGTCAATGCCTGCTGAGCGCACCCGGCGAGGAACGCCACCCGGCCCCGGCGCTGTCCCCTCGCGGGCGTCACGCGCGGTTGCGGCTGCATCGCCGGAACATGCTCAGGCAACAAGTCCAGCGGTGCTTTCAGGGCGGCGGGCAGCGCGGGGGCGAGCGGCTTTGCAAACTGTCCGACTCGGGCGGCCACGCTGAACAGTTTGGGAGCGGGCAGCGCCTTCAGAATCGCGTAGCGCTTGGCACGGTCCAGGGGCGTGCGTTCCCGCTGCGGCTCGCTCCAGCCGCGAAAACTGGTAATCAGTTCGCCGTAGGGCACCCCGCTCGGGCAGGCGGTCACGCAGCCCTGGCAGCCCAGGCAGCGGTCGAGGTGTGGGGCGGCGTCTTCCAGTTCGAGCGAACCTTCCAGCACTTCCTTCATCAGCACAATTCTTCCGCGCGGGCTGTCCATCTCGTCGCCGAGCAGCGCGTAAGTCGGGCAGGCGGGCAGGCAAAAGCCGCAGTGCACGCAGGCGTCTATGGCGTGGGCCATCACCTCCCCCTGGGGGCCGAGGGCGAGGGCGGGGATGTCATGGTTCATGGGGGAGAGGATAGGCCGCCGGGGCGGGGCAGAAAGGGGGAGAGGTTAGGGGAGTTCTCTACAAGGCCGATGAAGAGCGGCGCCGCACACCGTTGTCCTGACCGCCTAAAGTGACGCCATGAACAAAATCCTGCTGGGTGCTCTGGCGCTTCTGGCGTGCAGCACGTCGTCGGCCCACGCCTACACGCTGGAGCAGTTGCGCGACAACGCGGGCAACCGCTTAAAGCTCCCCGCAGGGCGCTGGGCCGACTATCTTCCTCTGTTGGACAAGTTGCGGGCCGGCAGCTACGAACAGGCGCTCGCACTGGCCGCCAAGCCCAAGCCCACGCTTCAGGAAGCGGCGCTCGCCCTGTATTTCGCCGCCAGCAAGGGCGCGGCGGCAGGGAAAATCACGGACGCCGACTCTTTGCGCTTTATGTTCGCCGCCGCCGACGTGTACCTGGACCCGATGGCGAACATGAACGTGGCGCGGCCCTCGCAGCGCGGCTCGCCGTTCGCGGGCCTGAGCCAGCCCACCGTGGACATGACCTTCCGCTACCTCAACCGGGCCTGGGAAACGGGGCAGGTGTTCACCGACAACGGTGTGGGGACCGACATCTGGGAAATGATTGCCGGCGCCACGCTGGGCCTCGCCGACGGCTTTGACGCGGCGGACATCAACGACGAATACCCCACGTCCAAGACGTTGGACAAGCTGCGTCCCGAACTGCTCGCCTTCCGCAATTCGTTCGCCCGGCTCTACGGCCTGAAGGTACCGACCACCACGACCACAGTCTTCGAGCGGCACTACGCCCACTTCTTCCCCTCTGAAAAATAGTTGGCACAGGCAAGCACTTTTTCCGAACGAAGCGAGCAAGAGAAACTCCGGGTCTGGACGCAGCGGACTTGTCAAGCTGCGCGAAGTTTCAGACCTACGAGAGCGGGGGCCTGACACAGCGGGCGGCTCACCCCTCCAGCCGCCCCGACTGGCGCAGCAGCGCGAGCACCCCCGCCGCGATCTCTTCCACGCTGGCGCTGGTGGTGTCTTTGACCGGCAGGCCCAGCCGAGCAAACAGCGCACTCGCCCGCCGGACCTCGTACTCGCACTGCTCGATGCTGGCGTACTTGCTGCCCGGCTTGCGCTGGGTGCGAATGGCGTGCAGGCGCCGGGGGTCAATCGTCAGCCCGAACAGTTTGCTGCGGTACTGTTCCAGCGGCGCGGGCAGGCCCTCGCGCTCGAAATCGTCCTCGGCCAGCGGGTAATTGCTGGCGCGGATGCCGTGTTGCAGCGCCAGAAAGAGGCTGGTGGGCGTCTTGCCGGCGCGCGAGACGCCCACCAGAATCACGTCGCTCAGGCCGTACTGCTTGTCGCCGATGCCGTCGTCGGTGGCGAGGGCGAAGTCGAGCGCCTCCATGCGCGAGAGGTACGCCTCCGAGTCCTGCATGTCGTGGTGCCCGCCCGCGCCGAGTTGCGGCGGCTCGGCGAATTCCCCTTCCAGCAGCCGTAGATTCTCGGTAAGCAGGTCGAACACCTGCGCGGGGGCCGTCTGCAACGCTTCCAGCACGTCCGGCTGCGTGGTGGTCGTGAAAATCAGGGGCCGCTCGCCGCTCGCCGCCAGCGCCTCCACCTCACTTACCACCGCCTGCGCGGCCTGCGCGTCGGACGTGAAAGGCCGGCGCAGGTACCGCAGCGGCTGACCCGGAAAGTGCGTGAGCAGCGCACGGGCGATGTTCTCGGCGGTCAGGCCGGTGTGGTCGGACACGATGAACACGGGACGGGGCATACCCCAGCCTGACATGTCCACCTCACTCAGACAAACCCCCGCGCCCCCGCGTCTGCACTCGGTTAAACTTGGGCGGTAAGGCAACACAAATCCCCCCAAGCGGCGCGGCGTCTCAACCCACGCCAACGGAGAAAACGCATGGACATGATTCGCCCCTTCGGGACACTAAGGATGACCGACGTCGAAATCGTCGGCGGCAAGAACGCGAGCATCGGCGAGATGATTCAGGGTCTCGCTCAGGCGGATGTGCGCGTACCGGGCGGCTTTGCCACCACCGCCGACGCCTTCCGGCTGTTCCTGCGCGAAAACCAGATTGAGGAAAAAATCAACGCGAAGTTGCAAGCGCTCGACGTGAACGATGTGAACGCCCTCGTCGCGGCGGGCAAGGAAATTCGCGGCTGGGTGGAGGAAGCCAGGCTGCCCGCCGCGCTCGAAGACGCCATTCGCCAGGCTTACGGCGAGATGGGTGACGACCCTGACGTGGCCGTGCGCTCCTCCGCCACCGCCGAGGACTTGCCCGAAGCGAGCTTTGCCGGGCAGCAGGAAACCTTCCTCAACGTGCGCGGCATCGAGGAAGTCCTGAACCACGTCAAGCTGGTCTTCGCCTCGCTGTACAACGACCGCGCCATCTCCTACCGCGTTCACCACAACTTCGAGCACTCGGAAGTCGCGCTCTCGGCGGGCGTGCAGCGCATGGTCCGCACCGACCTCGGCGTGTCGGGCGTGGCGTTTACCCTCGACACCGAATCCGGCTTCCGGGACGCGGTGTTCGTCACCTCCTCCTACGGCCTGGGAGAAATGGTGGTGCAGGGCGCGGTGAACCCCGACGAGTTCTTCGTCTACAAGCCCGCGCTGGAGCAGGGCAAAAAAGCCGTGCTGCGCCGCACCCGCGGCAGCAAGCAGAAGAAGATGATCTACGCCGAGGCTGGAGGCGTGAAAACAGTAGATGTAGACGAAGCCGAACAGCGCGCCTTCTCCCTCTCCGACGACGACCTCACCGAACTCGCCCGTCAGTGCGTGACCATCGAGAAACACTATGGCCGCCCGATGGACATCGAATGGGGCAAGGACGGGCGCGACGTGCAGATTTACATCCTGCAAGCCCGCCCCGAAACGGTGCAGAGCCGCGCCGGGCGCACGCTGGAGCGTTTCGAGCTGACCGGCAAGGGCGACGTGCTGGTGGAAGGCCGTGCGGTGGGCAGCCGCATCGGCGCGGGCGTGGTGCGCGTCGTGAAGTCGCTCGACCAGATGGACAGCGTGCAGGACGGCGACATTCTGGTGGCCGACATGACCGACCCCGACTGGGAACCGGTGATGAAACGTGCCTCGGCCATCGTGACCAACCGGGGCGGGCGCACCTGCCACGCGGCGATTATTGCCCGCGAGCTGGGGATTCCCGCCGTCGTGGGCACCGGCAACGCCACCCGCGAACTGCACAACGGTGATGAGGTGACCGTCTCCTGCGCCGAGGGCGACACCGGCTACGTGTACGCGGGCCGGCTGGATTTCCACGTCAACCGGGTGGAACTCGACGCCATGCCCGAAGTCGGCATGAAGATCATGATGAACGTGGCCTCGCCCGACCGCGCCTTCAGTTTTGCCGCGCTGCCGAACGAGGGCGTGGGCCTCGCACGGGTGGAGTTCATCATTTCCAACGTGATCGGGATTCACCCCCGCGCCCTGCTCGACTACCCCGACGTGCCCGCCGACGTGAAGGCGCAGATCGAGGAAAAGACCGCCGGGTACGCCTCGCCGCGCGACTTTTTCCGTGAGAAGCTGGCCGAGGGCGTGGCGAGCATTGCTGCCGCGTTCGCGCCCAAGCCGGTCATCGTGCGCCTCAGTGACTTCAAGAGCAACGAGTACCACCACCTGATCGGCGGCCCCGCCTACGAGCCCACCGAGGAAAACCCCATGATCGGTTTCCGGGGCGCGTCCCGTTACCGCTCCGCCGACTTTGCGGAGGCTTTCGCGCTGGAGTGCCAGGCCATGAAACAGGTCCGCGACGACATGGGCCTGACCAACGTCCAGCTAATGATTCCCTTCGTGCGTACGGTGGCGGAAGGGCAGCGCATTCTGGAAATCCTGGCGGCCAACGGCCTGACCCAGCGCGAAAACGACCTCAAGGTCATCATGATGTGCGAGGTGCCGAGCAACGCGCTGCTGGCCGACCAGTTCCTCGACCTCTTCGACGGCTTTTCCATAGGCTCCAACGACCTGACACAGCTCACGCTGGCGCTCGACCGCGACTCGGGGCTGGTGGCCGACATGTTCGACGAGCAAAACGAGGCGGTGCTGGCGCTGATGGGCATGGCGATCAAGGCCGCCAAGGCGAAGGGCAAATACGTGGGCATCTGCGGCCAGGGCCCCAGCGACCACCCCGCGCTGGCCCAGTGGCTGATGGACCAGGGCATCGACTCGGTGAGCCTGAACCCGGACTCGGTGCTGAGCACCTGGCTGCATCTGGCGGGAGAGCAAGCCTGAGGCGCCGATGGTTGACAGGTGATGGGTGATGGAAAGAAGGCCCCTGACCGGTTGGGTGGGGGTTTTCTATTACAAAATGGTTCATGCCTCTCTCCTGGCCTCCCGAACAATTCGCCTTTGCCCTGGAGCAGATGCCGCTGACTGAGAACAATCGGCGCATTTTGCAAGCCTTTCTGGACGCGCCCGAACAGACCCTGACCGCGCATTCTCTGGCGGCAGCGGCAAATGTGGCGGGTGGTTGGTCGGCGGCGAATCTGCGAATTGGCGAACTCTCGCGCAAGTTTGCCCCTGTGCTGGGGTCTTTGCCTGACGCGGGAGACGGCGACCCACACTGGTGGCGCTATATCGCGTCGGGACGCTGGGATGGCGGGCGCTTTTACTGGACGTTGCGGCCACAACTCAAGGATGCTCTTCTGACTCTGGGGTGGCAAAGCAGCGAGTCGCTTGATAACGAGGCGGAAGGCGTTTCAGCGGAGGAAGCCAGAACATTTGTAGAAGGAGCAACGCGCCAGATTTTCGTCAATGCCTATGAGCGCAATGCAGGGGCGAGAGCCGCATGTATCGCGCATTTTGGAACAGTATGCCGGGTATGCGAGACAGACTTGGTGGCGATTTATGGTGAAGTAGCGCGGGGCTATATCCAGGTTCATCATCTGCGGTCACTGGCCGAGGTGGGCAGACAGTACGAAGTGAATCCACTGACCGACCTGATTCCCGTCTGTCCGAACTGTCATGCCATGCTTCACCAGCGGCGACCTGCGTATACACCTGAAGAATTGCGGGCCATGCTGGGGAGAGGCCAACACTGAACTTGCTGTCCGCGATACGCCGCCTCTACCCCCGCTGGTGAACAAAGAGTTTGGCCCGCTGACGTTTGCCCAGCGTGCTCAAGATTCAAGCCTGTACCGAAATGAAGGGTGCCTGCCTCTCCACCAAAAGGCGGACGCCCCCGCGCCTACTCCTGACCTACCCTGACCCATGCCCCGACTGATTCCGCTGCTCGCGCTGCTGCTGTGTGCCTCCGCCTCAGCAGAGTTGCGCGCTGACATCACCAAAGGAACGCCCCACGGCTACGGCGCCATGAAGGTCTACGACGGCCAAACCCTGCTGTTTCAGGCGACGACGCGGGGCCTGAGCGCCGTGACGGCCAGCAAGTTCAGCCCCGACGGACGCTGGCTGGTCAACCTGACCGACCAGGGCTACGTGCAACTGTGGGACGTGCACAAGGGCGAACGGGTCAAGACCTTCCTCGCGCCCTTTGCCCGCGTCCTGAACGCCGATTTCACGCCCGACAGCACGCGACTGCTGCTGAACTTCTGGGGCGACTCCACGCCTACAAACTTCTGGCAGGGCACACGGTCATCGTTCTGGTCCCTGGAGCCGCTGCAACGGCTCGGCACCCTGGACGGCAAGGGTTGGGACATCGGCTACAGCGGCAACGTCCACTTCGACGCGGCGGGCAAGCGCATGGTGACCGCTTCCTTCCGTTTCTTCGGGGGCCAGGCCGCTGCGGTCTACGACGCTGCTACGGGCGCCCCCATCGCGACCCTCTCGCGGGTGCCGTATCCGCCGGGCGCCCTGCAAACAGGCGGGGCTGGGGCCGCCGACGCCCGCCTCGCGCCGGATGGTCGCCGCGCCCTGGTCTATGACGTGGCGGGCCGATTGGCCGAGTACGACGCCGCCACCAGCCAACTGCTGAAGGTGCGCGGCAAGGTTGACAGCGCCGGGGCCGGGGCGCAGTTGGAGCGCTTCGCCCGCGAGGGAAAGTAAAGCGACCCGGCGAGCGGCAGACGACATTCGGAAACAGAGCCTTCATGGACAGGGCATTCAGGAAAGGATGACCCGCGACAGCCCCCCGCCGCTCCATGCCCTACCCTGCCTCCTATGACACTCACCGGAAGCAGGGGCGCCGAGAGCACGGGTGCCGACATCATCGTGGTGGGGGCCGGACTCGCGGGCCTGACCGCCGCCCGCACGTTGCAGCGGGCGGGGAAAACCGTGCGGGTGCTGGAGAGTTCGCAGCACCTGGGGGGGCGCGTGTGGAGCAAGCAGGTGGACAGCTACACGCTCGACGTGGGCTTTATTGGCATGTTCACGGCGTACCCGGCGGCCAGGCGGCAGTTCGACTACGACGCCCTCGACCTCGTGCGGCTCAAGCCCTCGGCGGTGCTGCGGCAGGAAGGCGGACGGGCCGAACTGGTGGGCGACCCCCTGCGCGACCCGGCGGCGCTGCCCGGTGACCTGAGCGCGGCGGCGCTCACAGTGAAAGACCGGGTCGTGGCGGCGAAACTGGCGGCAGAACTGCTCGCCCGGCCCGCCCATGAACTCCTGAACGGCCCCGACCAGACCACCCGCGCGTACCTGCTGGAACAGGGCTTTTCCGAACGCTCGCTCGAACGTTTCTTCACCCCGTTTTTCGGCGGGCTGGTGCTCGACCGCCAGCTGGAAACGAGCGCCGGGCTGTTTCGCTACTACTTCAGGATGCTGCTGACCGGCGACGTGTCCATTCCCCGCGCGGGCATGAGCGAACTGCCCCGGCAACTCGCCCAGGAGCTGGACGTGACCCTCGGCGTGACGGTAACGGACATTCATTCCGGGCCGGACGGCGTGAGCGTGCAGACGGAGGCAGGCGACACGCTGCACGCCGCGCAGGTCATCGTCGCCACCGACCCGAACACGGCGGCGCGGCTCGTCGGTGAGCAGCCCGGCGCTCCCCGGCCCATCGCGCGCGGCAGCCTCGGCAGCACCTACCTGCACTACGCCGCGCCCGAACCGCTGGAGCGTCAGCGGCGGCTGCAACTGGGCGCCCTGCCGACCGGACAGCTCAATCAGGTCTTCTGGTTGCAGGAGGAATTCCCCAACCGTGTACCTGTTGGTCACGGCCTGCTCATCGTCTCGGTCTGGGGCGTGCCCGAGGTGGACGACGCCACGCTGAGTGCTCAGGTCCTCGACGAACTGCGCCCCTGGTACGGAGGCGGCGTGGAGCAGCTCCGCCTGCTCTCGGTGGACCGCATCCCTCACACCCAGTTCCCGCAGCCCGCCGGGTACGCCGCCACCCTCCCCGGCCACACGACGCCGCTGCCGAACGTCTTTCTGGCGAGTGAGGCCAACTCGCTCAGCGGCATTCAGGGCGCCCTGGAAGGCGGGGAAAAGGCGGCGGCGGCTATTCTCGGCGACCTTGAAGTGCTCAGCCGGCCACGTGGCGCGTAACCCGAGCAGCCCCACCCCGCGCTGCTGAGCCTGGTCATTAAGACACGTTAATATTGTCGGCTGACCTCTGCTTCTGCTGTCCCGGTGGTACCTGCTCCTCCCTTTCTCGGCCACGCGGCGGAGATGGGGACCATCAAACTGCGTCCCTTTCTCACCCGCTGCTATCAGGCGTACGGCCCGGTCTTTCAACTCACGGTGCCGGGCCAGAAAATTACCGTGCTCGCCGGTCCCGAAGCCAACCTGTTCGCCATGAAGGAAGGCCACCGGGTGCTGCGCTCGCTGGAGGCGTGGCGCGACAATGACCACGAGATGGGCAGTGACCGCTCCATGATCAGCCTCGACGGGGCCGAGCACCGCGCTTACCGCCGGGTGGAGGGCCGCGCCTTCGCGCGTTCGTTCTTTGCGGCGGGGCTGCGGCCCGCGCTCGCGGTGCTGGCTGAAGACCTGGCTCCCTTCCAACCCGGTGACGTGCTGCCGGTGGCGACCTGGTGCAAGAAAACCATCACCGAACAGCTCGCACGCATGGCGGTGGGCGGCACCGTCCGGCCCTACCTGCCTGACCTGCTGCACTTCATCCAGACCGCCCTTCAGGTCACGGTCAACCGGCAACTGCCCCCCGCCGTGCTGCGGCTGCCCAAATACCGCCGCGCCAAAGCCCGCATCTTTCAGATGGTGGACGACCTGATCGAGGACCACCGCCAGAACCCGCCGGAAAAGAGCGGACGCGCCCCCGACCTGATTGACGACGTGCTGGCCGATCAGCAGGTCAACCCCGAGCGCTGGGAGCATCCCGACGTGCGCCTCGCCGCGCTGGGCGCCTTTATCGCGGGCATGGACACGGCGGCCAACAGCCTCGCTTTCGTCCTGTACCGGATGCACCTGCATTCCGAATTTTTGCCGGCGCTGCGGGCCGAGGCCGACGCGCTGTTCAGGGACGGTCCCCCCACCGCCGAGGCCCTGGGCCGCTCGCCGCTGCTGCACCGCTTTGTGATGGAAACGCTGCGTGTCCATCCCATCGCCCCCGCCCTGAGCCGCACGCTGACCGAGGACGTGGAATTCGCCGGGCACCGCATCCCCGCCGGCACCCCCGTCATCATCGGGACCACCGTGCCGCATGGCCTGCCCGAACTGTTCCCCGACCCCGAGCACTTCGACCCAGGCCGCTTTGCGCCGGGCCGCGCCGAGCACCGTCAGCCGGGCGCCTACGCCCCCTTCGGTGTCGGCAGCCACACCTGCGCGGGCAGCGGCATGGCCGAAGGGCTGATCATGCTGGGCGCCGCCGCCGCGCTGCGGACCCTGGACCTGAGCCTGGAGCCCGACTACGTCCTGCGGCAGACCGCTAAGCCCACCCCCAGCCTCGACAACAAGCTGCAATTGCGCGTCAACGCCGTGCGGCACAACCCGGTGTTTCTGGTGCATTGAGCGGCCAACTTTCAGCCCCCGCCGACGCTCCTGAGTGGAGTGGGCGGGGGCTTTGGTCTGCATAAAATACCTGTATGACCGGGCCTGCTTTCAAACGAGTTTCCGTGGAGGACTACCTGCGTTCAGAGCGGGATAACCCCACGCGGCACGACTACATTGACGGCTTTCTGTACGCCCAGGCCGGAGCCAGCCGCGCCCACAACGTCATTACCAGCAATATCCATGTGCTGCTCCACCCCGCCGCTCGCAAGTCGGGGTGCCAGGTGTACCAGAGCGATATGAAGGTCCGGGTTTCGCCCACCCGCTATCACTACCCCGACCTCGTGGTGAGCTGCGCAGGCGGACAGGACGACGATTACACCGAAGCTGAGCCGTGTCTGATTGTGGAAGTCCTGAGCGAAAGCACCCGTATGGCCGACCAGAACTATAAGGCCGAGCGTTACCGCGAGCTGCCCAGCCTGCAAGCCTACCTGCTGGTGGACAGCCGCAGCCGCAGCGCCGCCATCTGGCGCAGAGAAGGCCAAGAGTGGGTGTTTGAGGTGCTGGGGGAAACCTTCGATTTGCCTTGTCCTGCCGTCACACTCAATCTCGCAGATTTTTACGACGGCACTCAGCTCTGACCCCTAAACCAAGCCCCCGCCCACTCCATTGGGAAGTAGAGGCGGGGGCTTTGAGCTTGATAAAATGTGAATATGGGCGAGCGAATTAAACGCCAACATTATGTCCCGCAGGGCTATTTAAGACGGTTTCAAAGTCCTAATTCTAATAAAAAAGTTGCAAGAATTTGGGTCGTTGATAGAAATATTGAACAACCGTTTAATGTACCAATCCAAACAGTATCATCGCGAGATGGGTTTTATGATTCAGAAATAGACGAGAGTATTGCAGAATTTGATAGGCATGGACTTGAAAATCTTCTGAGGATAGAAGAGGAGAAGTTTTACGCAGCACTAGAGATAATTGACTCTGCTATTATAGAAAATAGGGTAATACCTGACAATGCGAAGCCTGCAATAGCTTGGTATATGTATCTCCAATTCATAAGAACGGAGAAATTCAGGGCAGGGATAGGAACCCCCTCAAATTCACAGCATCCAGATTTTCAGAAATTGACACAAATATATGGCCTTATAGATAAGAAAACATCCTCTAAATTCCTAAATGTTTGTTTGTCTAGCTTTTGGATAATTTATGAAATGGTGGGCGAGCAAACTGTTTTCACAAGTGATAATCCAGTCGTTTTCTCTTTTGATAGTGAAAATCCTATGCTTAGTCATTATCTTTTGAAAAGAGATATTGGATTCATGCCAAATATGGGAATGAAAATGGTATTTCCCATTGATAGTAAGCATATACTCGTTCTTTACGATAAATTGCATTTCCCAGAAAAAGCGGATATAGATAATTTAATAGTTCCGTTCGATACGTCTGAAGCATATTCGGTCTGGAGTACAATAATCAATAATTGCGATAGGCAGATATATTTAGACAGGAACGATGGGATGGCCGAAATAATCAAGATGCTCATGGGTCTAGATGAAACCCTAAAACCGATTAGGGATATTATAGGAAAGGTTTTTGAGGCTATCAGATATGATAACTCCGCAGTTAGTGGCACAAGACTTAATTCATTTTCAGCATATCAAAAAACTGTTCTTCTGAAAAATGCGCTAAATAAATTAGATTCAGGGCAATAAATAACAAGCCCCCGCCCAGTTTCCCAGGCGGGGGCTTGTTACTGCTCTATTTCTTGAAGTCTACGCTTACGCCTTGACTTCGCCCTGGCTCTTGCTCAGGATGCCGCGCAGCACGGTTTGCAGGATGCCACCGTTCTTGTAGTAATCGATTTCCACGGGGGTATCGATGCGGCACATCACGGTGATGTCGCGGGTGTTGCCGTCCTTGCCAGTGACCTTCACGGTCACGTCCTGACGGGGCTTGAGGTCGCCGGGCAGCACGAACTCGAAGGTTTCGTCGCCGTTGATGCCCAGGCTGTCGGCGGTTTCGCCGTTCTTGTACTGGAGGGGCAGCACGCCCATGCCGACCAGGTTGGAGCGGTGGATCCGCTCGAAGCTTTCGGCAATCACGGCCTTCACGCCCAGCAGGAAGGTGCCTTTGGCGGCCCAGTCACGGCTGGAGCCCATGCCGTAGTCCTTCCCGGCCAGCACGACGAGGGGCACGCCCGCTTCCTTGTAGGCGGTGGAAGCGTCGAAGATGCTGGTGACTTCGCCGTTCAGGAAGTTGGTGGTGAAGCCGCCTTCGGTGCCGGGGGCGAGTTGGTTCTTCAGGCGGATGTTGGCAAAGGTGCCGCGCGTCATGATGCGGTCGTTGCCACGGCGCGAGCCGTAGGAGTTGAAGTCCTTGGGGGCAATACCGCGCTCGGTCAGGTAGCGGCCAGCGGGGGTGTCGGCCTTGAACGAACCGGCGGGGGAGATGTGGTCGGTGGTCACGCTGTCGCCGACCTTGACCAGGGCGCGCGCACCCTTGATGCTCTCGATTTCGTGGGCGCCGCCCGCGAGGGTGTCGAAGAAGGGCGGGTTCTGGATGTATGTGCTGTCTTCCTTCCAGTCGAACAGCGCGCCTTCGGCGACGGGGATGGCGTTCCAGTCGGCGTTGCTCTTCTCGATGCCGTCGTAGACCTTCTTGAACATCTCGGCGTTGATGGAGCGGTCCATCGCTTCCTGAATCTCGGCGTTGGTGGGCCAGATGTCTTTCAGGAACACGTCCTGACCGTTGCTGTCCTGGCCGATGGCGTCGTTCACGATGTCGTTGACGACCGTGCCGGCGAGCGCGTAGGCGACGACCAGGGGGGGAGAAGCGAGGTAGTTGGCCTTGATGTGGGGGTTGACGCGGCCTTCGAAGTTGCGGTTGCCCGACAGGACCGAGGCCACCACCAGGTCGCCTTCCTGAATCGCTTCGACGACGGGTTCAGGCAGCGGGCCCGAGTTGCCGATGCAGGTCATGCAGCCGTAGCCCACGGTGTTGAAGCCGATCTGGTCGAGGTACTGCTGGAGCCCGGCGGTTTCGAGGTACTCGGTGACCACGCGCGAGCCGGGGGCGAGGCTGGTCTTGACCCAGGGCTTGGTCTTCAGGCCCTTCTCGACGGCCTTCTTGGCGACCAGACCGGCGGCGATGAGCACGCTGGGGTTGGAGGTGTTGGTGCAGGAGGTGATGGAGGCGAGGGTCACGGCGCCGTGGCCGATCTTGATGTCGGTACCGCCGATGGTGCCCTGGGCGTCCAGCTTGTCGCTGCCGAGTTCAAAGCCACGGTTCTTGACCGGCGCGGTGAGCGCTTCGTTGAACACGCTGTGCATGTCGCTGAGGTTCACGCGGTCCTGCGGGCGCTTGGGGCCGGCGAGGCTAGGAACGATGGTGGCGAGGTCGAGTTCGATGGTGTCGGTGAAGACGGGGTCGGGCGTTTCGTCGGTGCGGAACATGCCCTGGGCCTTGTAGTAGGCCTCGACCAGACCGATTTCGTCTTCCAGACGTCCCGTGCGGCGCAGGTAGCGCAGCGCTTCGTCGTCCACCGGGAAAAAGCCCATGGTGGCGCCGTATTCGGGGGCCATGTTGGCAATCGTCGCGCGGTCGGGCAGGGTCATGTTGCTCAGGCCCGCGCCGTAGAACTCGACGAACTTGCCGACCACGCCCTTCTCGCGCAGCATCTGGGTCACGCGCAGCGCGAGGTCGGTGGCGGTGGCGCCTTCGGGCATCGCGCCAGTGATCTTGAAGCCGATGACTTCGGGCATCAGCATGTAGATGGGCTGGCCCAGCATCACCGCTTCGGCTTCGATGCCGCCCACGCCCCAGCCCACGATGCCCAGGCCGTTGATCATGGTGGTGTGCGAGTCGGTGCCGACCAGGCTGTCGGGGTACACGACTTCGCCGTCGTCTTCAGCGCGGCTCTGCACGCCCTTGGCGAGGTATTCCAGGTTGACCTGGTGCACGATGCCGCTGGCAGGGGGCACCACGCCGAAGTTGTCGAAGGCCTGCTGGCCCCAGCGCAGGAACTCGTAGCGTTCGCGGTTGCGCTCGAATTCCAGCGCCATGTTGTTGGCGAGCGCGAACTCGGTGCCGAACTCGTCCACCTGCACCGAGTGGTCGATGACGAGGTCCACCGGAATCAGCGGGTTGATCTTGCTGGGGTCGCCGCCGAGCTTGACCATCGCGCTGCGCATGGCGGCGAGGTCCACCACGGCGGGCACGCCGGTAAAGTCCTGCAAAATCACGCGGGCGGGCTTGAAGGGAATTTCGACTTCGGGGTTGGTGGCGCTCCAGCCGGCGACGGTTTCCACGTCTTCACGGCGCACGTCATAGTCGTTGGCTTCGCGCAGCACGCTTTCCAGCAGCACCTTGATGCTGACGGGCAGACGCGACACGTCGTGGCCCTGGAGCTTGTTGAGGTTGTAAAAGTACAGCTTCTTGTCGCTGCCGGGCACCTGCAAGGTGTCACGGGCGCCAAACAGGTTCATCGCCTTGTCGCTCATGGGTAAATCCTCCTTGCCCACCAAAATGGGTTGTTGGGGGCGCTGGTCTTTATCATAAGCTGCTGAGCCCTTGAGGCAGCCGTCACCGGGGCAGGCACGAAGAAAAGTCTTGTAACAACCCTAGAGACAACAGCGGAAGCGGCACTGGCGACAGGCGGGTCTGATACGGCTTTAATCCGATTCCCGAACATCCGGAAAGGCACCGGATGCCCGGCCATCTCCTTAAAACCGTATTTTTCCATGCGCTCCGCGCAAAATTTCGCCCGGACATGTCCGGGACTCAATTTGAAACCGTATCAACGGTAAGGACATCAACGTCGGCAATCCCTGGGGCACGGAGAAGCAGCCCATCACCCTGCAAGGCAAGAACAGACTGCACCTCAGCGGTGACATTGACCGTCACGAGACGGAGTTGCGGCCCTTTCTGAAAAAGGCGAAAACCAGGTCATGCTCTCCTGGCGAACCATGCTCGGAAAGGGGAGAGGTTCCCTGAAAGAGGCCGCCGCTGCCCACTTTGTTAGGCTGCCCTACGCCTATGACTGACCTTGACCTGCCTTTTCCCGTGGCCCTCGCCCCGCACGAGCAGCAGCGCTTAGATGACCTCGAACAGACGGTGGAGGGCGGCCTGCGCGACTTTCAGCGCACCGGGCAGGCCCTGAGCGAGATTCGGGACAACGAGCTCTACCGCGCCACGCACGACTCCTTCGAGGCGTACCTGCAAGACCGCTGGGGCTTCGGGGTGCGGCAGGCCGACCGTCTGATTGACGCGGCGCAGGTCGCCAAGCAACTCGAACCGCTCGGCATTTCCCCCCGGCACGAGGCGCAGGCCCGCAGCTTCCGGCCCGCCGCCCGGATTGTGGAAGAACTCGAACCCGAGCAGCAGCGGCTCGTGGCCCGGCTGGTGGAGGAGCGCCGCGAGAGTGAATCGGACGACCTCGCCCCCTGGGAGGAACGCGCCGCGCCGGAGCTGCGGATTACGGCGAATGTGGTCCGCAAGTTGGGGCCGGACGCCACCGTCTACCACCCCGAAAGCGGCGCCGAAGTGGAACTGGGCACGCTCTCGCCCCCGCAGCGTTACGAGGTCATCCGCGAGCATGTGAACCAGAAGGCGCAGGCGTACCACGAGAAACAGGCGGCCAAAGCGCAGGAACCGCCCCGCGAGCGGGTGAACTGGGCCGACTGGTTTATCGCCTACGCCGCCGAGCATCTGGACGGCGAGCAGCAACTCGAACTCGTCATCGAGCAGGGGCCGGGCGGCGAACCCCGCGCCGTGGCCCGCGTGATGAGCAAGGCGACGGGCGAGATTCTGGCGCGGGGCGAACCCTCGGACGACCTCAAAAAAGCGGTGCTGACGCTGCGCGGAGCGGTGAGCGGCTGACGTTTTGGGGACAGCGGCGACAGGTGGGGCGAGGGTGACTTGTGCATCCCGGCCCCCGGCGCCCTGTCTGGGCAGCGTTTAGGCTAAAGGCCCCATGACCAGCACCCAGCTCGCGCAGTTCCGCCCGCAACCCGCACCAGCCCGAGTTTTTGCAGGCGGTGACCGAGGTGATGACCAGCATCTGGCCCTTTGTGCAGGCGCACCCCGAGTACGCCGAGCACGCGCTGCTTGAGCGCCTTATCGAGCCCGAGCGCGTCATCAGCTTCCGCGTGACCTGGGTGGACGACGCCGGGCAGGTGCAGGTCAACCGGGGCTACCGCGTGCAGCACAGTTCCAGCATCGGGCCATACAAGGGCGGGATGCGCTTTCACCCCAGCGTCAACCTCAGCATCCTCAAGTTTCTGGCCTTCGAGCAGACCTTCAAAAATGCCCTCACCACCCTGCCGCTCGGCGGGGGCAAGGGCGGCAGCGACTTCGACCCCAAGGGCAAGTCCGACGGCGAGGTCATGCGCTTTTGTCAGGCATTGATGACCGAGCTGTGGCGGCATCTCGGTCCCGACACCGACGTTCCGGCGGGCGATATCGGCGTGGGCGGGCGCGAGGTCGGCTACCTCGCCGGCATGATGAAAAAGCTCGCCAACCACGCGGGTGGGGTATTTACCGGCAAGGGCCTGAGCTACGGCGGCTCGCTGCTGCGCCCCGAGGCGACCGGCTACGGCACGGTGTATTTCGTGGAGCACATGCTGCGCGACCAGAGGATGGAGATGGAGGGCCTGCGCGTGTCGGTGTCGGGCTCGGGCAATGTGGCGCAGTACGCCATCGAAAAGGCGCTGCACCTCGGCGCCCACGTGCTGACCGCCAGCAACTCGGGCGGCACGGTGGTGGACGAGGACGGCTTTACCTACGACAAGCTCGCCGTCCTGATGGACATCAAGAACGAGCGCCGGGGCCGGGTGGAGGACTACGCCCGCGAGGTCGGCGCCGAGTTCCGCCCCGGCGTGCGCCCCTGGGACGTGCCGGTGGATGTGGCGCTTCCCTGCGCGACCCAGAACGAACTCGGCGCCGACGACGCCCGCACCTTGATTGCAGGCGGCGTGCGCGTGGTGGCCGAGGGCGCCAACATGCCGTGCGACCTCGCAGCCATCCAGGCCTTCGAGGAAGCGGGCGTGCTCTACGCACCGGGCAAGGCGACCAACGCGGGCGGCGTGGCGACCTCGGGCCTGGAAATGTCGCAAAACGCCCAGCGCCTCTCCTGGACCCGCGAGGAAGTGGACCAGCGCCTGCGCAGCATCATGTCGGCCATTCACGATTCGTGCCTGGAGTATGGCCGCCGCCCGGACCGCCACGTCAGCTACCTCGACGGCGCCAACATTGCGGGCTTCGTCAAAGTGGCGACGGCGATGCGCGAACAGGGCGTGCTGTAATCGGCGCACCGCCCCGTTTTTCTCTCCATAGCAGGCATGATGGAGGCATGTTTCAGCCTCTTCAGGGATGGACGGTCATCACCCTCGCGCCCAACGTGCCCGGCCCACTCGCCGCCGCCTCGCTGCGGGACGCGGGAGCGACCGTCATCAAGGTGGAAGGCCCGGCGGGCGATCCCCTCGCGCAGATGTCGCCCGCGTGGTACGCCGAGTTGCACCGGGACATCGAGGTGCGGGTCATCGACCTGAAAGCGGAAGCGGGCAAGGCCGAGTTCGACGCGCTGCTCGCCGGGGCCGACCTGCTGCTCACCAGTTCGCGCCCCGCTGCGCTCGCCCGGCTGGGGCTGGCGCCTGAGCGGCTGGGGCGCGACTTTCCCCGGCTGTGCCGCGTGACCATCGTGGGCGATACCCGCGAGCCCGACGCGCCGGGCCACGACCTGACTTACCAGGCCGAAGCGGGCCTGATTGACCCCGCCCGCCCCGCCATGCCGCGCACGCTGGTGGCCGACCTGACCGGCAGCCGCGAAGCCTACGCCGCTGCGCTGGGCCTGCTGCTGAGCCGCGAGCGCGGGCAGCCGGAACGCGAGTGCATGGTGGGTCTGGGTGACGCCGCCCGCTTTGCCGCCGCGCCCTACCGGGTGGGTCTGACCGCGCCGGGCGGGCTGCTGTCGGGCGCCTACGACAACTACCGCCTGTACCCGACTGCCGACGGTTGGGTGGCCGCCGCGCCGCTCGAACCTGGGTTTGCTGCCCGCTGGGCCGAAGTGCTGGGCGAGGACGCCGCCGCCACGCTGCGGACGAATACGACCGCCCACTGGTTATACGTGGCGGCGCAGCGCGACCTGCCGCTCGCCGCGCTGCCGCAGGAAGGCTAAGCATGGCCGGTCTGCCCGTCACCGATGGCCTCTGAATCTCCAGCGGTGGGCCTCACCCTGCGCCCGCTGCGTCCTGGGGACGAGGAAACCGCCGTGCGCTGGGGCGCCGAGCGTGAGTTCTGCCTCGCCAGCGGCTGGACACCCGGCCTCGCCCCCCGCGTGCTGCGGCGGCATTGGCAGGCCATCATCGCGGACCGTTCCCCCGATTTCCTGCGCCTGGGCATCGAGCAGAGGGGTGAGGGGCAGGGCGGCGAGCTGGTCGGTTACGTGGACCTCGGCGACATCACGGCGGGGAGCGCCGAATTCGGCATCGCCATCGGGGAGCCGCACCGCTGGGGGCAAGGCACGGGCACCCGCGCTGGGCAACTGCTTCTCGCTCACGCTTTCGGGCCACTGGGCCTGTCCGTCCTGCGCGCCAAGGTCCACGCGCCCAACGTCCGCTCGCACGCGCTGATGCAGCGGCTGGGGTTTATTCCGGTGGGGGAGAGTGGGACTGACCTGTACCGGGGGGCTCAGGTTCCCTTGGTGCGGTATGAGGCGCGGCGGGAGGACTGGCTGCGTCTCTCAAAGTCTATGTAGCCGCTCTCAGCAGGATGGGATGTAAGGGTGTCAACGTCAGCGAACTGGTGGCCGACGAGCTGCGCAGAGCATTTGACGGAAAGATATTGCGAATTTTTGACCCTCTACCCTGGTGGGAGAGGGCCTTGCGAAGCAAGGGGTGAGGGGGTCTTTTTGTGTCAAATGCCCTGGGCTAAAGCGTGAGCTTCCTCCACCATCAAAAAGCCCTTCCGGTGATTGCTGGAAGGGTCTTTTTCATGGGCTCTGTCAGTCGACGTGATGCCCGGCGTCTCGCAGGGCCGCCACCGCTTTATCCAACTGCTCCTGCGCCACCAGCACGTAATCGGTGTCATAGGTGGACAGGGCAAAAATCCCGACGCCCGCGTCTCGCAGAGGATTGAGCACACTGGCGAGAATGCCCGTCAGCCCGAAGTCGAAGGGGCCATGCAGTTTCAACAATGCCCACCCTTTTGCGGCCTGTACCCCCGCCGGCACCTGCCCCGCCGCGCAGACAACCGAGAGCTCGTCCGGGGTGCGAGTCACGCTCCACAACTCCCCGGCAAAGGCCCACGCGGGCGGCGCAGTGTGTGGGTCAAGGCGGCACACGGCGTACTCGCCGGGAATGGTGGACAGGCTCAGGCTCATGCCCGCGAGTCTAAAACCGCCGGGCTGCCCAGCGGGGAGAACGAAGCACAGAGGATTAAAAACTGCTCTGGCTGTGGCTTTCTCGCCCCCTCACGAAGAATCGTGAAACGCAGAACGCCAGGCCGTCGGGCGCCAACGGCGCACGGGCCTCGCGTCCGTAGAAATCACGAGCATCCAGACCCGCCCGCCCAACGGGGAAACGCCGCCCGACACGCGACATCACCGCCATTTGCCCAGTGCCAACGTCAGCCCCCTGTCTCCTTTGGGGTAAGGGGCGGGGGGTTGGGGCCAAACGCTCAAGCTAAAGCTTCAGAACCAGCGCTCCTCTCAGCGCACCGTCACCCGCACCGGCTTGGCAGGAATCTTTACCCGCAGCCCGTCGGCAAAGCCCGTCAGCCAGCCTTCCACCATGTAGTCCCCGGCAGGCAAGTCGAGGTCGCGGGTATAGCTCACCTGTCCACGGGCAGCCACCGCATCGCTGCGGAGGTCCTGAGCGCACAGGCGCGGGCTGGCGCCAGCAATCGGGTACACCACGTCGCGGCTGCCGACCCGCAGCACCCGCACGGTGGGGGCGGTGACGCAGTTCTGCTCGTTGTCGCGCGGCACGTCGAGTTTAAAGGCGGCGGCGCGGCTACTCTTGACCGTCAGCGTGAGCGGCAGCTTGCCCTTCACGGTGCGCGGGGCGCTGAGGGTGGCGCTCACGTCGTCGAGTCGGGCGGGCTGCACGGCGGCGGGCACCTCGACCGATTCGGTGGCGGGCGCGGGGGTGGCCGGTTCAGGCGTTATCGGCGTTTCCACCAGGGCAGGCGCCGTGGTGGGGGCAGCCGGGGTCGCCGGGGACTGCGCGGCGGCGAGGCCGAGCAGGGGCAGCAGCAAAAGGGCACGCAGGTTCATGCTCGCAGGGTAGCGGGCCGGGATGACCGCAGGCTGATATGCGCGGCGCTGGGTTGAAGAGTTCGGCTGCCGCGGCACGTCTGTTCTGCTGGTCACTCGGCCCTGTTTGAACGCCTCTGCCGCAACTTTTTTGCAAGGGCGGCGCGGCTATGCTGGCGCACATGCCCGCCGCCCGCACCTTTTTGCAGCACCCCGACCCCCTGACCCGCGAGATTGCGGAGGGCTACGCGGGGGGGTCGTTTCTGATGGACAACGGCGACGGCCTGCGGTGGTACGGCGTGCCGGGTCGGGCGCTGGTGCCGCTCACCGAGGACGCCGGGCTGCATGTGGCCCGCCGAATGCGGCGCGAGCTGAAGCACTTTCGGCCCAGCGTGGACCTGGCCTTCGACGAGGTGATCGCCGGTTGCCGGGGCCACCTGCCGGGCAGCCCCGAGCGTGACGGCGAGTGGATTTCCGACGAGCTGGTCGAGATTTACCAGCACCTGCATACCACCGGCCTGGCGCACTCCTTCGAGGTCTGGCAGGGCGACGAACTCGCCGGGGGTGTGCTGGGGCTGGCGCTCGGGGGCGCCTTCATCGCCGAGAGCAAGTTTCACCGCCTCACCAACGGGAGCAAGGCGGCGCTCATTCACCTCGCTGAGCACCTTGACCGCCAGGGCTTCGCGCTGCTCGACGCGCAGATTCAGAACCCGCACCTCGCCACCCTCGGCGTATATGAAGTCACCGACAAGGAGTACCGGCGCCTGCTGCGGCGGGCGCTTGCGCTGGACGTGGAGTTGTGACTTCTCTGTAGCCCCGCCCACGTTGTCTGCTCAGAGGGCGCCTTGACCAGGCCAAACACTCTAGGCTCAGGGCCTCACTTCAATGTCCTGAACTTCGGAGGTTTTCATGCGTCCACGCTGGTTTCTGAGCGCCCTCACCCTTGCCCTGCTCGCCGCACCTGCCGGCGCCGTTTCGCTGGTCTACGGCGCGGGCGGCGATCCCGTCTCGCTCGATTCGGGCACCATCGTGGACGGCAACTCGTCGGTGGTCCAGATGCAGGTCTACGACACGCTCGTCAAGTTCAAAAAGGGAACGAGCGAACTCGCGCCCGGCCTGGCGACGAGCTGGTCGGCCAACAAGGACTCGACCCAGTGGACCTTTACCCTGCGCAAGGGAGTCAAATTCAGCGACGGCACGCCCTTCAACGCCGACGCCGTGGTCTACAACATCAACCGCTGGTGGGACCCCGAGGCGTCCGGTGGCGCCAAAGCGCAGGGCAAGTCCTTTATCTCGTGGCAGTTCACTTTCGGCGGCTTCAAGGGGGAGAAAAACACCCTGCTCAAGAGCGTGAAAGCCGTGGGCCAGGACAAGGTCGTGCTGACCCTCACCCGTCCCTTCGCGCCGCTGCCCGCCGCCTTCGCCACCACCTTCTTCGGCATCGCCTCGCCCGCTGCCGTCAAGCAGGAGGGGGCCAAGTACGGCACGCCCACCTCGCTGCCCGTCGGAACCGGCCCCTTCGTCATGCAGTCGTGGAAAACCGGCGACCGCATCGTGCTCAAGCCCAACCCCAACTACTGGGGCAACAAGGCGAAGTACGACCAGCTCGTCATCCGCTTTATCAAAGACCCCAGCCAGCGCCTCAACGAGCTCAAGGCCGGCACCATCGATTTCACGTCCGACCTTAACCCCGAGCAGCTCAAGAGTGTTCAGGGCGACAAAAACCTGAAGGCGGTCATCATTCCGTCGTTCAACGTGGGCCTCCTGAGCCTCAATCACTCCAACAAGTACCTCAAGAACGACAAAGTGCGGCAGGCCATCGGCATGGCGATCAACAAGAAAGCCATCGTGGACGCCTTCTGGAACGGCCTCGGCGAGAGCAGCTCCAGCATCCTGCCGTCCTCCTTGAAGTGGGCGGATAACCCCAGCGTGCCCGCCGACTACAAGTTCGACCCGGCGGCAGCCAAGAAACTGCTCGCCGACGCGGGCTACCCCAACGGCTTTTCGCTCGACCTGTGGTACATGCCGGTCAGCCGCCCGTATTTCCCCACGCCCAAACCGATTGCCGAGGCGCTCGCGGCGGACCTCGGGGCCATCGGCATCAAGGTCAACCTCAAGACCGAGGACTGGGCCAAGTACCTCGAAGACCGCCTCAAGACTCCCGGTTTCGACATGCACATGATCGGCTGGACCGGGCCGTACGCCAGCCCCTACACCTTCTACAACACCCACTACGGGCTGGAAGCCGAGGCCGACATCAAGTACAAGAGCCCGCGCCTCGACGCGCTGATGCTCAAGGCGGCGGCGAGCTCCTCGCGGGCCGAGCAGGCCAAGGTGTACGCCGAGCTGCACAAAATCACCTACGGGCTCAACCTGCGCTTTCCCATCGTCCACAGCCGTCCGCTGGCGGCGACCCGCAGCTACGTCAAAGGCTGGGAGCCGGGCCCGTCGGTCCTCACGCCCTTTGAGGACATCACCCTGGACGGCAAGAAGTGAGCGCCGTTCTGGGCGACGGCCTGCGCGAACAGGTGGTGGCCTGGCGCCGTCACCTGCACCAGCACCCCGAACTCGGCTTTCAGGAGCACCAGACCGCCCGCTACGTCGAGGAGCAACTGCGCGACATGCCGGGGCTGCACCTCAGCCGCCCCACCGAAACGAGCGTGCTGGCGGTTCTCAAGGGGGGCAAGCCGGGCCGCACCGTGCTGCTGCGCGCCGACATGGACGCCCTGCCCATCGAGGAAGAAGCCGACGTGGAGTTCAAGTCGCAGACGCCCGGCGTCATGCACGCCTGCGGCCACGACGGGCACACGGCAATGCTGCTCGGCGCGGCCAAACAGCTTTCCGCGCAGGCGGCGGACCTGCACGGCGAGGTGCGGTTCATCTTCCAGCACGCCGAGGAAGTCTTTCCCGGCGGCGCCGAGCAACTCGTGGACGCGGGCGTGATGGACGGGGTGGACCTCGCGGTGGGCACGCACCTCATGACCTCGGTGCCGGTGGGCACGGTGGTGCTGCGCGACGGAGCCTTGATGGCCGCGCCCGACGCCTTCGACATCACCATCCAGGGCAAAGGCGGGCACGGGGCCATGCCGCACCAGACGGTGGACCCGGTGGTCATTGCCGCGCAGGTGGTCATGGCGTTCCAGACGGCGGTGTCGCGGCTGCGTGACCCCATCGACCCCGGCGTGGTCAGCGTGACCCAGATTCACGGCGGCAGCGCCCACAACGTCATCCCCGACACCGTGACGCTCGGCGGCACCGTGCGGACTTTCAGCGACGAGCTGCGCGCGCAGATGCCGGGGCGCCTCGAAACCCTGCTGCGCGGCATTTGTGAGGCGTATGGGGCCACCTACACCTTCACGTACCACGGCGGCTACCGCTCGGTGAACAACGACCCGGCGACCACCGAGCGCCTGCGGAAAGTCGTGCGCGAGGTGCTGCCCGAGGTGACCGTCAGCGACGGCGTGCCGCTGATGGGCGGCGAGGACTTCAGCGCCTACCTGACGCGCGCGCCCGGCACCTTCGTCCTGATCGGCGCGGGCAACGCGGAAAAAGGCATGACGGCGCCTCACCACCACCCCAAGTTCATGATCGACGAGTCGGCGCTGGAACAGGGCGTGCAGATCTACGTGGGCGCGGCGCGGGCATTGACGGCGAGCTGAAACTCCCTGGGGCGGCCGCCTTGACTTGGCCCGCGAGGATATTCACATGAGCGAAAACCGTGACATCTCTCCTGAAGAAGCCCGCCGCATCGGGGATCAGATTGGTGTGGACTGGGACAAGTTCGACCTCGAAGAGTTTCGGCGCGGCCTGGATGTCGAATTCGAGCACGGCTCCCACGACCCGCAGACCGACGTGACCCACGACGACCCCGTGATGACGGGCAAAATTGCGCTGGCGCACCTCAAAGAGTTCCCCGACTACTACACCCGGCTGGAAAAGATGGAAGCCGAGGCCGAGAAATTCTGGGGAACGGAGGAAAAGAGCGAGTAGGAGCGTCCTTTACCTTTAAAAGGCAGCCCGGGCCATCCGTACAGGAAATGGCCCGGGCTGCCTTTTTGCCGTGCTTCAGCCCCCCAGCAGCTCCCACAGCAGGTAGCCGTTGAGCGCGATGATGATGACCGCGATGACCCAGCCAATCACTGTGAAGGAGCGCCGGGTCACGAGTGCGCCCATCACGTCCCGCCGCGCCGTGAACAGCAGCAGCGGCACCAGCGCGAAGGGCACCCCGAAACACAGAATGACCTGCGACAAGATCAGCACCGACGACGGGTCCATGCCCAGCAGAATGACGATGAAAGCGGGCAGCATGGTGATCAGGCGGCGCAGCCACAGCGGGATGTGAAAGCCCATGAAGCCCTGCATGATCACGTCGCCGGCCATGGTGCCCACCGCCGAGCTGCTCAGGCCCGAGGCGAGCAGGGCGACGGCGAACAGCACCGACGCCGCCGGCCCCAGCAGCGGCGTGAGCGTCTGGTAGGCGGTGGTCAGGTCGCCCGCGTTTTCCACGTTCTTGCCGTGAAAGGTGGCGGCAGCGACGGCGAGCATGCTCATGTTGATCAGGCCCGCCAGCCCCATCGCGGCGATCACGTCCACCCGGTTCAGGCGCACGAGGCGGCGCTTTTCCTCAGTGGTGTCCGTCTGTATGCGTCCCTGCGTGAGCGCCGAGTGCAGGTAGATGACGTGTGGCATGACCGTCGCCCCGATGATGCCCACCGCGAGGTAAGCGCTGCCCGGCCCCTGCAAGCGGGGCACGAAGCCCGCGCCCACCGCCGCGAGGTCGGGCCGCGCCAGCACGACCTGCACGAGGTACGCCACCCCGATCATCAGCACGAAGGCGCCCACCGCGAGTTCCAGCGGACGGGTGCCGCGCTTTTGCAGGTTCAGCAACCAGAAGGTGACGACGCCCGTGACCACCGCGCCCCAGAACATCGGCAGGCCGGTGAGCAGTTGAATGGCGAGGGCGGCCCCCAGAAACTCGGCGAGGTCGGTCGCCATCGCCACGAGTTCGGCCTGAATCCAGTAAAACCACACCAGGGGCCGGGGCCAGCGCTCACGGATCAGTTCGGGCAGGTTGCGCCCACTGGCGATGCCCAGGTTGGCGCTGAGGTTCTGAATCACCATCGCCATCAGGTTGGCGGCCAGAATCACCCACAGCAGGCTGTAGCCGTAACGGGCACCGCCCTCGATGTTGGTCGCAAAGTTGCCGGGGTCCATGTAGGCGATAGACGCGATGACCGCCGGCCCGAGAAACGGCAGGATGCGCCGCACTCCGCGTGGTCCCGCCGTCCCGCGCAGCGTCGCCCCGGCCCGCGCGTCGAGATGCTGTTCTGGCGGGTCGGGGCGGTCGTCGGGCAGGCTGGGAGAACGGGAATCCATGGCCTTTATTTTAGGCGCGACTAAAATAGTTGTCCAACGGCGTGGGCTTGAGTTCGTCTTAAAGGCCGACTTTTTTGTGAAAAATGCCTCTTTCCCAAGATCCAGTCAGATTCCGTCACGCTGGGTCATCTGGTTTTCAGGGTGCTGTCACATATTTGCTAGAGGCTCTTTGTAACTGTGTTTCCAGGAGGAACAACCGTGAAAACCCATCTGACCCTGACCGCCCTTGCCCTGACCTCTGTTTCGTTCGCTGCCCAGGCCGCGCCCGCTGCGACCTCGCCCATCAAGCTCAGCGGCGCCACCTACTCCGTGGCCCAGGTGACCGAGAACGGCAAGACCACCGAGCGCCTCGTGGACGCCTCGGGCAAGGGCGCCCTGCCCGGCAGCCTGCTGCAAATGACCCAGAAGGTCCAGAACGTGAGTGCGCGCAGCGTCAACGGCCTGCGCCTGAACATGCGCGTGGACCCCGCCACCATCTACCAGTCCGCCACCTGCGACGCGGCCAAGACCAACACCCTGTTTTCCATCGACAGCGGCAAGACCTTTTCGGCCAACCCCACCAAGACCGTGACCGTGACCGAAAACGGCAAGGCGACGCAGCGCACCGTGCCCGCCAGCCCCAGCGAGTACACCAACGTGCGCTGGGAACTGCCGAGCCTCGCCGCCAGCCAGACGGTGAACTGCAACCTGCGCGTGCGCGTGAAGTAAAGTTCGGACCTTTTGCGGGAGCCTCTGCGGGGGCTCCTTTTTTATGGTTTTTTGTGGTGACGGTGGTCTGTCTTGTGAGTCCATTGACTTCGCCCTTTGCTGCTTGCGAGGCCGTTCCGGCAATTACGTCCAGAGTAGAATCCTCCCTATGGCCGACGCTTCCCCAGATCCCTCCAAGCCAGACACGCTGGTGCTGATTGACGGTCACGCGCTGGCGTTCCGTTCGTATTTCGCCCTGCCGCCGCTCAACAACTCCAAGGGCGAGATGACCCACGCGATTGTCGGCTTCATGAAGCTGCTCCTGCGGCTGGCGCGGCAAAAATCCAATCAGGTCATCGTGGTCTTCGACCCGCCGGTCAAGACCTTCCGGCACGAACAGTACGAGGGCTACAAGTCGGGCCGCGCCCAGACGCCCGAAGACCTGCCCGGCCAGATCAACCGCATCCGCGCGCTGGTGGACGCGCTCGGCTTTCCCCGGCTCGAAGAACCCGGCTACGAGGCCGACGACGTGATCGCCTCGCTGACCCGCATGGCCGAGGGCAAGGGCTACGAAGTCCGCATCGTGACGAGCGACCGCGATGCGTATCAGTTGCTCGACGAGCACGTGAAGGTCATCGCCAACGACTTTTCGCTCATTGGCCCGGCGCAGGTCGAGGAAAAATACGGCGTCACCGTGCGGCAGTGGGTGGACTACCGCGCCCTCACCGGCGACGCCTCCGACAACATCCCCGGCGCCAAGGGCATCGGCCCCAAGACGGCGGCCAAGCTCTTGCAGGAATACGGCACGCTGGAGAAGGTGTACGAGGCGGCGCACGCGGGCACCCTCAAGCCCGACGGCACCCGCAAGAAGCTGCTCGACTCCGAGGAGAACGTGAAGTTCAGCCACGACCTCTCGTGCATGGTGACCGACCTGCCGCTCGACATCGAATTCGGCGTGCGCCGCCTGCCCGACAACCCGCTGGTGACCGAGGACCTGCTCACCGAACTTGAGCTTCACTCGCTGCGCCCGATGATTCTGGGGCTGAACGGGCCAGAACAGGATGGACACGCCCCCGACGACCTGCTCGAACGCGAACACGCGCAGACCCCCGAGGAGGACGAGGCCGCCGCGCTGCCCGCCTTCAGCGCCCCCGAGCTGGCCGAGTGGCAGACCCCCGCCGAGGGCGCCGTCTGGGGCTACGTCCTGTCACGCGAGGACGACCTGACCGCCGCGCTGCTCGCCGCCGCGACCTTTGAGGATGGTGTGGCCCGCCCCGCGCCCGTCTCCGAGCCCGACGAGTGGGCGCAGGCGGAGGCCCCGGAGAACCTGTTCGGCGAGCTGCTGCCGAGCGACAAACCATTGACCAAAAAAGAGCAGAAGGCGCTGGAAAAAGCTCAGAAAGACGCCGAAAAAGCGCGGGCCAAGCTGCGCGAACAGTTCCCGGCGACGGTGGACGAGGCCGAGTTCGTCGGGCAGCGCACGGTGACGGCGGCGGCGGCCAAGGCGCTCGCGGCGCACCTCAGCGTGCGCGGCACCGTGGTGGAGCCGGGCGACGACCCGCTGCTTTACGCCTACCTGCTCGACCCCGCCAACACCAACATGCCGGTGGTGGCCAAGCGGTATCTGGACCGCGAGTGGCCCGCCGACGCCCCGACCCGCGCCGCCATCACCGGGCACCTGCTGCGCGAGCTGCCGCCGCTGCTCGACGACGCCCGGCGCAAGATGTACGACGAGATGGAAAAGCCGCTCTCGGGCGTGCTGGGGCGCATGGAAGTGCGCGGGGTGCAGGTGGACAGTGACTTTTTGCAGACGCTCTCCATTCAGGCCGGGGTGCGCCTTGCCGACCTCGAATCCCAGATTCACGAGTACGCGGGCGAGGAGTTTCACATCCGCAGCCCCAAGCAGCTCGAAACGGTGCTTTACGACAAGCTCGAACTCGCGAGCAGCAAGAAGACCAAGCTGACCGGGCAGCGCTCCACCGCCGTCTCTGCCCTCGAACCGCTGCGCGACGCGCATCCCATTATCCCGCTGGTGCTGGAGTTCCGCGAACTCGACAAGCTGCGCGGCACCTACCTCGACCCCATCCCCAACCTCGTCAACCCGCACACGGGCCGCCTGCACACCACCTTCGCGCAGACGGCGGTGGCGACCGGGCGTCTGAGCAGCCTCAACCCCAACCTGCAAAACATCCCCATCCGCTCGGAACTCGGGCGCGAGATTCGCAAGGGCTTTATTGCCGAGGACGGCTTTACCCTGATTGCCGCCGACTACTCGCAAATCGAGCTGCGGCTCCTCGCCCACATCGCCGACGACCCGCTGATGCAGCAGGCGTTCGTGGAGGGTGCCGACATTCACCGCCGCACCGCCGCGCAGGTGCTCGGGCTCGACGAGGCCACCGTGGACGCCAATCAGCGCCGCGCCGCCAAAACGGTCAACTTCGGCGTGCTGTACGGCATGAGTGCTCACCGCCTCAGCAACGACCTCGGTATTCCCTACGCCGAGGCCGCGACCTTCATCGAGATTTATTTCGCCACCTACCCCGGCATCCGGCGCTACATCAATCACACGCTGGACTTCGGGCGCACGCACGGCTATGTGGAAACGCTCTATGGCCGCCGCCGCTACGTGCCGGGCCTGAGCAGCCGCAACCGCGTGCAGCGCGAGGCCGAGGAGCGGCTCGCCTACAACATGCCGATTCAGGGCACCGCTGCCGACATCATGAAGCTGGCGATGGTGCAGCTCGACCCGCAGCTCGACGCCATCGGTGCCCGGATGCTGCTGCAAGTGCACGACGAACTGCTCATCGAGGCGCCGCTCGACAAGGCCGAGCAGGTCGCCGCGCTGACCAAAAAAGTCATGGAAAACGTGGTGCAGCTCAAGGTGCCGCTGGCGGTGGAAGTGGGGACGGGGCCGAACTGGTTTGACACGAAGTGAGGGGGCGACTTTCCCGGCGTACTGACAGACCAGCAGTCTCTCTGTCAGAATCAGGCCATGAAAAAGACGAGTCTGGTGGCTCTGCTGGCGCTTGGTCTCAGTGGGTGTGGTCTGGTGGGAGGTGTCGAGCCGCTGCATATCAGAAGCGTGGAGTTTCCTGCCAGCGTCGGGGCGACGGAACCTCTGACCGTAACCGTCAACATCGACATATGGAACTGCGGCGAAAAGGGCCAGTCACTGACGCTGGCAGAGAGGACGGCCTCGCGCCTGAGCTTGCAAGGCACCTTCCGCAAAGGCTGGGCAGGCCCCTGCGCGGCGGCGGTCGTCCAGAAAGCCCTGACCTACACCGATTCCGGCACGGTCCCGCGCACGAGTCCCTTTGAAGTCGTGGTCAACGGCAAAAGCTGGGGAACCGTCACGGTCAAATAATCAGCACAGTCGGGACAAAGACACAGAAGATACTCAGGCTTTCGCTTGGGTATCTTTTTTTTCTTGTTCCCTGTGGCCCCGGCTGACCCTGCGGCTTACACTGCCGCATGACCATCAAGGCTCTGTTTTGGGACATCGGCGGCGTGCTGCTCACCAACGGCTGGGACCGCGAGCAGCGGGCAGACGTGGCGCAGCGCTTCGGGCTGGACACGGACGACTTCACCGAGCGTCACCGCTTAGCGGCGCCCGAGCTGGAACTGGGGCGCATGACCCTGGCCGAGTATCTGGAACAGGTGGTCTTTTATCAGCCGCGCGACTTTACGCCCGAGGATTTCCGCGCCGTGATGGAGGAGCAGAGCCAGCCCCGGCCCGAGGTGCTCGCCCTCGCCCGCGACCTGGGGCAGCGCTACCGCATGTACTCGCTGAACAACGAGGGCCGCGACCTCAACGAGTACCGCATTCGCACCTTCGGCCTGGGCGAGTTTCTGCTCGCCTTTTTCACGTCCTCGGCGCTGGGCGTCATGAAGCCCAACCCGGCGATGTACCGCCTGGGCCTGACGCTGGCGCAGGTGCGCCCCGAAGAAGCCGTGATGGTGGACGACCGCCTGCAAAACGTCCAGGCCGCCCGCGCCGTGGGAATGCACGCGGTGCAGTGCGTGGACGCCGCGCAACTGCGCGAAGAACTTGCGGCGCTAGGTGTGCGGTAACGGGCGTCAGGCCGCCCTCATCGCTGCCGGAAGAGCGGAGCTTCCTAGCCCGGACCCCGCCAGCCCTGTCCCCCGAGGCTTTACCCTGGCTGCCATGACCGAGCCTTTGCCTGACGTGACCTTTCCCCAGGGCTTTCGCGCCGCCGCGATGGCCGCTGGCATCAAACCGAGCGGCAAACCCGACCTGAGCTGCGTGGTCAGCGAGCGTGACTGCGCCTGGGCCTTCGCGGGCACGCGCTCCACGACTGCCGCCGCCTGCGTGACCCGCAACCGCGAGCTGTACGCGAGCGGCGCCCCGCTGCGCGCCCTGGTGGTCAATGCGGGCGTGGCGAACGCGGCCACCGGGCAACAAGGAGCACGGGACAACGCGGACATGGCCGACGCCCTGGCGAGCGTGCTGGCGGTGGGTGAGGCCGAGGTCATCACCGCGTCCACCGGCGTCATCGGCCACCTGCTGCCGATGGACAAGGTGCTCAGCGGCGTGGAGCATCTGCCCGAGGAGCTTGAGGGCGCAGCGCTGCCCTTTGCGACCGCCATCATGACCACCGACACCCGGTCCAAGCTGGCGCACGTCACCCTCTCCAACGGAGCGCGCATCGTCGGCACGGCGAAGGGCAGCGGCATGATTCACCCCGACATGGCGACCATGTTCGCCTTCGCCTTCACCGACGCGCAGGTGGATCAAGGGGCGCTGCGTGGGGCTTTCCCCGCCATCGTCGCCCGGACCTTCAACGCGGTGACGGTGGACGGTGACACCTCCACCAACGACATGACGGCGGTGCTCGCCAACGGCGCGGCGGGGGAGACCGACCTGACCGAGTTCCTGACGGCGCTCGAAGGCGTGATGCGTGACCTCGCCCGCCAGATTGCTGCCGACGGCGAGGGGGCCACCCGGCTGCTCACCGTGCGCGTGACGGGCGCGGCGAGCGAAGCCGAGGCCCTGGGCGCCGCCCGCACCTGCTGCGTCAGCCCGCTGCTCAAGAGTGCCGTGCACGGCGCCGACCCCAACTGGGGCCGCGTCATCATGGCGGTGGGCCGCAGCGGGGCGGGGGTGAAGGTGGAAGCCATGAAAGTCAGCGTGCAGGGCGTGCCTGTCTTTGCCGGAGGGCCGCTGAACTACGACGCGGCGGCGGTCAGCCAGAGCATGAAAACCGACGAAGTGATTTTCGATGTGGACCTCGGTGTCGGCAGCGCGCGGGGCGAGGCGTGGGGCTGCGACCTCAGCGCCGAGTACGTGAGCATCAACGCCGATTACACGACCTGAGCGGTAGGGAAAGGCGGCACGTCGGGTAAACTGTCGGCATGTCAACGCTGAAGCCGCTGCACTGGGGCCTGCTCCTTCTGCTGGCTGGGGCTGGTCTGTATGCGTTGTTCGGTCATCCTGCCGAGTCCACGCGGGCAGCCCTCCTGGCAGCGGTTTATGGTGTGGCGGCGTGTGCGTACGCACTGATGGTGTGGCAAAAACAGGAAAATCGGGGAATCAATGCGCTGTGTGGGGCAGTGTTCCTGCTGCTCGCTCTCGAGCAACTGAACGGCGCATGGGGCGGCTGACGCGCACTTCCCCTATCCTCCTCCCATGCTTTACGCCCCCGAACTGCAAACCGCCGTCCGCCTCGCCCGTGAGGCGGGCGCGTTGCTGTTGCGTCACCGCGCCGCCGGGCTGACCGTAGAACACAAAACCAGCGCCGACGACCCCGTGACGGCGGCAGACCGCGAGGCGTCGGCGCTGATTGTGGCGGGCCTGCATGCCGCTTTTCCAGGTGATGGCCTGCTCAGCGAGGAGGAAGTGGACTCGCCTGGACGCCTGCGGCACGAGCGGGTGTGGATTATCGACCCCATCGACGGCACCAAGGAATTCACCACCGGCAGCCCCGACTTTTGCGTGAGCATCGGCCTCGCGGTGCGCGGTGAGGCAGTGATGGGCGTGGTCTATGCCCCGGCCACCGACGAACTGTTCAGCGGCGTGGTGGGGGAGGGGGTGCAGAAAAACAGCGAACCTGTCGAGCCATCTACGCCTACCACTTTCCGCCTGAGCGTGTCCGACACCGAGTACCAGCGCGAACTGCACCGCCACGACATCCCCGGCATGTTCCCGAGCGGTTCCATCGCCCTCAAGCTGGCGCGCATGGCGGCGGGCGAGGCCGACGCGACCTTTTCCATGTCCCCCCGCGCCGAGTGGGACATCTGCGCGGGCGACGCCCTACTGAGGGCGGCGGGCGGCGAACTGCGGCGGCGCGACGGGCGGCCCATCGTCTACAACGCGCCGCGCCCCAGCCTGGAACAGGGCATCATCGGCGGCACCCCGGCGGCGCTGGCGTGGCTCGAAGACCAATTGCGCGCCCACCACCTGCCCACCGCCCACCTCGGCCTGACGCCGCAAGACCCCGCCTGGGCCGTGCTGAGCGACGCTGACCGCACCGAACTGGCCGGCCACCCCGGCGTCTGCGTGCGCTACAGCGGCTCCGACCTGCTCGCCCTGCTTGTCATAGACCCCCAGACCCACACCGTCCAGCGCGCCGAGGGCGACGCCCACCACCTCGACCGCCTGACCAGAGACGTGGTGCGCGCTGGACTGGTCAAGTGATAAGCCCAGCGGAAAGTGAGAGACGAAATCAGCCTCTTTCACCTCACCCCCAAAAATCGACAAACGCAGAATTCAAGGGCCGTCGGGCGCTGAAGGCGCACGGGCCTGACACGACTCCAAAACACGACTGCATCCAGACCGTCCGCGCAACTGAGGAACACCGTGAAGTTGGCGACATCACTGCCCGGTGCCCAGTGCCAACGTCAACTCCCCTTGCCCCTCTGGGGTAAGGGGCGGGGGGATGGGGCCAAAAGCTAAAGCCTGAGCCTCAGCTCCCCCAAAACAGCCCGCCCCCTTGACATCTCCCCCCCAGAAGCCGTTTGCTGTCCCCCACGCCGCCTATGACCCCCGACGTTTCCCTCAAACCGGTCCTCGACTTCACGCCCGCCGAGTGGCGCACCCTCTATTCCTTTTTCCGCGACCGCGAACTCGCCGCCTGGAACGACGCCAAACCGATTCGGATGCCCGAATGGCTCTTCCGGCGCGTAATGCAGGAGGAGGAAAAGACGGGCGAACGCGCCGGCTTTGGCGTCATGGACGCGGCAGGGCGGCTCATCGGCAACGCCGAGCTGTACGACTTTCGCCCCTCGCCGCCGCTGACGGCGACCACCGCCACGCTCGGCATCATGATCGGGTTCCCGGCGCTGTGGGGGCAAGGCTACGGGCGGGCCGGGGTGCGGGCGCTGCTGCACTGGGCCTTCGCGGTCCACAACCCGGCCTTGCAGCGCGTGCGCCTGACCACCTTCGGCCACAACCGCCGCGCCCAGCGGGCCTTCGCGGCGTGCGGCTTCCGCGAGGTGGGCCGCCGCACGTATCCCGAGCGGGTAGACGTGCACATGGAAATCACCCGCGAGGAATGGCAAAGCGGCGCCGGGGCAGACGCGTAGGGCGAGCTGCCCGCCCGCAGGAGCCGCCGGGTGCGCTATGACTGGAGCCATGCGCGTTCTTGTTCCCGACCTGCCTGCTTTTCATGCCCTGGCCCAGCCGGGCGACACCTTCCTGCCCGGCGCGGAGCTGGCGTTCTATTCCAACGACAAGGGCGTGCCGGACGGCGAAGCCCAGGGCGTCGTGCTGTGGCTGGCGAACGGGGCCACCCGCGACGCGCTGCTGAGCGTGCCGGGCCTGCAATGGGTGCTGACGCTCACGGCGGGCATCGAGCACGTGCAGGGCAAGCTGCCTCAGGGCGCCGCGCTCTACAACGCCCACCGCCTGCACGACCGCGCCGTGGCAGTGCATGTGGTGGCCGGAATGCTGGCGGCCAGCCGGGGCCTGCACCGCTTCCGCGACGCCCAGCAGCGGGGCGAATGGGTCAGAACGTCCCTGGCCGACACGGGCCTGAGCACACTCGACGGTCAAAAAGTCGTGCTCTGGGGCTACGGGCACATCGGCAAGATCGTGGAGGAATTGCTGGCTCCTTTCGGCGCACAGGTCTACGGTCTGACCTCGAAAACTGAGCCCGACCTCGTGGACTACCGCCTCGCGGAGGCCGACTGGGTGGTGCTGCTGCTGCCGAGCACCGAGCGCACACGCGGCATCGTGAACGCCGAGCGGCTGACGGCCCTCAAACCCGGCGTCTGGCTCTCCAACCAGGGGCGCGGCGACCTCATCGTGACGGACGACCTGCTGGCGGCGCTCGATTCGGGGCACCTTGGCGGCGCAGTCCTTGACGTGACCGACCCCGAACCGCTGCTCGCCGGACACCCGCTGTGGGACCGGGAAAATGTCGTCATCACGCCCCACATCGCCAGCATCACGTCCGACCTGCTGGAGCGCGGCGCGGCCTATGCCCGCAGCTTTATTCTCGACGTGTTGCAAGGCCGCACGCCGGAAGGCGAAGTGGCGCCGGGTGACGCTTATTGAATCCAGCCGCGAGCCTGGAGACAAATTGGCCGTCCTCTCATGCCGCTGTGACAAGTCGGTGACAGTTCACCGGGTACACTGGGCCCATCAGCGCAATCACAATCAGGCGGGCCGGGTGAAGTTCGCCGCGCCAGGAGGCCGATTCCTCGGGGGTTGGCCCTTCTTTTTTGGTCTAGAGCAGTTCTCCGAATTACGCAGGCGTCGGAATAGCACCGCCACCCGCTCCATTCTCCGTCCTGCTCGTTGGTTTGCACTCGCTCCGCTCGCCAAAAAGCGGTGCACTCTTTTTGTCAAATGCTCCAGGGTGCAGTCGCCGGGGCCCGCGCTGTTTATGGTGGGGGTCATGAACACGCAGCAAGGAGCGCAGGACCTGACGGGCCGCCGCATTCTGATTACGGGGGCCACGGGCGGCATCGGCCTGGAAACGGCGCGGGAACTCGCTGGGCGCGGAGCACAGGTGGTCATCGTGGGCCGCGACCCGGGGCGCACGGCGCGGGTGGCTGCCGAGGTGGGCGCCGCCGGCACCCTGCTGGCCGACCTGAGCGAACTGGTGCAGGTGGAGCGGGCCGCCGCCGAGTACCGCGAGCGCTTCGGCGAACTCGACGTGCTGGTGAACAACGCCGGAGCGCTGCACCGTGAGCGCCAGGAAAGCCGCGAGGGCATCGAGCTGACCTGGGCGCTGAACCACCTCGCGCCGTTTCTGCTGACCCGTGAGCTGTTGCCGCTGCTCCGGCGCAGCAGCGAGACCCGCCGGGTGCCCGCGCGGGTGGTCACGGTGGCGTCGGCGGCGCATGTGGTCGGGCGCATCCGTTTCGACGACCCCGAGTTTCGCCGGGGCTACGCGGCGTGGCCCGCCTACGCGCAGAGCAAGCTCGCCAACATCCTCTTTGCCCGCGAACTGGCGCGGCGCGAGCCCAGTGTGCTCAGCGTGTCGCTGCACCCCGGCATGGTCGCCAGCGGCTTCGGCAAAAACGGCGGCGGACGCTTTGCCCAGGCTTACGGCCTGCTTGACCGCTTTTCGCTCACGCCCGAGCAAGGGGCGCAAACCAGCCTGCACGCGGTCAGCGCGCCGGTTCACACGGGCGGCTACTACGCCAACGCGCGCCGGGTCACGCCCGCGCCTCAGGCCCTCGACGACGGCGCGGCGGCGCGGCTGTGGGCGCTGAGCGAGGGTTATTTGCAGGTCTGAGACGAGCGGGCTCGGACCAATTGCGGTTGAATCGCTCAGACGAAGCGATGAAACCTAGGCAGAGCGAGCAGCCTGTCTCACGACTCAAAGTTCCCCCTCATGCGCGGCCCCTAAGATGCGGCGTATGCGTCACGCTTCCCCGATGGTTCTCGCGGCCCTGCTCGCCGCCTCCCTGCTTCCCGGCGCTCTGGCGCAGACCGCCGCTCCCGCGCCCGCCCCGGCCAAGGCAACCGCTGCCACCGTTTCTCCCGTGACCGACCGCACGGTGAGCGGTGTGGCGATTGCGGTCAGCCGCGCCGTGAGTGGGCAACTCGTGTCGTGCCCCAGCAAGCTCAAAGTCAGCCGTCAGGCGGTGTGCCTCTACAGCAAGCAGGCCGCCGCTCAGGCCCGCACCCAGGTCCGCACGGCGTTGGGCTCGCAGGCCGTCGGTGACTGGAAAGTCAACGGTCAGTCGGGCAGCCTGCTCGTTAAGGACACGGCGGGCAAACCGGGCGCCTACGTGCTGAGTGCGCCGCTGAGCGCCAACGAAACCCTGCTGATCGTGGACGCCGTGAGCGTGCCCGCAGCCGCCAAACCTGCCGCGCCCGCTGGCGTGGTCAAGGGCCAGCCTTACCTGCTGGGCAAGGACCTGATCGGCGTGGTCAACGTGGTCAGCCTCGGCGGGGGCAAGTACCGCATGAACGTGGCGGGCGAAACCCCGCTGACCGTGACCGCCGGGCAAAAGACCGCTCAGCGCGGCAACGGCAACGTGGACCTGCCCCTGGCCCCCGCCAGCGACGGCAAGAACCTGATTTTCCCGCTCTCCGGCCTGCGCGCGCTGGGCTGCACCGTGTCGGACGCCCCCAAAGGTGTGACGGTGGACTGTGGCGGCGACAGCGTGGGCGTGCTGCCTATCGTGTTCTGACGCCCCTACTGCCTGAATGCCCCGCCGTTGCTGGCGGGGTTTTTTAAGCTCTGGCGTCCAGCACGTCGTCCGGCACCCCGGCGAGTGCCGCCCGAACCACGTCCAGTCCAGCGCCTGGCTTGTGGCCCTGCTCGCTCAGCGTCCGCTTCCAGTGCCGCGCGCCCGGCTGCCCGGCGAAAAGGCCCAGGGTGTGTTTCATCATGCGGTTGAGTGGTTGCCCGGCTTCCACCTGTGCGGCCACGTAGGGCAGATACGCTTCGATGGCCTCGCGGCGGCTGACAGCCTGGGCATCTTCTCCAAACACGTCACGGTCGGCGGCGGCGAGCAGGTACGGCTCCTGATAGGCGGCGCGGCCAATCATCACGCCGTCAGCCCAGGCGAGGGCTTGCTGCGCCTCGGTAAGAGATTTGACGCCACCGTTGAGCACCACGGTTAACTGTGGAAAGTCGGCCTTGAGTTGCTGCACCACCTCATAGCGCAATGGCGGAATCTCGCGGTTTTCCTTAGGCGAAAGGCCCGAGAGCCACGCTTTGCGGGCGTGGACGATGAACTGCTCGCAGCCCGCTGCCGCCACTGTCCGCACGAAGCCGGTCAGGTGCTCGTAGCTGTCGAGGTCGTCGATCCCGATGCGGTGTTTGACGGTCACTGGCAGCCGGGTCGCGGCTCTCATCGCCTCCACCGCCCGCGCCACCACGTCGGGCGTGCCCATCAGGCAGGCGCCGAAAGAACCGCTGCTCACCCGGTCAGACGGGCAGCCGCAGTTGAGGTTCACCTCGTCGTAGCCCCAGTCCTCGGCCAGCCGGGCGCACTCGGCGAGCGCCGCCGCGTCGCTGCCGCCGAGTTGCAGGGCGAGGGGGTGCTCGGGGGCGCTGAAATCCAGGTGCCGCCCCTGGTCGCCGTGCAAAATCGCGCCGGTCGTGACCATTTCGGTGTAGAGCAGCGTCCGGCGGGTCAGCGTGCGGTGAAACATGCGGCAGTGCCGGTCCGTCCAGTCCATCATCGGGGCCACGGAGAGGGTGTGGGGGGGGCGGGGCGCGGCGGTCACAGCCGGTCAGTGTAAGGCAAAGCGCGGCAGCAAAACAGCACGCGGGCCGGAATCCGGGGCCAACGTGCTGCGGTGGGAGCTAAGAACTTCAGATGAGTTTGTCGTCTTCGGGCGTCGTGCCGAAGCTGGTGCCGGTCTGGTGCATCCCCCGGTCGTCGCCAGTCACGGTAGGCACCGCGCCAGGCGAAGTGGTGTCGGTGGAGGGGCGGCCCACCGGGGTTTCGGTGTCGCCGCTGGGGGACTCGTCGTAGTAGCCGGCGCGGTCGCTCATCTCGTTGCCTATATCGTTGGGCAGGCCGCCTTGCTCATTTTTGGGCTCGTTCTTGGGATCGGTCATGGGGCTGTTCATAGCGTCTGCGGCGTGTCAGGCGGGTGAAGGCCGGTTTGGGCAAAGGTTGACTCTCCTACCCCCCTGCCGCCAAGCCGCACTCAAGCCACCCACATTCAAACCACGCTGTCACGCCCCCGCGCCACATCCCGCACGCCGCGCCGCCCGAAGGCGTGGGCGAGGTCGCGCTCGGACAGCCGCAGCACGGTGGGGCGCCCGTGTGGACAGGCCCAGGGCTGCTCGCACTCGCGTAGGGCGGCCAGAACCAGCGCGCCGCGCTCAGCGTCGAGCATTCCCGCCTTGAGCGCGGGCAGACACGCCAGCCGCGCCAGCACCTCGCGCCGGGGGTCGGGGCCACCGGAAAGGGCCGTTTCCACCACCACTTCATGCAGCCGGGGCACCGGCAGGGCCGCCAGCGCCGCCGGGAGGGTCCGCAGCCGTGCCAGCCCCGCGCCGAAATCCTCGATGGTCAGGCCCCAGCCGCGCAACTCGGCGCCGCGTTCGTGCAGCCGGGCGGTCTGCTCGGGCGTCAGGTGCAGCAGCTCCGGCGTGGGCAGTTCGAGCGGAGCCGCCGTCCCGAGTTCGCGTCCCAGCCGCTCATACAGCGCCCGCTCGTGCGCGGCGTGGGCGTCCACCACCCACAGGTCGCCCTCGCCCTGCGCGAGCAGGTACAGCTCCTGATAGACGCCGAGCAGGGTGAGGTCGGGAAAGTTGCCCGCCGTGGGCGCCGGATGTGGCTCGGGCGGCGCGATGAGGGCCGGGGCTGCCCTCACCAGCGGATGCCCAGCGAGGGCACCAGCGACGGCGTCGCGCACCCGCAGCGCCACGGCAGGCAGGTCAGCGAGCGCGACCACCTGTTTGGCGGGGTGAATGTTGGGGTCGTAATCCTCGGGCGCCACCGTCAGGTCGAGCACGCACAGCGGCGCGGTGCCGGCGGGCAGCAACTCGGCGTAGGCGTCGATCACGGCGCGTTCGAGTTCCGGCGGCGCCACGATGGGCCGCCCGTTGACCGCGAAGTGCATCCGGTCACGCCGCGCCCGCGTCAGTTCGGGACGCGACACCACGCCGCGCACGCCGGGTGTGTCCAGCGTCAGCACGCGGTTGGCGCTCAGCGGACCGTAGACCGTCGCCACCGCGCCCCGGTGGTCGGCGGGCGCGTGGGTCAGCCGGGGGTCGCCGTCCACCGTCAGCCGCCAGTGCAGCGCCGAGTGGTGCAGCACGTAGCGCCCGAGGAGCGCGGTGATGTCACGGACTTCCGCCGCCGCACTTGCCTGGGTCCGCAGTCGGGCGGGCAGCCGGGCAAAGAGCTGGGATACCGTGACCGTCGTGCCAGCGGGGGCCGAGGTGCGGCTGACCTCCACCGCGTCGCCCTGAGCGCGCAGCCGCGCCGCCCCCACCTGCGCTGCCGGGCGGGTCGTGAGTTCGAGTTCGCCCGCCTGCGCCGCCGCCCACAGCGCCTCGCCCCGGAAGCCGAGGGTGGTAACGCTCAGGCTGCCGGTTTCGGGGCCAGCCGTCAGCTTGCTTGTCGCGTGGCGGGCGGGGGCCAGTGGCACCGACTGTGCCGCGATGCCGGACCCGTTGTCGCGTACCTGCACGCGCTCCAGGCCGCCGCCGTCCACCTCGATTTCGATGCGGCTCGCCCCGGCGTCAAGGGCGTTTTCCACCAGTTCGCGCACCACATCGAGCGGGCGGGAGACCACTTCTCCCGCAGCGATGAGGCGGGCGACGTGGGGGGGGAGGACGTGGATGGGGGTGGGCATTCTGTTGTGAGCATATCAGGGGGGTGGGGGTGGGAATTGGGAGTTTGGCTGCGGGCGGGAGGTTGGGAGACGTGGGGGCTTGGGCCTGAGCGTTTAGCCCCAACCCCAAACCCCTATCCCCAAAGGGGACAGGGGCTTTAACGCTCCGCTGAGGAGGCTGGCGGTGATGGCGCGTGGCGGGCAGTGTTCTTCCGTTGCACGTGCAGTCTGGACGCTCGTGAGTTCTACGGACGCGAGGCCCGTGCGCTTTCAGCGCCCGACGGCCCTAGCGTTCTGCGTTTCTCGGTTATTTGTGAGAAGCAGAAATAAGAGAAGAGACGAAGCATCTTTTGACCCTCTCCACTGGTGGGAGAGGGCCTTTGCGGAGCAAAGGGGTGAGGGGGCACCCAGGCCCGGCCCAGCGAAACCTCATCCCGGCAAATACGCTAATCCGCTTCCAGCAACTCCACCTGCCGTCCATCCGGGTCGAGCACGAAGGCCATGTCGCGCCCGCCGGGGCTGGGTTGCAAGTCGCGAGTCACCGTCACGCCCGCCGCCTGCAATTCGGGGAGCAGGGCACGCAGCCCACGTACTTGCAGGGCGATGTGTTCGGCCCAGTGGGGGTGCGGCGCGGGCGTTTCGCCTGCCACCTCAAAAAACTGCAACTTGCCTTCGCCCAGTCGGATGACACCCCGGCGGTGGCCCTCATGCGTCACAAGGTCTTTTTCGACGATGCCGCCGAGCCGGGCGTAAAAGTCGAGGATGGCAGGCAAGTCACGGGTCAGGAAGGAAACGTGCTTGAGCATCGGCCCTGTTCCCTTCTCAGCCCTGCTTCCGCAGCAGAATGCTCTTGAGGTAGAGGCTCTCGGGCACGCTCAGCAGGTGGGGGTGGTCGGCGGGCTGGTAGGTCACGGCGACCACCTCGGCGTCGCAGTCGGCGGCCCCGGCGGCCACACGGGCGGCGTCGAGCAGGTCATCCACCCGGATGTAATGGGCGCAGGTGCTGACCAGGACGTGTCCGCCGGGCACCAGCATCCGCAGCAGCGCGGCGGTGCCGTCAGTGAAAATCCGCTTGGCGCGGGGCACGTCGTCGCGGCGCTTGGCGAGGGTGGGCGGGTCGAAGACGGCGGCGTGAAAGGTCTTCTTTTCCTTTTCCAGCGCGGCGAGCTGTTCGATGGCGTCGCCCCAGCGCAGGCCCACGCTCACGCCGTTTTCGCGGGCTTCGCGTTCCAGTACGCCGAGGGCCACGCTGTCCTTGTCAATTGCGGTGCTCTGCGCCCCCGCCTTCGCCGCGTGCAGCGAAAAGCCCCCGGTGTAGGAGTACACGTCGAGGAACTGTTGCCCCGGCGCCAGCAGCCCCGCCAGCATCCGGCGGTTGTCGCGCTGGTCGAGGAAAAAGCCGGTCTTCTGCGCGTCGAGCGGCGCGAAGTGCAGGCGCAGGTCGTCCTCGTAGAACTCGACGCGCTCCGGCACCTCGCCCCACAGCGGACCGCTCACCAGGTCCAGCCCTTCCTTGCGCCGCTCCCCGGTGTCGCTGCGCTCGAAAGCCGAGGTCGCGCCGGTTTCCTCGCGCAGCGCCCGCAAAATTAGGTCGCGGTGCTGTTCCACGCCCGCGTTCCGCAGTTGCACACTCAGCACGTCGCCGAACTGGTCGGCCACCACGCCCGGCAGCCCGTCCGCCTCGGCGTGCAGCACCCGCATGGCGTTCGTGCCGGTGATGCGTCCCTCACGCCGTGCCAGAGCCGCCCGCACCCGTTCGCGGTAAAAGTTCAGGTCAATGTCACGCGCTTCCCACACCAGCATCCGCAGCGGGGTGGCGCCATCCGGGTTGAAATAGCCGCGTCCGACGAGCTTGCCGCCCTCGTCGCGCACGTCCACCACGTCACCTGGCTGGGTACCAGCGTCGGCACTGGCGATGTCGCCCGCGTGCCCGAACGGGTAGCGCCCGGCAATGCGGCGCACGGCGGCGGCCTTGAGGGTGACGGCGGGGCCGCGCGCGGTGCGGCTGAGTTTGGCCGGGATGGATTTGGCAGGGTTGGGGGGGCGGCTCACAGGGAGCAGGGTAGCAGGGGCCGCCAAAAAAAAGAGGGCCGCCTGAGCATTTGCTCTGCCGGTCCCCGGTTGGGCAGCGTTCACCAGCCCAGCTTGCCGCCCTTCTGGAACTGCGCCAGCTTCTCGGGCGTCCACAGTTCGTAGGTGTACATCGGGTACTGCCGCTTGAAGCGCCCCACCTTGTCCCAGACCTCGCGCGATTCGTGTGGCACGACCAGAATCAGCCGAATCACGCTGCCTTCGGGGTCGTAGATGTAGAAGTCGAAGTGAAAGTTCTGCTCGTGGCCCTTGTCGGTAAACAGGGGAAAGGCGAAGGGCCGGAAGCGCCAGGGCTTGTGCCGCTCGGCCAGAATCCGGGCCGCCACCCGGCGCAGGTTGCTGTCGGGGAAGGTCACCTTTTCGCCGTCGAGGTCGCGGAAGGTGGTTTCGGGCGCCGGGGCGTCGAGCTGCACCCGCTTGAGCTCGGGCAGGGCTTTTTTGCTGCCGAGTTTGGGCGGGGCCTTACGCGGGCCGCCGCTAGTAAAGCGGAAGTCCTCGCCACGCAGGCCCACTTTGCTCTGTTGGCCGCCGCCGCTGCGGGCCGGGCGGGCGCCGCTTTTGCCCTCGGCAGGCTTGAAATTGGGGTCGCGCTGCACCCGGCCTTCGCTGCGGGCCTGACGGTCTTCGGGCGTTTCGCGCACCGGGCGCACGGCGTCGCGGGTGGAACCGTCGCGGCCCACCGGCACGTTGCGGCGGCTTTGCTGGTTGCGGCCCTTAGAGCCTTTGATGGGGCCGGCGCCGCGTTTGGGGGGTCTGGTCATGAGGGGCAGGATACGGCAGGAGTGGGCCCGCAAAAGGGAAACAAGCAAAAGAAGCAACGAAAAATCCCCCAGCCGGAGCCGAGGGACTGTTGAAGGCGCGAAAGGCTCAGGCCGACTTCTCAGCCTTTTCCTTCTTCAGTCGCTCACGGGCCTCGGCAGCGAGCTGGCGGCGCAGGGTCTTGCCGACCGCCGTCTTGGGCAGCTCGTCGCGGAATTCCACGCTGCGTGGCGCTTTGTAGGCGCTGAGCAGGGTGCGGCAGTAGGCGATGATTTCCTTCTCGGTGGCCTGCATGCCGGGCTTGAGCGCCACCACCGCGTGCACGGTCTCGCCACGGTAAGGGTCGGGCAGCCCCACGGCGGCGGCTTCGAGCACGGCGGGGTGCGAGGTCAGCACTTCTTCGACTTCGCGGGGGTAGATGTTGTGGCCGCCCGCGATAATCAGCTCTTTCTTGCGGTCCACGATGCGGAAAAAGCCCTGCTCGTCCATCGTCGCCATGTCGCCGGTCAGCAGCCAGGTCTTGCCGGCGTACTCGCGCAGCACCTTGGCGGTTTCATCGGGCATGTTCCAGTAGCCCTTCATGACCATCGGGCCGGCCACCCACAGCTCGCCGACTTCGCCGGTCGGCACCGGCTGGCCCGCGTCGTCCATGATGAGCGCGTCCACGCCCGGCAGCGGCAGGCCGATGGAGCCTTCCTTCTGCTCGCCGGTGATGGGGTTGACGTGCGTGACCGGGCTGGTTTCGGTCAGGCCGTACCCTTCGACCAGGTTGGCGCCCTGGGTGATTTCACGGAAGGTGCGGGCGGTGTCCTGCATCAGAGGCGCCGAGCCGCTGATACACGCCCGGATGGTGGTCAGGTCGTGCGCGGCGGTGTCGGGATGGTTGTTGATGGCGTTGTAGAGCGTGGGCACGCCGGGGAAGATGGTGGCGCGGGTGCGCGAGATTTCGTCGAGCACCATCTTGATGTCGCGGGCGTTGGGCACCAGCACCAGCGTGGCGCCGATCAGCATGCTCAGGTTCATGGCGACCGTCATGCCGTACACGTGGAAAAAGGGAATGGCGGCCATGGTGATTTCGCGGCCCTCTTGCAGCCCGACCATCCACGAGCGGCACTGTTCGGCGTTCGCCACCAGGTTGCGGTGGGTCAGCATCGCGCCCTTGGGCACGCCGGTGGTGCCGCCGGTGTATTGCAGCAGCGCCACGTCGTCCGCCGTGATCGGCACCGACACCGGGTCGGGGTCTTGCAGCTTCGTGACGAAGCGCATCGGCACGGCGCGGGGATTGCGCTTGAACGAGTCGCTCGCCAGCGTGCCTTCCTTCAGCGCCTTGATAGGAAAGAGCAGGTTCTTGGGGAACGGCAGCTCGTCCTGAATGCGGCTGACCAGCACGCGCTTGACCGGCACCTTGTCCGCAACTTCGGCGTAGCGCGGATACAGGCTGTCGAGAATGACCAGCGTTTCGCTGCCCGAGTCGCTGAGCTGGTGCTCGAGTTCGGCGGCGGTGTAGAGCGGGCTGGTGTTCACGACCACTGCGCCCGCCAGCAGGGTGCCGTAGAAGGCCACCACGAACTGCGGGCAGTTGGGCAGCATGATCGCCACCCGGTCACCCTGCTGCACGCCCGAGCGTTGCAGCGCCTTGGCAAAGCGGCGCACCCGCTTGAGCAGCTCGCGGAAGGTGGTGCCCTGACCCAGGAATTGCAGCGCCTCGCGGTTGGGGTAGCGGGTGGCCGCGTCTTCGAGCAGGCGGTAGAGGGTGCGGCTGCTGGGCGCGAGGTCTTGCGGCACGCCGGGTTCGTAGGAGGTGAGCCAGGGCCGGGGCAGGGAACCGGACGGAGCAGCGGGAACAGCAGGAATTGAGGTCATAGGACTCCTAAAGTGGGGAAAGCAGGAAGCAAAGGGCCGGGCCGCCGTGGAGCAGGCAGGCCGCCCGCCCGGAGCGCGTGAGAAACTGGCACAACTGGCACGACCAGTGGGGCGCCCCCAGCGGGACGGGACGGGTCAAATGTTCTTGAACCCAGTATAAACCGCACCCCGCGCCGCTGCGATGTGGAGCGGGGTGTTACTGCCTCCGTGTCCGCCCGCCCGTACGGATTCCACTCCATTTCAGCACAAGCGGAAGAGGCGCCGCCTGTGCTTCCATACCGCGAAATCCCTCTCCGTTCCCACTCGCTCCGCTCGGATTGAATCCAATTGTTTTGGATTCAATCCGAATGCATATCAGCGGTCTTCGTCAGGACTGGTTTCTGTGCTGGCTTCCGGATCTCCGGGCGCGGGGCGAGCCGTCACGTCGATGGTGGGACGCAGCTTCTCGAAGCGGACGGTAAGCACGCCGCCGGCCAGACTGGCGACCCCCGAGGCAGGGCGCACCGGCTCGGGAAAGGCCAGCTCACGGACGAAGCGGCCACTCGGGCGCTCGCTGCGCAGCAAGTGCTCGGTGCCGGGGCGCTCGCCGCTCACGGTCAGTTGCCCGCCGTCTTCGGCGAGGGCCAGGGTGCCCGCGTCCACGCCCGGCACGTCGAGCAGCAGGTCGAGGTGGGTGCCCGCGTCGCGCCAGTCGGCGGCGGGGGTCCAGGGGCCGCCCTGCGCCAGCGTCTCGACTTCCTCACGGAGCGTCATCAGCTGTTGCAGCCTCGCCAGCACCGGCTTGCCGGATTCGTTGTTGCTCTGCGACATGGCCGGAGGGTAGCAGGTCGCTGCCCTGAGACTGTCGCGTGCCAAGAACGGAGCGCTGCCCTACACTGACCGGCGCTATGGCTGCCCCGCTCATCCCCGTCCTGACTGCTCCCACCGCTGCGGGCAAAACGGCGCTGGCGCTGCGGCTGGCGCGGGAGTACGGACTCGAGATCGTTGCCGCCGACGCCTTCACGGTGTACCGGGGCCTCGACCTCGGCACTGCCAAGCCGACGCCGCAGGAGCGGGCGAGCGTCCCCCACCATCTGCTTGACGTGGTCGACGTGACGCAGAGCTACGACGTGGCGCAGTACGCGGCGCAGGCCGAGGCCGCCATCGTGGACATCCTGGCGCGGGGGCGGCTGCCGCTGGTCGTGGGCGGCACCGGCTTTTACCTCAGTGCGCTCAGCCGGGGGCTGCCGCTCACGCCGCCGAGTGACCCGAAGATGCGCGCCGCCCTCGAAGCCGAGTTACAGGAACGCGGGCTGGACGCGCTGCTCGCCGAAATCGAGCAGGCCAATCCTGCCGAGGCCGCCCGCATGGAGCGCAACCCACGCCGGGTGGTCCGGGCGCTGGAGGTCTACCGCGCTGCCGGGCGTTTTCCCGGTGAGTTCGGGTACTCGCCACCCGCTTTCCAGTATCAGGTGTTTGCCTTTTCGCCGCCCGCCGCCGAGATGGAACAGCGGGTGCAGGAGCGCACCGCCGCCATGCTGCGCGCCGGCTGGCCGCAGGAGGCGCAGTGGCTCGCCGGGCAGGTGCCGCCGGAGCAGGAGCCGCGCCCGACGGTGTGGCAGGCGCTCGGGTACGCCGAGGCGCTGGCGGTGGCGCAGGGCCGCCTGAGCCTCGCAGGCGCCGAGCAAGCCATCGCCCTGGCGACCCGGCAGTACGGCAAACGGCAGCTCACCTGGATGCGCCGTCAGCTCGGGGCCGAGGTGCAATCGCCGGACGCGGCAGAGGCGCACCTGCGGGCGTTTCTGGAGCGTTCCGGGGCGCCGAGTTGACCTTGCGGAAAAGTTCAGACTTGGTTTGCCGACTTACAAGCTAAGTCAAAAAAGTAGCGCTGGGACGCGTCTTTTGTATTCCCGCTCGTCAGGAGTTGCCTGGAAAGGTTCACCTACTCGCTGATTCCGGGCCACGGGGTCGGCGGTAGAGTGAGGACGACAGTCTGACGGGAAAGTGCAGTGCATTTCGGGGGTCGAGTGCCCCTCTTCCTTTCTTGCTGCCGTCTTCATCTTTCGGGGGTCCCCATGAAACCACGTGTTCTCGGCATGATTCTCGCGGGTGGTCAGGGCTCGCGCCTGGCCCCGCTGACGCAGAAACGGTCCAAGCCCGCCGTGCCGTTTGGCAGCAAATACCGCATCATCGACTTCGCCATCAACAACTTCATCAACTCGGGCATGTTCTCGGTCTACGTGCTGACCCAGTACAAGGCGCAGAGCCTCACCGAGCACATTCAGCGCGGCTGGCGCTTCGGCACCTTCCTGAGCGACTACTTCATCACGCTCGTGCCGGCGCAGATGTATCGCTTCGAGGAACTCGGCGACGCCTGGTACCGGGGCACCGCCGACGCCGTGTACCAGAACATGCACCTCATCGACAACTTCGAGGCCGACTACGTGGCGATTTTTTCCGGTGACCACATCTACAAGATGAACGTGGAACACATGCTGGAAAAACACATCGAGACGCGGGCCGACGTGACCATCGCCGCTTACCCAATGCCGCAGTCGCAGGCGCACCAGTTCGGCGTGATGCAGGTGGACGAGCGCTGGCGCGTGACCGAGTTCCACGAGAAGGTGCCCGACCCGCCCACCATCCCCGGTCAAGCCGACCTGAGCCTGACGAGCATGGGCAATTACATCTTCAGCCGCCGGGCGCTCGAAGAACTGCTCGAAGCCAGCATCAGCGGGCAGGAAACCGGCTACGACTTCGGCCACAACGTGATTCCGCGTGCGCTCTCCGACGGCTACCACGTCCAGGCCTATGACTTCCACAAAAATCCCATCCCCGGTCAGGAGCGTCCCAACACCTACTGGCGCGACGTGGGCACGCTCGACGCCTACTTCGAGGCGAACATGGACCTCGTGTCGGTCAACCCCGAGTTCGACATCTACAACCCCGAGTGGCCGCTGCGCACCAGCAGCGAATTCTCGCCGCCCGCCAAGTTCGTGCACGAGTCCGAGGGCCGCAAGGGGCAGGCGTTCAACTCCATCATGGCCGGGGGCGCCATCATCAGCGGCGGCACCGTGCGCGACAGCGTGCTCGGGCGCAACGTCCGCACCCACTCCTACTCGCTGGTCGAAAGCTGCGTTCTGTTCGACGACGTGCAGGTGGGCCGGCACTCGCACCTGCGCCGCGTCATCGTAGACAAGGACGTGGTGATTCCGCCCGGCACCACCATCGGCCTGAACCGCGAGCACGACGAGCAGCGCGGCTTCACCGTCACCGAGCACGGCGTGGTCGTGGTGCCCAAGGGGTACGTGTTCTGAGCTGCTGAATTCTTTGCAAGTCCGGTCCTGTCACGGGTCCGGGCTTTTTTCTTGCCGCCCGTCTCATCTGCTGCGCCTCTACACTCGGAGTCATGAAGTTGCCCCGCCTGTGGCCCACCGCCCTCTCGCTGCTGTGTTCGCTGGCCCTGGCGCAGGCGCCTGCGTCGCCAGGAACCACCGCGCAGGGGCCAGCACCCGCAGCCGTCGCTGGCCTGGCTGCCCTGCCCGGTGGGACGCGGCTGGTCTGCGCGGGCACGTCGCTCTGGACGCTGTCAACGTCGGCGGCGCCTCAGCGTTTGCCGCTGCCCGAAGATTGCCAGGGCCTGCGCGTCAGTCCGTCGGGCAAAGTGGTGCTGGTCAGTGGGCGAGCCTCGGTGACCGTTTGGCGGCTGGATGCCGAGCAACAGAGTGACGGGCAGCTCTGGCGGAGAGTGGCGCTGCCCGAGCCGGCGCGGCGGGTGGCTTTCCTGAACGACAGCACGCTGCTGCTCGCCGGAGCGCGTGGGCTGGAACAGCTCGACCTGAACACCCAGGCGCGCACGCTGCTGCGGCCTGGCGCGGTGACGGGGCTGGCGACGGCGCCGGATGGTCGGCGGGCGGTGATGGGCGACGGTAGCCGCGTGCAACTCGTGAACGTGGCTGACGGCGCGGTGCTGTCCGGCGTGCGCTGCGAGGTGGCCTGTCCGCTGCAAGACGTGCAGTTCAGCCGGGACCAGCGGGGCGCCGTGGTCCAGGCCGGCCCCGTCCTCTACGCTCTGCGCGAGGGCCACCCGGCGACGGCGGTGCTGCGCGGGGCGGAGGGCGCGATGGGATTTCCTCTGCCCGACGGCGGCGTGTGGGTGCTGACGGCAGGCCGCCTGGAACGCCGCGACGCCCAGACCGGGCGCCGCGAGGGGGTGCTGCGCCCGGAAGGCGTGAGCGGCCCCGCCGCCTGGACTCCGGAGGGCGGGCTACTTTACGTGGCGGGCCGGGAACTCGTCGAACTCGACAAAACAGGGCAGGAAGTGGGCCGCACAGCGCTGCCGTGACGCTCAGGTGCCGGGCCGTTCTGCCAGCACGTCTCCCCACAGCGGTAACAGCTCTGGCGCCGTGACCTCCTCCGGCACCGCCTGAAAGCCGGGCCAGGGCAGCGTATGGGCGAGGTCCGCGAGCACCCGCCCCGGCGCCTCACCGTGCTCGCGCCACTCGCTGAGCGGAGGCGCACCGCCCCGTTTGGCGAGGCGTTCGCCCCGGTAGTTGCTGAGCAGCGGCACGTGCAGGAAACGCGGCGGCGTGAACCCCAGTGCCCGGTGCAGCGCGGCCTGCCGGGGACTGGCGGTCCACAGGTCGGCGCCGCGCAGCACGTCGGTCACGCCCATCAGCGCGTCGTCCACCACCACGGCGAGGTGGTAGGCGTACACCCCGTCGTTGCGTTGCAGCACAAAGTCGCCCACGTCACGCGGCAGCCACTGGCACAGCGTGTCGCCGCTCAGGGCGTCGGTCACGCAGCTCTCGGCCTCGGGCACCCGCCAGCGCCGGGCGGCGGGGCGCTCGGGGTGAACACTGCCGGGGCGGCAGGTGCCGGGGTAGACCGCTTCCTCACCGTGGGGGGCGCCTGCGCTGTCTGCGATGGCCGCCAGTACTTCCTTGCGAGTGCAGGTGCAGGGGTAGGTGTCCAGCCCTGCCAGCGCCGCCGCGTAAAGGTCCAAACGTTCGGACTGCCGGAATTCCTCGTCCCAGTCGAGCCCCAGCCACTCCAGGTCGCGCCGGGTCAGGTCGTAGGCCCAGCCTCGCACCCGGCCAGTGTCGAGGTCTTCGAAACGCAGCAGGTGCCGCCCGCCGAGCGCGCGCGAGTGCAGCCACGCCAGCAGCGCGGTGCGGGCGTTGCCCAGGTGCATGGCCCCGGTGGGACTGGGAGCAAAGCGGCCCGTGACGGTCATCGCCGGGCATTGTACGTGCGTGGGGTAGGCGTGGACGCTCCGCCTACGCCCGCTCGCGCAGCCACTGGAGCAGCAGGTCTTCGACGAGCTCGCTTACGCTCTCGCCGCCTTCTTTTTTCACCTCGCGCCACACCGCCCGCACCGTTTCCTTGCGGACGTAGACCGGCTCGACCCGCTCCTCGTTCTGGCCGCGGCCATCGGGGGCGGGGGTCTTTTTGGCGCTCTTCTTTTTCTTGCTTTTCTTGGCCTTGCCGTCGTCGGTCAGGTAAGCGAAGCGGGCCATCACAGCACCTCCCGCGAGAGCCGCAGCACGTCGTCCCAGGCCTGTTCGGCGCGGGGGTCGCGCACGTCGCGGCACAGGGCGCCCAGCTCGGCGGCTTTCTGGTAGACGGTGTACGAACGCAGCGCCGTGTTGCATACGGTCCAGCCGTCGTCGCGCAGGTCTTCGCGCGCTTGCTCGCCGGCCTGCCCAGTGGGGGGCACGCGGGTCAGAACCACCCGCACCCGACGGGCGGCGCCCTCGTCCTCGAAAAAGTCCAGCAGCTCGCGGGTGGCTTCCAGTTCCAGCATGGTCGGGCCGCTCGGAATCAGAATCAGGTCGGCGCGCTCGGCCAGCGCCCGCAGGTCCTTGCGCCGGGGCCGGCCCTCGGTGTCGATGAGCACGGCGTCGAGCGCGGCCAGCTTCTTGGGCTTCACCTCGTCGGCGTCCAGCACCGGAAAGCCCAGGCCCTCCTCACGGCGGCGCGCCCAGCGCAGCGAACTGCCCACCCGCCCGTCCTCGTCGATGAGCGCAGCGTCAAGCCCGCGCTCGATCAGGGCGCCCGTGAGATGAACGGCCAGCGTGCTTTTGCCCACGCCGCCTTTCTCTGACGTGATGGCAATCACTTTCGGCATACTGACCCAGCGTAACAGAGGCCCTGCACGCCCGTGTCAGCTGTCTGTCACCTGGCAAGACAGGAGCGTGGGCGCGGGCGCACTCAGGGTCAGCGCCGCGCCGTGTGCCGGATGCTGAAAGGTCAGAGTCGAGGCGTGCAGCGCGTACCCCAGGTCGCCCGGCAGCGCGTCGGGGCGGGGAAGGCCGCCGCTGACGTACAGCGGGTCGACCGCCAGCGGCAGCCCCAGCGAGGCGAGGTGAATGCGAATCTGGTGGGGCCGCCCGGTGAAAATTTCGACCTCAAATAAGGTGGTGTCCTCCCGCCGCTCCAGCACCCGTGCCCGCGAGTGAGCCGTTTTGCCCGCCGTGCTGGCCGCAAAGACCTGCCCCAGCCGGGGATGCGCCACCGGGCCGATGGGTACGGTGATGTCGTATTCGTCCTGCTCGGCTACTCCTGCGCTCAGCGCCCGGTAGACCTTCTGCACGCGGCCTGCCCGCCAGTCCTTCAGCAACGCCGCGCCTGCTTGCGAGGTCAGCGAAAACAGCACCAGCCCCGAGGTGCCGCGCCCCAGCCGGTGCAGTGGCGAAGCGTCCGGCCAGCGCCCGCGCACCTGATGCAGCAGCGTGTGCTCCAGAAAGCCACCTCCCGGCATGGTGGGCAGGCCCGAGGGCTTGGACACGGCGAGTAGGTCGGCGTCCTCATAAATCACGTCGAAGTGCAGCGGCGCGTCGGGTTCGGCCCAGGGCGGGCGCTGCCAGACCAGCATTTGCCCAGGCCGCAGTGTCTCGTCGCCGCGCACGGTCAGGCCGTCCACCGTCACTTCGCCCGCCGCCAGCCGCGCGGCCCACGTCGCCCGGTCGGAGTGCCGGAACTCCTGCGCCAGAAAGTCCAGCACGCGCTGCCCGCCGCGTTGCAGGGTCGTGCGGTAGGCGTAGCCGCTGTTGAGGGTGGAGGTCGGGGTGCCGGACATCTGCGGCCAGGGTAGAGGAAAGTGGCGTTCTGAGAACAGGTCACCCCTCAAGTGGCCCTCTCAACCGGCTTAAAAGCGGCTCTGGCTGCCGGGCCGGTGCGCCGCTACAGTGCCGCCATGTATCTGCCCGCCCACTTCCGCGCCGAGGACCATGACCAGTTGCTCGCCTTCATGCACGAGCACGCCTTTGCCACGCTGGTCACTGCGCCAGGCGGGGTGCCCTTCGCCACCCATTTGCCGGTGCTGGTGCAGCAGGAAGGCGGGACGCTTTACCTGCGCTCCCACCTCGCCCGCGCCAACAAGCAGTGGCAGCACTTCGGGCCGCAGGACGTGCTGGTCATCTTTCAGGGGCCGCACGCCTTGATTGACCCGGCGTGGTACGCCTCCGCGCCCAACGTGCCCACCTGGAACTACTCGGTGGTGCACGCCTACGGGCAGGCGCGGGTGGTGGAGGGCGAGCAGACCCGCGCCATCGCCTCCGGGTTGGTCGAACGCTTTACGCCCGGTATGGCGGCCATTCCCGCCGATTTTGAGCGGCGGATGCTGGCGGGCGTGGTCACTTTCGAAATCGCCGTGACGCGGCTGGAAGGCAAGGACAAGCTGAGCCAGAACAAGTCGTCCCAGGACCGCCACAACGTTGCCCAAGCCCTCCTTGACAGTGAGCGCGCCGAGGAGCGGGCCACCGGCGAGCGCATGGCGGCGCGAGAGCAGGGCTGAGGGCCGCCCGCCTTACCACCCCAGCTTGGGCCGCGACAGGATGCACTCGTAACTCGCCCCGCCCGCACTGTTGGTGGCGCGGCGGCAGGTGTCAATTTTCCAGCCCTGCGCGCCCAACGTGCTGATTTCCTCGGTGAATTTCAGGTCGTCGGGCGAAGACACCAAATACTCGTATTTGGGCCGGTGCGTGAGCTGAAACAGCAGGCTGAGGAGCAGCAGCAAACTGATGAGGGCCAGCAGCAGGCGAGTCCAGTCGGGCTGGTTCTCCCGGCGTGGGCTGCGGCGGGGCGCAGGGCTGGGAGCCGGCTGGTCGGTGGTGGGGGCCTCGTCTGGAGCAGTCATCTGGCCCGCAGTATGCGCCGCCGCCCCCCCTCGCCCCTTTCCCGCAACTCCACTACACTTGCCCGGTGCCCCCGGACCCTATTTCTTCCGGCCCTCCCATTTTTGGCCCTTCCTCGCCCCGCAGCCAGCCGCAGCCTGGGCATCTGTACGACGTGGCAGTGGTCGGCGCGGGCGTGAGCGGCACCGAACTCGCCTGGCGACTGGCCCGCGCGGGTCAGGACGTGCTGCTGGTGTCGCAGGCGCTCGACTCGCTCGGCAACCTCTACCAGCCCACCGTTGCCGGCGCCGATTTTCCGCCCGGCAGCGTGTTCGCGCAGGTCGCGGCGGGGATGGCCCCCGACGTGGACGGCTGGACTTTTCACCGGCTGCTCAAGGCCGAAATCGAGGCGACCAGCGGCATTCACCTGCTGCAAAGCTGCGTGACGGCGCTGGATGAAGAAGAGACGCAGGTCGTCCTCTCCACCTGGGAAGGTCCCCAGCTCCACGCCCGGACGGTGGTGCTGGCGGTGGGGTCGTTTCTGAAAGGCCGCCTCCTGATTGGCGACACGATGGAGGACGCGGGCCGGCTGTCCGAGGTCGCTTACGATTTTCTGGCCGACGACCTGCTTCTCAGCGGCGTGTGGCTGGTCGGCGCCGAGCAGACCGCGCACGGCGTGGAGGGCGCCCCCGACTACGACGTGCGTTTCCTGACGCCCGCGCCCTCGGAACTCGACGGCTTCCGCGTCAACCGGCTGGAGCGGGTGAGGATGCTGGGCCGCTGCACGCCCGGCGACCACACCTACGCCTCGGTGCTGCGGGACGCGGCGCGACTGGCCGAGGAACTAATGCAGGAGGCCGACGCATGATTTTTCGCCTCGGAGACTTCCGCTTTCCCGACGACCCTGCCCGCCTCTACCCGGATACTCCGGACCGGCCCTGGGTGCTGGAAATCGGCTTCGGGGACGGGCGCTTCTGGCCGCACTACGCCCGGACTTTCCCCGAGCCGCCGAATTATCTGGGCGTGGAAATTAGCGGGGTGTCGCTACTCAAGGCGCACCGCCGGCTGAAGGACGCGGGCCTGACCAACGCCGTGTTGACCAAGCTGCCCGCCGAGGTGCTGGTCGCGCAGGTGATTCCGCACGGCAGCTTGGACGCCATCATCGTCAACTTTCCCGACCCCTGGCCCAAAGCCGGGCACGAGGACCACCGCCTGCTGCGCGTGCCATTTTTTCAGGTGGCCGCCAGTCGCCTGAAACCCGGCGGTGCCGCGTTGCTGACCACCGACCACGACGAATATTTCGAGTTTGCCTGCGCCCAGGCCGAGGCCAGCGGCGTCATGCGGGTGGAACGCGTGGGGCCGCCGCCCGCCGCCCTGGAAACCAAGTACGCCCAGAAGTGGCGCGACCTCGGCCTGGGCGTCAACCACGCCCGCTTCGTGCCCACCCGTCACGATCCTGTGCCCAACGGCACTTTTGCCCCTTACTCGGAGGAAGACCCCGCCGTGCCCCACGCTGTCCTGACCCTGCCCGCCGACTTTTCACCCCAGCACTTCGACAAACTCACCGTCCGTGGCAAGACCTGGACGGTGGTGCTACTCGACCTTTACGCGACGCTGCGGCGCGGCGGCTGGGTGGCGCTGGCCCACGTGGTGGAAGGCGACCTCACGCAAGAAGTCCTCGTCGGCATCACCGAACGCGAGGACGGCACGCACCTCGTCCGACTCGCCAAATTCGGTGGCCCCATCATCACGCCGGGCGTGAAGGCAGCGGTGGGCGCGGTGACCGAGTGGCTGGAAGGACAGGGCGCGGTGGTGAAGCACCGGGGGTATTGAGAGTAGGTTTTGACCCTCTACCAAAGGGAGACTTGCAAAGCTGCGCAGCAAGGGGTGAGGGGTCTTTTCTAAGCCATTCGGCCCACGCCCCCCTTCCTCCTACCCCGCTATAAACTGCCTCCACTTCCCGGAGGACTCCCCTTGAGATTGCGCTGACCCCTTCAGACGACCCGACGCCCGCCCCTATCGGCGGGACCGTTCCCCTGTCTGAAGGAGGCGCCATGACCCACTGGGCCTACAGTTTTTACGATTTTCAGGATGCCCTGACCGGCTGTTACGCCGACCCGGTTCACCCCTTTCACCACGAGCGGGCCGCCGAGGTGCGCCGTGACGCGCCCGGCGTGCGTCTGCTGGAACTCGGCTCCGGTGGCGGGCAGTTTGCAGTGGCGGCGGCCTTGCAAGGCTTCGACGTGACCGCGCTGGAGTACCGCGAGCAGGGCAGCGCCTGCGCTCAGGCCCTCGCCGCGCAGCACGGCGTGACGCTGCGGACGCTCACCGGAGATTTCTATGCGGCGGACCCCGGCGGTCCCTTCGACGTGATCTGTTACTGGGATGGCTTCGGCATCGGCCCCGACGACGAGCAGCGTCGCCTGCTGCGGCGGCTTCCCGACTGGCTCGCACCCGGTGGACATGCGCTGATTGAGGTCTACATGCCGGGCTACTGGCAACAGCACGCCGGCTTTACGCGGCAAACCCCGGAGTACGTCCAGACCTACGGCTACGACGCGGACGGCGCCCGCCTGACCGACACCTACGCCGCCGCGAACGGCGATGCCCGCACCCAGAGCCTGCGCTGCTACGCCCCCACCGACCTGCGCCTGCTGCTGGAAGGCACCGGACTGACCCTCGCCGCCGTGCGTCCGGGCGGACGCTACGACCCCGACGCGGGCGTGTGGCACCCGCAGGCGGCCCTGGCCGAGTGCATGACGTGGACGGCAACCTTACGGCCTGTTTCAGGAGGTTCACGATGACGCAGCGTTCCCTTGCCGATATCCAGTTTCAGACCACGCTGGAAGGCGTCACCCCCGCGCAACTCGGCGGCTTTTTTGAGGGCTGGCCCAACCCCCCGACGCCCGAAACGCTGTGGCGCATCCTGGACCGGGCGGCGGTGTTCGTGCTGGCCCGCACCCCGGACGGGCAGGTCATCGGCTTCGTCAACGCCCTCAGCGACGGGATTCTGGCGGCGTCCATTCCGCTGCTGGAAGTGCAGGCCGGGTGGCGCAGCCTGGGCCTCGGCTCCGAGCTGATGCGGCGCGTGCTGACCGAACTCGGGGATCTGTACATGGTGGACCTGTCGTGCGATGACGATGTAGTGCCATTTTACGAACGGCTGGGCCTGAAACGGGCGAACGCGATGTTCCTGCGCCGCTATGACAATCAAGCCGGAATACCGGCGGAATAACCCTTTTCATGGGGCCGTCCGCTACAGTCGGCTTTATGTCCAAGCGAATGGCTCTGCTGACCGCGCTGGCTCTGGGGGCTCCGGCGCTGGCCGCGACGCCTTCTTCACGTGCCCAGTCTCCGGTGGTGCAGGCTCCAGTGACACCGTCGCGCAACTACGGCCTCTCCGAAGCCCAGCGCCGCGCCGTCTGGACCCATGCGATGCGCGGGCAACTCGCCATTGCCGAGCAGACGCAAGACACCGGCTTGACCCGTCTGCTCGCCGCCGAGACGAAAGGCCAGGCAAGGACGGCCCGTTCCGCCTCGCTCTCCTGCGCCGTGATGGACCGGATTGACGCGCAGGCGGCCCGGCAACAACCCCTCATTGACGCGCTGCACGAGCGGATTCGCCGGACTTACGGCCTCTTGCCGGCGGCATTAAGCGCCATTCTCGACGAGGGCGAGCAAAAAGGCTGGCCGCTGCCCCTGTGACGCGGTGACCGGCGAACTGCATTTCACCACCGAGCCCCTCAGTACCTTGCTGCCCGCCGTGCGCCGCGCGCTGGCCGAGGCGGGCGAGGTCACCTTCAGCGTGCCCGACCCCGACCTGGGCGTGGGCCTGTACGCCGGAGAGCTGACGGCGGCGGGGATTCACCGGCCTTGGCAGACCTGGACCGACCTCGCCGAATTGCTGGGGGCGCATCTGCTGACGCCCGAGCGGGTGCCGGGAGGCCGCGTGAGAGTACGGCTGCGGGCCCATGCTCACCGTGCCGACCCCGACGCGCAGGGCTACGGCGCGGGCGAGTGGGCGCGGGTGGACAAGCTCGAAGACCCGGTGTTTCTCTTCACGCTGGTGGAGGCGCTGCGGCGGGTCAGTCCGCCGGCGGGGGGCCGGGTGCTGGCCCTCGGCGTCAATGGTGGGCGCGAACTCGACGCGCTGGCGCTGGCTTTTCCAGGGCGGGACTTTGCAGTGCTCGGCGTGGACCTGGAGCCGCAGGCCTTAGAACGGGCACGCGAACGGCATCCGGCGGGCGACTTCCGTCTGCTGGACGTAACTACCCTGCCGCTGCCCGAGCTGGGCCACTTCGACCTCGTGCTGGCGCTGAGCCTGTTGCAAAGTCCGGGGGTGAAGACCGACGCGCTGCTCGCCGCTGTCGTCCGGCACCACCTGACGCCGGGGGGCGGGCTGGTCCTCGGCTTTCCCAATGCCCGGTACCGTGACGGCGCCCTGAGCTACGGCGCTCGCGTCCGCAACTTCGCTCGGCCTGACCTCAGCCTACTGATGAGCGATGTGACCGACGCCCGGCGCCGATTGCAAAAGTACGGGTTCAAGGTCTTCGTGACCGGCAAATATGAGGTGCTGGTGACGGCGATTCCGGCGGGGAGCAAGACGCCGGAGGGGCTGGAGTTGTGACACTTATCAAACAGGAAGGTGCTTAGCTCTCAGCGGGATTTTCCTTTGCCGGCTCTTTTGCCCCCGGCTTCCGCGCCTCCAAGATCAGCGACACGAAGCCGAGCTTGCCCTCCCGGTTGCGGTGGTCCATTCGCAGTGAGCGGTAAATCGGGCCACTTTCTATCTCCCAGTCCTCAGCGTGGAAGTGCCCCTGCTCGTCGCAGTATTCGAGCAACTTCACCTCGAATCCGGCACTCTCGAACACGTCCCGCAGCAGCCGGAAGTCATAGACGATGCGGTGGTCGGCGGCGGGATGGTCTGTTGGGCCGGGGCCGCCGACCTGCACCGTGCGTTGATACTCAGCATCGGGAAAGTTCGCGTCAGGTACGGCGCATCTCAGCCAGCCGCCGGGCCTCAGAAACTCGAAGCACAGCCGGGCGGCGGCGCGTCCCTCGGCCTCGGTGAGGTGTTCCCAGACGTGTTCGCACAGGAAAGCGTCGGCCCGCCGCGTCCCGAAAAAGCGCTCGAAGCTGGCGCGGTCGGTCAGGTCGAGGTCGGCGCGTTCCGTCGGCTGCCAGCCGTTCCAGCGCTGCTCGCCGGCACCGATGATGACTTGGAAGGGTTCCATCATGCCAGTAAAACAAAACCCCCGCCGGAGCGGGAGCTTGAGAAGAAGCTACTTTACGCCAGCGCCTTGATGACGGCCTCGGTAAATTCCTGCGTGCCGGCGGTGCCACCGAGGTCGCGGGTGCGCGGGCNTTCGGCGAGCACCTTGTTGATGGCGTTGTCGAGGCGGCGGGCCGTTTCGTGGTCGCCGAGGTGGTCGAGCATGATGACGGCGGCCAGGATGGTGGCGGTCGGGTTGGAAATGCCCTGACCGGCGATGTCGGGGGCCGAGCCGTGCACCGACTCGAAGATGCCGAACTGGTCGCCCACGTTGCCCGAGGCGGCGATGCCCAGCCCGCCCACCAGACCGGCGGCGAGGTCGGAGAGGATGTCGCCGAACATGTTGGTCATGACCATCACGTCGAACTGCTGCGGGTTGCGTACGAGCTGCATGGCGGCGTTGTCCACGATCATGGTGCTCGTGGAGAGGCCCTCGACGGTCTTGGTGTGGTCGAGGATGGTGTTCATGAACAGGCCCTGCGTCACCGGCAGCACGTTGGACTTGTGGACCACCGTCAGGCGCTTGCTGCGCTTCATGGCGAGGTCGGCGGCAAACTTGCCGATGCGGTCGCTCGCTTCACGGGTAATCACGGTGTCGGCAATTGCGGTATCGCCGTAGCGCCGCTCCTGCTCGACGTAGAGGCCCTGGGTGTTTTCACGCACGATGACGAGGTCCACGTTCTCGTAGGAGTGGGGCACCGGGCGGGTCTTGGTCGGCCTGACGTTGGCGTACAGGTTGTACTTCTGACGCAGGTGACGGATGGCGCCGAAGAATCCGGCGGGCTTTTCGCCGCTGGGGCTGGTCGCCGCGCCGAACAGGGTCGCGTCGGTGTTTTCCACCGCGTCGTAGGTGGCTTCTGGCACGCTGGTGCCGTGGTCGAGGAAGTATTCGTAGCCGGCCTCGGCGTGAACATACTCGGCGTCGAAGCCGGCGGCTTCCAGCACGCGCTTGGCGGCAGGAATCACTTCGTGCCCGATGCCGTCGCCCTCGATGAGACAAATGCGGTATTTCGCCATGAGAGACAGTTTAAGGGAGAGAGTAGGGGCGTCTAGGCAGCTGCGGCGTTACCGGAGGTGTGACGCGGGCGCAGCGCCCTGCTCCGACCATTTCTGACCGCTCAGAACCTGCTCCGCCAGCTCACGGGCGAGCAGCGGCCCCAGCAAAAAGCCTTTGCTGCTCAGGCCGCTGAGGTGCCAGTGGCCTGCCTCATCCTGCCCCACTTGCAGTCCACTCAGCCGCGAGCCGGTCCAGCGGCCCGTCACCTGAAGGCCGCGCAGACTGGTCAGCGCCGTACCCTTGCCGAGCAGCCAGTGCAGCGAGGCGAACGGCAGCGCCGGCTCCTGCCACGCTGGGCGGGGTGCCTCGAAAGTGCCGCCGAGCGCCCCGCCCTCAGCGGTGGGGGAGAGGTAAGCGCCGAAGCTGAGGGGAGAGGCGGTCGGTGCCCGGTCGAGCAGCAGCATGGTGCCCATGCGGTGGGTGCGTGTTTCGCCGGCCCAGGTGGAGCCGATGGACCCGCCGCAGTGGATGATGGTTGAAGGGTGACGGTTGAGAGGAGACAGGTCTTCGCCGTTTTGCAGCAGCCATTCGTCGCCTCGCTGCACGGCCCGGCCCCGCACCATCTCGGCCCCGCTCGCCTGTTGCAGCGCAGTGCAAAAGGCCCGTCCGTCCACCCAGCCCCCCGTTGGCAACCACAGCGCCGCGTGCCAGCCGGGGGCGAGCGGACGGTCGGCAGGGAGGCAGTCGGCAGGATCGCGCCACTCGTGGGGCAGCTCGGCGGGAAGGTGGCGCTCGAACTTGCGCCGGGTCTTCTCGTCGGGCAGTGGACGCAGGACGCCTTCTCGCCCGTGAGGGACAACGAACCCTGCCGCCGACAGTTCGTCCAGCAGCGCCCAGGTCGCCGCCAGCCCGGCGAGCGCCTGCGCGTCCACCTGTCCCGACTGCCCGCGCACCGGATTGAGCAGCGCGGCGGGCACGTGGCTGGCGGTGTGCTCGCCTGCGTCCACCAGCGTGACCCGCGCCCCGCCCCGCGCCAGGAAATAGGCGAGGCTGCTCCCCGCGATGCCGCCGCCGATGACGGTGACCCTCACGCTGGCTTCACGGCGCGCAGGCACTCGCGCTTGCCGGGGGCGCCGGGCCGCCGCTCCACATCCAGGCCCGCCGCTGCCAGACTGCGCCGCACGTGTCCCGCCGCCGAGTAGGTGGTCAGCACGCCGCCCGGCGCGAGCGCCCCCGCCAGCCGCGCCACGAAGTCGGGGGTCCAGACTTCCGGGTTGCGCGTGGGCGAAAAGCCGTCGAGATACAGCGCGGTGGCCCAATACTGTGGCAGTTCGGCCCGCGTCACATCGCAGAACTTCACCCGCAGCCGCGCCCCGTTCGCGGCCTCGTCCAGCGCCTCAGCTTGTCCCCACATTCCCAACACCTGCGGCCACAGCGGGTGCCCGGCGCCCTCTCCACCCTCAGCCACTTCACGCAGCAGGTTGGCGGGGGCAGGGTCAAATTCGTAGGCGAGATAATCGAGCGCAACGCCCCGCCCCGCCGTGTTAGCCAGCGTCGCCCGGAAATTCACGCCCAGGCCGAAGCCAATTTCCAAAACGCGGGGGGCCGGGTCACTATCGCTGCCGCTGCCTTCCAGAAAGACGTGATGCGCCTGCGTCTGCGCTCCGTGCCGTGACCCGTAGGCCTCGCCGTAACGGGCGTTGTGGGCGGTGCGCGAGCCGTCGGGGGTCAGGAGGACAGGAGAAACGGGTTCAGGAGTGAGGTTGTTGGGGGGCCGCGCCATAACTTCCACACCCTAGTGCAGCGAGACTTGCGAAGGGGAAGCTCTATCTGAGGGAAAAGATGAAGGGTCTTTCACGGCAACCGCTCTAGACAGGAGCAACCACATGCTCTACTCCGGCATGCGGAAAATCCTTCTTCTGGCCGCTGCCCTGGCAGGGACAGCCCTCGCTGATCAGCGCGTTCCCGGCACCAGTGTGTCCTACAAGGTCCAGAAGACCGGCGGGCAGAACACCAGCATGGTGTTTTTCGACGCTGTCGGGGACCCGAGCGGCAAGACCTATCTGGCGTTCAAGTGCCACGGCAAGGGCAGCTACACCATGAGCCTGTACTCGCGTGACGTGCTCGCGACCAGCGAAACCGACGTGCTCCTGATGGTCAAGCAGGGCAAAACGCTGGCGAGTGGCCCCGGATATGTCCGCAAGGACAAGCAGACGGGCAAGTTCTCGGTGTGGGAAACCGAGTACGCCGACGTGTCCGGAGGGCTTTACAAATCCCTGGTCAACGCGAACGGCCCGGTGGCGGTCACTGTCATGCGCGAAGGCGGCAACCTCGTGCCGGTCAGTTACCAGTTCGATTCCAGGGGTCTGACCGCCGGCATGAAAGCTGTAAGCGCCTGCTGGTGATGTGGCGTCTGCTCCGTCCACTGCTCTAGACCGCCCTTACCGTGCATTTGCGTCTCGCTCTGCTATCCTCCTTCCCATGAACGCCCTGTGTTGCCCCCGAACGCGGTAAGCAGCACATCTGCCCTGCCGCGCCCCTTTCCCTTGCCGGAACGAGGCGCGGTTTTTTTGTTTTCCCTGCGAGGACATGCCATGACCCAGCCCACCATCACCCAGGACACCGCCCGCCAGCCCAACCCCAACATCACCCTCTACGACACCATGCAGCGCCAGAAGGTGCCTTTCGTGCCCGGCACGCCCGGCTACGTGGGCATGTACCTGTGCGGCCCGACCGTCTACTCCGACGCGCACCTGGGTCACGCCAAGAAGGAAGTCGCCTTCGACGTGATTCGCCGCGCCCTGACACATTTCGGGTATCAGGTGCGCTACGTCTCCAACATCACCGACGTAGGCCACCTGCTGAACGACGCCGACGAGGGCGAGGACAAGTTGCAGGCGCGCGCCCGGCTGGAGCAACTGGAGCCAATGGAAGTTGCCGACAAGTACTTCTGGTCGTTTTTCCGCGATATGGACGCCCTGAATGTCCTGCGCCCCAGCATCAACCCGCGCGCCACCGGGCACATTCAGGAGCAGATCAAGCTGATCGAGGAACTCATCGAGAAGGGCCACGCCTACGAGTCGGCGGGCAGCGTCTACTTCGACGTTCGGAGTTGGCCCGAGTACGGCAAGCTCTCGGGCCGCAAACTCGACGACCAGGAGGAAGGCACCCGCGAGGCCGTGCGCGACGAGAAACGCGACCCCCGCGACTTCGCGCTGTGGAAGAAGGCCGAGCCCGAGCACCTGATGCGCTGGGACTCGCCCTGGAGCGTGGGGTTTCCCGGCTGGCACATCGAATGCTCGGCCATGAGCCTGAAGTACCTCGGCGAGGGCTTCGACATTCACGGCGGTGGCCTCGACCTGCAATTTCCCCACCATGAGGCCGAAATTGCCCAGGCGGAGGCGGCGGGGCACCACTTCGCGCGCTACTGGATGCATAACAACATGCTGACCATCGGCGGCGAGAAGATGTCCAAGAGCAAGGGCAACTTCACGACCATTCAGGACATCCTGAAAAAATACGACCCGATGGTGGTGCGCTTCCTGCTGGTGAGCAGCCACTACCGCAGCGTGACCGAGATGAACGAGGAAGCCTTTGCGAGCGCGGCGAACGGCTACCGCCGCCTCAGCGAAACGCTGCACGAAATCGAGCGCCGCTTGAAGGACGCGCCTGCTGGCTCGGACACTGCGCTGGACAGCAAAATCGCCGCCCGCGTGACCGAGTTCGAGGACGCCATGCGCGACGACTTCAATACGCCCAAAGCGGTGGCCTCACTGTTCGGGCTGACCGGCGAGCTGAACACCGCGCTCAATGCCGGGCCAGTGGGACGCGATACCCTGGAGCGCGCGCGCGACGCCTACCGCAGCCTCGGCGGCGACGTGCTGGGCCTCTTTGCCGAGACAGGCAGCGCGGCTTCGGTCGCCCAGGACGACGCCTCAGTGATTGACGCCCTGATGGACCTGGTCCTCAAAGCCCGCCAGAACTACCGCCTGCAAAAGCAGTACGCCGAGGCCGACGAGCTGCGCGAAACGCTGGGCAAGGCGGGCATCACGGTGGAAGACACCAAAGACGGCGCGCGCTGGAAACGCTGAGTGCCGGGTTCGATGTGGGGGCCGTGAGGCTGGCGCCCCTTCATCTCGCCGCGCTGTCATGCCGCTGTCAGGGACGCTGGCTATGCTTCCCTCAGCAACTTCGAAGAGAATAGAAAAGCAAAAAAGCGCACTCGGCCAGGGGTGCGCTTTTTGTTGGTTTGAGCGAATCCTATCCCCGCTTGTGCAGCAGGTACGCCTTCGGGTGGTGCCCGCCGCTGTAGACCTGAAACAGTTCCTTCGCTTCCCAGTCGCTCTGCTCGCGCATGACGCGCTCAAACAGGCGCAGTTCGTGGGTGAGGAGGCACAGCCGGCCCCGGCGACTGGTCAGGCGGTGCATTTCCTTGAGGAAGGCGGGGTAAAGCGTCTCGTTGCTCTGGTGCGAGCCGATGGCGTCTCCCCACGGCAGGTCACTGATGACGAGGTCAAAGGAGCGGGAAGGCAGCCCGGTGTGCAGCGCGTCCACCTGCGCGACCTCCACTTCCTTGCCCGCCGCCCTGAGGTTGGTGCGGGCGCAGGCCACGGCAACGGGGTCGATGTCCACCCCGACGAGCGCGGCATACGGCCCCAGCAGCGCCCGCTCGATGAGCAGGGTGCCGCTGCCGCTCATGGGGTTGAAGATGCGGTCCTCGTCGCGTTGCCCGGCGAGTTTATGCATGGCGTAGGCGATGGTGGCGTTCAGCCCCCCGCCCATGTTGCACTCGCGCCACGCCCGCGCCGAGAGGGGCCGGGGGGTAATGCGGGCGAGCACGTCCCAGCCTTGCCCGTCCGCGCCCTGCCTATCTGCCGAGGGCCGCAGCCGCAGCAGCAGTTCGCCTTCCTCGGGGTCGTGGGGCAGGCCGAGCGCCGCGCTGAGTTCCTCGGCGAGCCGCTGCATGGTCGGTGACTCCTTGCCCGCCGCGCCGATGCGGAAGGAGCGGTGCCCGCCCACCTCGGTCACCTCGCGCACGTAGCTGACGAGTTCGCCGAGTTGCTGGTGCCCGAGCAGCCCGCGCGGGCGCGGCACGTCCCAGGACTTGATGCGGTAGACGGCCACCGCCGAGCGGAGCCGGGTCAGCCGCTCGGGGCTGCCGGGATACCAGAAGCGCAGGCCCCGGACATCGCGGGCGAGCGGGACCCCCGCAAGTTCGGTGGCCGCCACCTCCTCCAGCCCCGGCAGCACGTCGAGTTCGTACTCGCGCGCGGGCTGCCGGGCGCGGTAGTCCCCCTTGGGACGGCTCTTTTTGCTGGTTTTGCCCACAGACGAGCGGTTGGCGTAGGCGGGGTTGCTGTTGGAACGGGGGCGCGGCATAGCGGAGCAGTATAGCCCGGTCGGTCCATGTGAGCCGCGCGGCCCTGGCCCGGCGCGGTGCTACAATCCGCCCCGTTCTATGACCCGTCCTGGCCCTGCCCCGCGTGATCTGGCCTCCCAGAGTGCCAGCCAAAGAGGACCGGGTCGCCCGGCGGAAACCCGCCGCCCCTGGACCTCGCGCCTGCGGCCCCCACAACTCATCGCGCTGACCTTTGCCGCCGCCATTCTCATCGGGGCCGTGCTGTTGTGGCTGCCGTTCGCGCACGAGGCGGGCAAGTCCATCACCTTTATCCAGGCCCTTTTCATGGCGACGAGCTGCGTGTGCGTGACCGGGCTGGCGGTGGTGGACCCCGGCAGCACCTTCAACGTGTTCGGCGAGAGCGTCATGCTGCTGCTGATTCAGGTGGGCGGGCTGGGCATCATTACGCTCGGCACGCTGTTCGCGCTCGCGCTGCGGCGGCGGCTGGGAGTCATCGGGCGCATCAACGCGCAGCAGCAGGTGAGTGCGACCAGCCTGGGCAGCGCGACCTCGCTGGTGCGCTCCATTGTGCTGACCTCGCTGCTGTTTGAGGGCCTCGGGGCGCTGCTGCTGCTGCCCGCATTCATTCCGCGTGAGGGCGTACTGCGCGGCATCTACTACGCCATTTTTCACTCCATCAGCTCGTTCAACAACGCGGGTTTCAGCCTCTATTCCACCAACCTGACGGGCTTCGTGTCCGACCCGCTCATCAACATGGTGGTCACGCTGCTGATCATTTTCGGCGGCATGGGGTTTCTGGTGCAGCTCAACCTGCTCGGCTGGCTGCGCGACCGCCGCCGCAACCGCCTGAGCACGAATACCCGGCTCTCACTGACCATGACGGGCGTGCTGCTGGTGGTCGGCACCGTGTTTTTCGCCCTGACCGAGTGGAACAACCCGGGGACGCTCGCGCCGCTGCCGCTGCACGGCAAGCTGCTCGCATCGTGGTTTCAGAGCGTGACGCCGCGCACGGCGGGCTTCAACACCCTCGACTACGGGCTGATGGGCTTTCCGGCGCTGTTCATGACCATCGTGTGGATGTTCATCGGGGCCAACCCCGGCTCTACGGGCGGCGGCATCAAGACGAACACCTTTTACGTCATCGTCGCCTCGGCGTGGAGCATGGTGCGCGGGCGGCGCGACACCACGCTTTTTGACCGCCGCATCGACACCGAGACGCTTCTGCGTGCCATGACGGTGGGGCTGCTGAGCATGGGGCTGGTCACGGCGGGCTTCATGCTGATGCTGCTGCTCAACACCAACAAGAAGGTGCTGTTCTTGCAACTCTTTTTCGAGACGGTCAGTGCCTTCGGCACGGCGGGCCTGAGCATGAACACCACGCCGCTGCTCAACACCGCGCAGGAAGCCGTCCTCATCGCGCTGATGTTCCTGGGGCGCATCGGGCCATTGACTTTCGCGGTGGCGTTCAGCCGTCCGGCGTCCGAAAAGATGCTTACCCGCTACCCGGCAGACCGGGACATCCTGATCGGGTGAAGGCGGCGCGGCCATGACCCGGAACGCCGCGCTGCCGGAGCCCGCCCCCGGACGCCGCTGGCGCCTGACGCCGCCGCAACTGCTCGCGCTGGTGTACGCCCTGGGCATCCTGCTCGGCGCCGCGCTGCTGCACCTGCCCGGCGTGCAGCGCCCCGGCGCGGCCCTCAACAGCATCGACCTGCTGTTTACCGCCACCTCCGCCATCTGCATCACCGGGCTGACGGTGGCCGACACCGGCGAGGCGTTTACCCGCTTTGGACAGGTCCTCATCATCCTGCTGGTACAGATAGGCGGGCTGGGCATCCTCACTTTCGGCACGGTGTTCGCCTTCATGACCGGGCGGCGGGTGAACTTCACCGAGCGCCAGCACCTCGTCGCGCAGCTCAACGCGCTGGACGTGGGCAGCGTGCTGGGGCTGGTGCGGACCATTTTGCTCTACACCTTCGTCACCGAGGCTCTCGGCGCCGCGCTGCTCGCCCTGCGCTTCGTGCCGCAGTTCGGCTGGGGCGAGGGGCTGTATCAGGCCGCCTTTCACGCGGTCAGCGCCTACAACAACGGCGGCTTCGTGGTGCTGTCAGGTGGACTCGCGCCCTACGCGCAGGACCCGCTGGTGTGCCTGACCCTCGCCGGGCTGGTGATTCTGGGCGGGCTGGGGTTTCTGGTGCAGCTCAACGTGGTGGCGCATCTGCGCAACCGGCGCCGCAGCCGCCTGCTGGTGTATTCCAAACTGACGCTGCTCACCACCGCCGTGCTGCTCACGCTGGGCACCCTGGTCTTGCTGGGGCTGGAATGGAACAACCCCAGCACCCTGGCCCGCCTGAGCGCCCCCGGCAAGCTGCTCGCCGCCTTTTTCCAGAGCATGACGCCGCGCTCGGCGGGCTTTTCCACCGTCAATATCGAGGGGTTGCAGACCGCCAGCCTCTTTACCCTGATCGGCCTGATGTACATCGGCGCGGGCAGCGGCTCCACCGGGGGCGGCATCAAGACCTCCACCCTCGCCATCCTGGTCGGCAGCGCGTGGAACATGGTGCGCGGGCGCGGCGAACTCATCTTGTTCGAGCGCCGGGTGATGAACGACAACCTCGTGCGGGCGGGCGCGATTACCACGCTCTACACGCTGCTGGTGGCGACGGCCTTTTTTGCCATGCTCGCCACCAACCCGAAGCTGGGCTTTACCCACCTGCTGTTCGAAACTGTGAGCGCGGCGGCCACCGTGGGCCTGAGCATGAACACCACCCACAAGCTCAACGACGCCGGGCTGCTCATCCTGACCGCGCTGATGTACCTCGGGCGCATCGGGCCGCTGACCTTCGCGGTGGCCTTCAACCTGCGGCCCACCCGCAGCCGCTGGGTCAAGTACCCGCCCGAACACGACATTCTGGTGGGGTAGCGCGGTGAGTGTGCTCTACACTCAGCCCGATGAAGATTAAACAGTGCCTCGTCATCGGCCTGGGCCGCTTTGGCACCGCTGTCGCCACCACCCTGTACGAGATGGGCCATGAGGTCGTCGCCATCGACCGCACCGAGGAAAATGTCGAGCGGGTCATGAACCTGGTGACCCACGCCGCCATCGTGGACGCCACCGAGGAACGGGCGCTGCGTGCCATCGGGGTGGGCGATTTCGACGTGGTGGTCGTCGCCATCGGCACCGACGTGCAGGCCAACATCCTGGCGACCATGAACGCCAAAAGCCTCGGCGCGCCCTACGTGGTGACCAAAGCGATCGACGAAATGGCCCGGCGCGTGCTCGAGCGCCTCGGCGCCGACCTGATCATCCGGCCCGAGCACGACATGGGCGTGCGCCTCGCCAGGCAGATCGCCACCCCCAACATCGTGGACACGCTCGACCTCGGCAGCGACCACGCCATCGTCGAAATCGAGGCCAACGAGCGACTGCGCGGCACCCTGCGCGAACTCAACCTCACGGGCCGCTTTGGTGTGCAGGTCATCGCGGTCAGCCGCAACGGGAATGTGGAAGTCACCCCCCGCGCCGAGGACGAGCTGCGCGCCCACGACAAACTGGTGGTCATCGGCACCGGGCACTCCATCGACGAGCTGCGGCGGTATCTGGGGGAATAAGGATGGGAGAGGTGAGGGGAGATGGCCTGGGGGTCTGCATCCCGGGTAAAGACCCCTGTAGTCAGGGCCACCGGACGGTCTCCCGTTATTTCTTCGTCACCACATGCCGGAACTCGGGGCAGTTCAACTGGCCTTTCACCCCGAGGGCCTCGACCACCGCCTGAGTGGGCAGCTCGCCGGTCACCTGCGACCCTTTCCGCAGGGGAATCGGCTCGCTGTCTTTTTCGGCGCGGAAATCGGTGTCGATCTGCAAGCGCTTGGCGCGTTCGAGGCAGGCCGCCTGCCGGGCGCTGAGCACCGCGTCGTACTGCTCGCCCGCCGTCTCGACCACCACGGGCACACTTTGCGGGTGGTACGACGCCAGGGTCTGGGTGGCCCGCGCCTGGCTGGTCAGGGCCACACTGAGCGCGGCAAGCAGCGGCAGCAGCGCCGACAGGCCCCACACCGTCATGGGCCGCGCCACGCCGCCCCGCAGCAAAAAAGCGAGCAGGAGCAGCACGGCCAGAGCGGTAATGACCAGATAAACGGCAGACAGCAACATCACCCCAGAGTGTAGCCCCTGCCCGAGCTTGACGTGGGTCCGCGCTTGGCAACCGGCCTGCCGCGTGGCACCCTGCGCCCATGCCTTTTTCCCTGCCCCGCCGCGTCCTCATCGTCGTTGCTACCACTGCCGAGGCCGAGCGCCTGCGCGATTTGCCTGCCGAGGTGGTCGTCAGCGGGGTAGGACCAGTCGCGGCGGCTCTGGCAACAGCGGCGGCACTCCAGGCCGGGTCCTACGACCTCGCCGTAAGTGCGGGCATCGCTGGGGCATATCCGGGCAGCGGGTTGGGGCCGGGCGCCCTCGCTGTGTCGAGCGACCTCATCCAGGCCGACCTCGGCACCCAGGACGGCGCGACCTGGCTGGGGCTGGAAGACCTGGGCCTGAGCGTGCGCCCAGACGCGGCCCACTTTGGGCACTTTGCCGCCTGGAAGGGCGCCGCCGACCTGGCCCAGCGTGCGGGAGCGGCCTTTGGGCCTATGCTGACCCTCTCCACTGTGACCGCCAGTGCTACCGAGGCCGTGACCTGGGAAACTCGCTTTCCCGGCGCGCTGACCGAGGGGATGGAAGGCGCCGGGGTTGCCCACGCTGCCCTGCTTGCTGGGGTGCCCGCCCTGGAACTGCGCGGCGTCAGCAACGCCGTCGGCCCGCGTGACCGCGCGAGCTGGCGCATCGGCGAGGCACTGGCGGCCACCCGGCGCGGGCTAGAAGTGATGCTGGGGGTTGGGAAGCAATAAAAAACCGCCCACAGGCGGGGCGGCGGTCAGTTCAGAGGAACTTCAGCTGTTGAGTTGCAGGTTCTGGCTGGTCGTGGGCTGGGGGTCGGGGAAGTTGACGTTCACGTTGACCGTGGTGCCGGGGACCGTTTCGGGGTCCACGTTGATCCAGTGACTCGCCAGAATCGGGGGGTTGGGCTGGGGGTCGAGCGCGCGCACCAGCACGCGGCCCTGCGCGGGCACGAACACGCACCAGCCGGCGCCTTCTTCCTTGGCGGTGTTGAAGGCGCGAATCGGCAGCACGCTCTGAAGGGTCAGGTCGTCGGGGGTGGCCCAGTACTCGATGAGGAGGCAGCCGTTCTCGCGCTTCAGGTCGCCGGGGTCCACGTCGAACTGAATTTCGATGGTATCGGGCTTGCCGGGGACCAGTCCGGTCCAGCCGGGGACCACGAAACGGTTGCTCTGCACGCTCTTGAACTGCTGCGGCTGCTGCGGAGTCTGAGGAGGATTGGTCATAAAGCACACCTTAGCGCACCCGCCTGTCAGGAGACAGACAGCAGGAAGCGGCCCGCTTCAGCACGAAATGGGGCCGCCGGGGGAGGGGAGCCGCTCAGCTCAGGCGGCGCACGCTGCCCAGCAGCGCCTTCATGGCGACGTAGCCGACTGTGAAAAACAGCAGCGGGGTCAAGTTGAGGGTGATCTCGGCGTCTTTCTCGGGCTCCAGAGCGTTTTGCTTACGGTACTTGATCATGCCTCCAGCCTAAGCGCTCGGCAGGGAGGACGGGCGCAGGGCGGCTTATGGAAGTGTTCAAGTCTTCACTGATGCTGCCCTTCTGATGGGACTTTCACGCTGTCCAGCCGGTCGGGACTCCGGCCACCCCCGCGCCGCTTGCAGCCGGGCGGGCGAGCAGCGTACAACGTGAAGTCGTGACTTCTCCCAGCTCGACCGCAACTTCCAGCCCGACCACGACCACCGCCCCCACCCCTGCCCGGATGCGGGCCCTGAGCAAGCAGCAGCCCGGCGAGGGCATCTGGATGATCGAAACCGAGGTGCCGACGCCCGGTCCCAACGACCTGCTGATTCGAATTCGCAAGGGGAGCATCTGTGGAACCGACGTGCACATCTACAAGTGGGACGACTGGGCGAGCCAGACGGTGCCGGTGCCGATGGTCGTCGGGCACGAATACGTGGGTGTGGTCGCGGGCATGGGCTCGGAAGTGCGCGGCTTCGAAATCGGCGACCGGGTGAGCGGCGAGGGCCACGTCACCTGCGGGCACTGCCGCAACTGCCGCGCCGGGCGCCGCCACCTGTGCCGCAACACGCAGGGGGTGGGCGTCAACCGCCCCGGCTCCTTCGCCGAGTATCTGGTGCTGCCCGCCTTCAATGCCTTCAAGCTGCCCGACGACATTCCCGACGATGTCGCCGCTATTTTCGACCCCTTCGGCAACGCGGTGCACACGGCGCTGAGCTTCGACCTGGTGGGCGAGGACGTGCTGATTACCGGCGCCGGGCCCATCGGCTGCATGGCCGCCGCCGTCGCCCGGCACGTGGGCGCCCGCAACGTGGTGATTACCGACGTGAATGACTACCGTCTCGACCTCGCGCGGCAGATGGGCGTGACCCGCGCCGTGAATGTGGCCCGCGAGGACCTCTGGACGGTGGCGACGCAGGAACTCGACATGCACGAGGGCTTCGACGTGGGCATGGAAATGAGCGGCTCGGGGCCTGCCTTCGCGCAGATGGTCAGCGTGATGAACAACGGCGGCAAAGTCGCGCTGCTCGGCATTCCCTCGGGCGAGGTGCAGATCGATTGGAACGCCGTCATCTTCAAGATGCTCACCATCAAGGGCATCTATGGCCGCGAGATGTTCGAAACCTGGTACAAGATGGCCGCCCTGATTCAGTCGGGCCTGGACCTCACGCCGGTCATCACCCACCACTACGGCATCGGCGACTTTCAGCAGGGCTTCGACGCCATGCTCAGCGGGCAGAGCGGCAAAGTGATTCTGGACTGGGAGACGGAAGAGCAAAGCGCCTGAGCTTGGAGGCAGACCGCCCGGAGACCGCCAAAGCAGCGGCTCCGGGCGGTTTTTGTGCCTTTTACTGTACGTCCGTCAGGCGGTAGGCGTAGACCCCGAGCTTGATGGCGGTGCGCTCCTCCTGCTCGACTTCGAGTTTGACGAAGGCCGGCTGGGTGCTGAGGTCGAGGCCGTCCTCGGTGAGGTAGCCCCGTGCGATGGCGAGCGCCTTGACCGCCTGGTTGACCGCCGCCGGGCCGATGGCCTGCACCTCCACCCGCCCCTGCGAGCGCAGCAGCGCGGCGATGGCACCGGCCACCGAATGAGGACGCGAATCGGCAGAGACTTTCAGGATTTCGGGGACAGGGGGTTGCAAGGTCGCCTCCACAGGCTGGGCGACAGTGTAGGCGGCTGACGATGTGTCTGCCTAGCACCCAGTGGGGGGACAGTGCAATGCAGAGCTTCTTAACCGTTGTGCGGTGCTTGAACAGTGAGCGGCGGAGCTTCGCGTTTCAGCGTCACCGTCGCTTCGTCGCGCATGAAGCCCAGCGTCTCGTTGATACCCAGCATGGGCCGGTTCACGCTGTGATTATTGGTGCGGGCGTGGGTAAAGCCCCGTTCCAGCCCGGCGCGGGCGGCGACCAGCTTGAGCGCCAGCCCCAGCCCGCGCCCCCGCCACTCGCGGCGCACCCCGGTCAGGCCGTTTTGCAGCATCTGCGGCTGCGCGGCGCGTGGGGTATGCAACTCGGTCAGGCCGGCCCACTTATCGTCCGGGGTCACGGCCAGGAACACGCCTTCGGGGTGCTTCAGGTGAGGCACGTAGCGCTGTTGCCAGAGCTCGAAGGGCCAAACTTTGATCGGCGTGGCGCTCGGCACGTCGCTCAGCAGGGCGTGAAACAGCGCGTAGAGTTTGCGCTGCTGCGCTTCGGTGTCCAGCCCGCCCAGCTCACTCAGGGTGCGAATGGTTACGCCCGCCGCCGCTGCCGTCCTTTCCGGCGCGGGGAAGAGTCCGAAATCGAGCGTCCGCAGGTCCAGCACACTATTCCACAGCCGGTCATGCTCGGCGTACCCGTGCGCCTCGTACAGCCTCTTCTCCGGCCAGCTTTCCTTCACCCGCGTCAGCAGCGTGTGGCCGCCGTGCGCGAGGGCAAACGCCTCGGCGTGCCACAGCAACGTGGCGGGCAGGGGGCCATCCCATTCTCCCGGTTGCACGGCCACCTCGACGAGAAACCAGCCGGGGTAGTTCTCGGAGCGTGGCACCGCCGTTTCCGCCAGGCCGACGAGTTCGCCGCCGCGCAGGGCCAGGGTGCGCCCAAACGCCTCGCCGGGCTGCCGCAGAGCATCCAGGCGCCGGATGTCTTCGGGCGTCGTGGGCGACTGCGGGTGCGCCGCGTTCAAAAGTGCGGCGAGTTGCGGCAAATCGTCGGGCGCGGCGGGCCGGAAGTCCACGCCGGGCAGGTGGGGAAGGGGCGTCTCCATGCACCAGTTGAGCAGCGCCACGGCGCCCCGTCCATACGCCACCCGGCTGAGCGGTCCCTGAGCTTCCCGGCCTATACTCGTCCCCGATGACACAATCCACTGCTCAGAGCAGCAACCCGCTGCTGAATATCGGTTTCAAGATTCCTTTCGACCAGATTCGCCCCGAGCACGCCGAACCTGCTGTAGACGAGTTGCTGGCAGCGGCACGGGAGCGCGTGGAAAACTTGGCCCGTTCCGGCGAACGCAACTTCGAGAACTTCATGGCCGACCTCGACACCCTCACCGAGCAGCTCGGCACCGTGAACACCATCGTGCACCATCTCGACAGCGTGGTCAGCAGCGACGAGTGGAAAGCCGCTACCGAGGCCATCATCCCCAAAACCACGCAGTTTTATACCGAACTCAGCCTGCATCCGGGGCTGTGGGGGGCGCTCAAGGCGTTTGGAGAGACGGACACCGCCAAGGGGCTCGACCCGGTGCGTGCCCGGCACCTCAAGCTGACCACCGACGAATTCCGCCGGGGCGGGGCCGACCTGCCCGACGACCAGAAGGCGCGGCTGCTGGAAGTGAACACCAAGCTCGCCCAGACGACCAACCAGTTTGCCAAGAACGTGCTGGACGCCACTGCCGCCTACGAACTGTACGTGCCCACGGAGCGCCTGGGGGGCGTGCCGCAGCGCGTGCAGGACGCGACCCGCCAGGACGCCCAGAGCAAAGGCCAGGAAGACCACCGCCTGACGCTGCACGCGCCCACGCTGCAACCCATCCTGACCTACGCCGACGACCGCGAACTGCGCCGCGAACTGTGGGAAGCGAGCGGAATGCTGGGGCAGCAGGAAGGCCGCGACAACCGCCCGCTGATCCGCGAGATTCTGAAGCTGCGGCGCGAGCAGGCCGAGATTCTGGGCTTCGCCAACTTTGCCGACTACGTGCTGGAAGACCGCATGGCGAAGTCGGGCCAGGGCGCCCTAAACTTCGAGCGCGACCTCGACGCCAAGACCCGCCCCGCCTACGAGCGCGAAAACGCCGAGCTGGAGGCGTACTACCGCGAGAAGGCCGGAGCCGACGCGCCCGCCCTGGCGCCCTGGGACATTGCATACTGGGCCGAGAAGCAGCGTCAGGAAAAGTACGACTTCGACGAGGAAGCCCTGCGGCCCTACTTCGCGCTCGACAACGTGCTCTCGGGCCTGTTCGAAATCTGCCGCCGCGTCTTCGGCATCACGGTGAAAGAAGCCCAGGCCCCCGGCTGGCACCCCGAAGTTAAGTTCTACGACATCTTCGACGAGGCGGGCACCCACATCGCCAGCTTCTACACCGACTGGTTCCCACGCGACACTAAGCGCGGCGGCGCGTGGATGAACGCCTTTATCACCGGCGGCCCGAAAGAAGGCGGCGTAGACCCCCACCTCGGCCTGATGTGCGGCAACATGACTCCGCCCAGTTCAGGAGGGCAGGGCGCTGATGCCCCCGCCCTGCTGAGCATCCGCGAGGTGGAAACGGTGTTCCACGAGTTCGGCCACCTGCTGCACCACGCCATGAGCCGCGTGCCGGTCAAGTCGCTCAGCGGCACCAACGTCGCCTGGGACTTCGTGGAGTTGCCCTCGCAAATTATGGAGAACTGGGTGATGGAGCGCGAGGCCCTCGACCTCTTTGCCCGGCACTACCAGACCGGCGAGAAACTGCCCGACGACCTGTTCCAGAAGCTGGTGAAGGCCCAGAACTACCGCGCCGCGAACTTCGCCATGCGCCAGTACTCCTTCGGCCTGACCGACCTGACGCTGCACGTCGAGTACGACCCCAGCGGCGAGGAAGACCCGGTGGCCGTGGCCCGCGACGTGATGGCCCGCTTTTACCCCACTGAGCTGCCAGGGAACTACGCGCAGGTCGCCAGCTTTAACCACCTGTTCAGCTCGCCGGTCGGCTACGGCGCGGGCTACTACTCCTACAAGTGGGCCGAAGTGCTGGACGCCGACGCCTTCTCGCGCTTCGCCAAGGAAGGCATCTTCAACCGCGAAACGGGCCGCGCCTACGTGGACAGCATTCTCAGCCGGGGGGGCAGCGCAGACCCCGCCGCGCTCTACCGCGAGTTCATGGGCCGTGACCCCGACGCCGACGCCCTGCTGCGCCGCAGTGGCCTGCTGTAAACCTTAACGCTCTTTCCCCCTTCCTCCCTGGAGGGGGTTTTTTATGGCTTCACCGCAAAGCTACCGAGTAATTTGCTGTCGCTCAGGCGGTAGAGGTAAGCCGTCATTTTGTTGGAGTCAGGCCAGCCGTTTTTGATGCCGGCAGTCAGAATCGCCGCCTGCGTGCTGTCGGGCGTCAGGTAAGCATGCAGCGGGATTTGCCTGTTTTTCTCCCACAGCGGGTCGTGAATGCTGCTCAGGCGTTTGCCGGTGTAGGCGTCCCAGACTTGCAGGGTGTTGCCCAAATAGAAGACTTTGCTGCCGTCTTTGGTGGCCTGCGGCAGATGAATATAAGCGTTGCCTTGCAGGCTCAAGAGCTTCTTGAAGTCGCGGTCAACGATGTCCAGGCGGCAAGGGTCTTTGGGAATGGTCGTGTTGGCGCAAACGAGGTAACGCTCGCCGGGCAGTTCGGCAGCCAGCCCGAGAGTGGCGCGGCGGTCAATCGGGTCAGACATCCCGGAGGGCACCACCAAAGTCTGACCGGGAAGTGGCACGCGGTAGCTCAGGGTCACTTCCTCGCCTGTGCCAAGGTCACGGCGAATGACGTCTACATCGTCACCGGCAGGTTTTTCCAGCTTCCAATCCGTCAGAATGGTGTAAGCCACTTTCCCGCTAGCGCTAAGAAACGGCTGGCCGGGCAACTTGACCCACTCCGTTTTCAGGTCGGGCGCAAAGCAGCGGGTGATGCTCTTGTCACTGTCTGTCTCCGTAGAGCTCACGCAGGGGCCTCGTTCCGTCCCCTGCAACCTGGCGCCATACCGCGCTTCGGGAAAAGTCCGCGAGGCCGTCACCTTGCCGCCCTGCACCACTTCCAGCCGGGCGGGGTCAGTTTTACCCGCCGGAGTCAGTCGCACGAAGCCGCCGGAGATAGGCCGCTCAAACGGCAAATCGTACGCGGGGCGGTTAAGGACGATGCGCCCGCCATCCGCCGCTGTCAGTCCCTGGCTGCTTAATGTCGCCGTCTGCCCCTGCTCCGGCAGCCACACCGTCAAGCTGTTTGAAACGGCCAGTGCCGCAGAGAGAAGCCCAGCCGTCAGCACGAAAGCGGTTCTCAACATGCTGGCAGAGTCAGGGAAAGCCGCGCGCCGGGCGTCCGCCTTTAGATGGATTTTTCTGGGTGTGCTCCTCTGCCCAGCGCAAAGAAAAAAAGCGGCGGCTGAAGTGTCAGATAGTGTTAGAGCTGGAGGAAACCGCCACGCCACAGCAGCCAAAGACCCAGGACAACCAGCAGCAGCAGGCCGCGCATCAGCTCCCGCCTGCGCACCCGGTCGTCCTCCTCGCGGCTCAGAAAAGGGCTGAAGGCCTCGCCATGAAATACTTCCGGCAAATCTGCACTCGTTTGCGTGTTGTACGGCACCGCCAGCCCCCAGCCAACCAGCAGCTCGGCCAGCGACGCATAACGCTCGCCAGTGCTGCGCTGCTGCCACTTGCCGTAACGGGTCTTGACCAGGACATACGGTTCGGTGTCTTCACCGCCGTCGGCCAACCGGTACAGCGGAAGAGCGTGAATTCGGTTGCGCCGCTTGGTACCGTATGTCCGCCAGACCACCGCCCTGGAAAGCGCCCACAGCAAGCTTTTTTCGCGCCTATTCGCCGGAAGACGAATTCCGCGCACCGGAAGCCGGACTCTTCCGTCTGCTTCGCTGTAAGCATTGGGCTCCCCCCGCCAGCGGTCACGGTTTTTGTCCCAGACGACGAACAGCTGCCCCTCGGCGCTCACTTCCAGCCCGCAGACCCGCTCGCTTTCGCCGGCCACGGCAAAGTCGTCCGGCTGCGGCGGCTCCGGGTCGAGGTGACGTGAGAACGCTGCCACAGCCCAGGGCAGCCCGTAGCCCAGCGGTGCCAGGGCCAGCGCACTCAGGCCGAGCAGCAGCGGGTCAGGCCTGGTAAGCAACTCGGTCAGGCCGAAAAGCAGCAACCCCAGCCCGGCCAGCGCAAGTGGATAGGCCAGGGCCAGGGTTGCATTCAGGCCGAGCAGCAGGGGATAAAGCGGGTCCTTGCCCCACAGCGGGTGCTGCCTTTTGGTCCTGTCAACCTGCCGGAGCGTGTCCAGCGTAATCAACAGGCTCCCGGCCAGGCCCAGCCAGGGGGTGAGCTGCGCCTGGGCGAAGCCAGAGCACACCAGCAGCGCGAACATCAAACACGCCAGGAAGCCCACCGCGCCCAGCAAAGAAGGCGAAGTTGACAGGGGCGGTGGGCTGGACACAGCGTTACGCCAGTTCCCGTGGCCGGTACGTCACCGCTTCGGCAAGGTGTGCTTCCCGAATCTCGTCACTGCCCGCGAGGTCGGCCACCGTGCGCGCCAACCGCAGCACCCGGTCGTAGCCGCGCCCGGTGAGGCCCAGTTGCCGGGCGGCGGCCTGCGCGAAGGCGAGCGGCCCGGCGGCCAGCGGCGCATGTTCGCGCAGCGCCTGCCCGGCGAGGTCGCTGTTGCGGCCCCCCTGCCGCGCCAGCATTCGCTCACGCGCGGCGGCAATGCGCTCCCGCACCGGCGCGGAGGTCTCCGGCTCCGGGGCGCGGGTCAGCTCGTCCACCGTCAGGCGGGGCACCTTCACGATCAGGTCGAGGCGGTCGAGCAGCGGGCCACTCAGCCGGGCGGCGTAGCGGGTTCTCTCGTTCGGCGTGCAGGTGCAGGGCTTTTCCGGGTCGCCGTAGTGCCCACAGGGACACGGGTTCATGGCCGCCAGCAGTTGAAAACGGGCGGGATACTCCACCGTCGCCCGCGCCCGGCTGATGGTCACCCGGCCATCTTCCAGCGGCTGCCGCAGCGTCTCCAGCGCCTTGCGCGAAAATTCGGGAAACTCGTCGAGAAAGAGCAGGCCCCGGTGAGCCAGCGACACTTCCCCCGGCTTGGGAATGCTGCCCCCGCCGATTAGCCCCGCGTCCGACACCGTGTGGTGCGGCGCCCGGAACGGCGCGTGGCGGCTGAACTTGCCCCGGCTGGTCAGCAGCCCCGCCGCCGAGTGAATCCGGGTGACTTCCAACGCCTCGGCACGGGTCAGCGGAGGTAATAGGCCCGGAGCCCGCCGCGCCAGCATGGTCTTGCCGGAGCCGGGCGAGCCGACCATGAGCAGGTTGTGCCCGCCCGCCAGCGCGACTTCGAGCGCCCGCCGCGCCGCCGTCTGGCCCTTGAGGTCGCCGAGGTCAGGAAAAAGCGCCGCGTCGTCCTCGGGCGTTTCGGGCTGCGTCAGCGGCAGCCGCGCCGCCCCGCTGAGATGCGCCACCGCCTCGCGCAGGGTGGCCGCGCCGAACACGCTCACGTCCTCGATGAGTGCCGCCTCCTGCGCATTGCCCGCCGGCAGCAGGGCTTCGAGGTCATGCCCCGCCGCCAGCAGCGCCAGATTGACTGCTCCCGCGATGGGTCGGAGGCTGCCGTCCAGCGCGAGTTCCCCGGCCACAATCGTTTCTTCCAGCGCTTCCTGCGGCAGCAGTTCCTGCGCGGCGAGCAACCCCAGCGCAATCGGTAGGTCGTACAGCGGGCCTTCTTTGCGCAAGTCGGCGGGCGCGAGGTTCACCGTAATTCTAGCCGCTGGAAAAGGCAGTCCCGAGTTCCGCACGGCGGCCCGCACCCGTTCGCGTGCCTCGCTGACGGCCTGATCGGGCAAGCCGACCACTGTAAACGCCGGCAGCCCCGGCGACACGTCCACCTCGACTTCCACCGGCACGGCGTCCACGCCGATCAGGGCCACACTGCGGGCGCGGGCGAGCATTAAAAGGGCCTCGTGGGGGCAACAAAAATCACGCCCCCAGCGTAGGAGGGCGTGACACACAGCGGTCTTACGGCTTATTTGGCCAGTGACTTGACCACGCTCAGGTCCACGAACTTGTTCAGGTCCGGCACGTCGCGGGCAAAACCGGCTTCCTTGTTGAGCTGCGCGTACTCGCCCAGTGTTTGCAGGTTGATGTCCCAGGTGACCTTGGTGCGCGCCAGCGCCTTGAACAGTTCTGCGCTGTTAGGACGCTTGCCGGTAAAGGCGTAAATCTGGTCCGAAATCGCCTTCTGCGCCCCGGCGTTGCTCTTGTTGATCAGATTGATGGCGGCGAGGTGCCCGCGCAGCAGGTCCTTGACGGTTTCCGGGTTGGCAGCGGCGTACTTGGTGTTCACGACGAGTACGGTGGAGGTGTAGTTGCCGCCGTTCCAGACGCCCTTTTCGTTCACGATGAGCTTGGCGCCCTGGCCTTCCATGATGGCGCCCCAGGGCTCCTGCACCAGCGCGGCGTCCACCTGCTTGCCCACGAACGCGGCGGGCATGTTGGCCGGGTCAATCGGCACGATGGTCACGTTGCCGCCCTCGTCGCTCGCCTTCAGGCCGTTTTCGTGCAGCAGGTGGCGCAGGCTGATGTCCTGGGTCGAGCCGCGCGTGGGCACGGCGACCTTTTTCCCGGCGAGGCCCTTCACGTTGCGAATCCCGCTGTCCTTGCGGCCCACGAGCACCGCGCCCGCGTTGGCCGCGCCCGCGTAGACCTGCACCGGCACGCCGCGCATGAAAGCGTTCATGACCGGGCCAGGGCCGACGTAGGAAGCGTCAATGGCGCCCGCTGCCAGCGCCTCGTTCACCTGCGAGCCGTTGGCAAATTCGCGGACAACCAGCTTCACGCCGCTGCCGAGTTCCTTTTGAATCAGGCCCTTGTTGATGGCGACCAGGCCCGCCGCGTGGGTCACGTTGGGAAACACGCCGAGCCGCAGCTCTTTGGCCTGCTGGGACTGGGCACTGGCGGCGAGGGTCAGAGTGAGAAGGGAGAGGAGTGCAACTTTCATGCGTCGGAGTATAGCAGATAAGTTGAGTATTTTTATCAACTATAGGGACGGATGCCAAAAAAAGAGCCTCCCGGTGGGGAAGGCCCTTCAGCGTCGGTGTCTTTAGCTGGCGCAGTCGGCGACAGGAATAGCCGTGGGGCTGGTGGCGACGTTGCTGGCATTGCCAGCCAGGTCATAACCCTGAACGCGCACGTAGGTATAGCCCTTGACAGTCACGTTGGTGATGGGGTTGACGATAATGGCCTGAGCACTCAGGTTGCCGCCGCCCACGCTCAGGGGGGCGGTGTTGGGACCGAAGGTGTACTCGTAGGTGCCGCTGCCCGAGGAGTTGGTGGCGTTCAGGGGGTTGGTGGCCACCGTCTTGGTGGTGCCGGTGTTGTAGCCCTTGAACTGGAGGGCGAGTTGCTGCAACCCTCCCTGGAAGGTCACACCGACTTGCATCTTGGTGTTCTTGTTGTCGCAGATCAGGTAGGTCCCCTTGGGGATGACCTGTCCGTTTTGATCGCGCACGTCGCTGTTCAGCTGCCAATCGGTGCTGTAGCTGCTCACGGCGAGGTTCGTCACCGGGTCAGCAGTCAGCACGCCGCCACAACTCGCCAGCAGACCCGCGCCGGCCACACTTGCCAGAAGAATCTTTTTCATGCCTCTCACTCTGCACCCCGAAACTGACCCTGAAGTGATGAAAGCTTGAACAAACGTGAGGACAATACAAATGCGCCCATCTCCGGTCAGGGAAACGGGCGTAGAGAGCAGGCGCTTACGCGGCGGTGGGCAGCGGCGCCGGCGGCTCTCTCCGGCTGCCGGCCTTTTGCCAGAAGTACACGGCGGCGATGAGGGCGAGCGCGCCTAGGTTGTAAGCAATGTGGGTCGGGATAATCAGCACGAAGGCGGCGACGAGCAGCATTAGCATTTGCACTGGGTTGGTCTTGCGGTGCAGGAAACGCAGGGTGGCGGCGCTGAAGGCGACCAGGCCGATAAAGGCGAAGAGAATCATCGGAATCGCCTCGGCCAGCGGAAGGCCGCCGAGCCGGTCGTGGGCAATCAGCAGCAGTTGCGGGTTAAAGAACATCATGTAGGCGAGCAGGGCGGTCCGCAGTTCGTATTGAAAGGCCTGCACGCCGGTTTTCACCGGGTCGCCGCCCGAAATCGCCGCCGCCGCGAAGGCCGCGAGGGCCACGGGCGGGGTGCTGTCGGCCATGATGCCGAAGTAGAAGACGAACATGTGCGCCGGGAGCATCTGCGCCGGGTTGGAGGTGTCGAGCCCCGCCACGCGGGCGATGATCGGCACGATCAGGGCGCTCATCAGGATGTAGTTGGCGGTGGTCGGCAGGCCCATGCCCAGAATCAGCGCGATCAGTTGCCCCATGACCAGCACCGCCAGAACCTTGAGAAAGGGCATCTGGAACAGGTTGGCGACACTTTCCACCACGTCGGCGAGGCCGAAGCCCAGCCCGGTGATGGTCACGATGCCCACGATGATGCCGGCGGCGGCGGTGGCGATGGCGATGCCAACCATGCTGCGGGCGCCGCTCTCGAAGGCTTCAATCAGTTTGCGGGCGCCGTCTTTCAGGCCCTGGCCCAGGCCGCGTCCGTCACGGTTAGCAAAAAAGCCTTCCTGCACGAACATCATCACCATCATGATCAGGATGGTGTTCAGGGCGATGCGCTCGGGGTTGGCTTCCGGGTTGACGGTCAGAATGCCGATCAGGTAGCCGAGCGGAAGGATGTAGTACCAGCCTTCCAGCACCGTCCGTTTCAGCGGCGGCAGTTCGGAACGCGGCAGCCCGCGCAGGTTGAGCTTGAGCGCCTCGATGTGCGCCACGGCGAGCAGCGCGGCGTAACACAGGAAGGCCGGAATCGCCGCCGCCAGAATCAGCGAGCGGTACTCGATGTTCAGGTTCTGCGCCATGATGAAGGCCGCCGCGCCCATGACCGGGGGCATCAACTGGCCGTTGCTGGAACTGGCGACCTCGATGGCCCCCGCCTTTTCACGGCTGTAGCCGGTGCGAATCATGGTGCCGATGGTGATGTTGCCGCCGGTCACCACGTTGGACACGGCAGACCCGGAAATGATGCCGTTGAGCCCGCTCGACAGGATGCTCGCCTTCGCCGCCCCGCCCCGGAAACTGCCGAGGATGCTCTGCGCGACCCGCATGAACCAGTCGCCCGCGCCGAGCTTGTCGAACACGGCGCCGAACAGCACGAAGAGAAAGACAATCTGCGCGGATACGCCCAGCGCCGTCCCGAAGATGCCCTCGGTGTTCGTCGCCAGTTGGCCCATCAGTTGCGGCCAGGTGTAGCCGCCGTGAAAGGGCGTCTGAATGGCCTTGATGCTTGAGGGGCGCACACTCGTGACTTCAGTCATGAGTTAGCCCCTCTCGCCCTGAAAAGGGCGATGAAAAGCGGAAGCCTCTAGCTTTTCCAGATGACATATGTTATTCTTCCCCTTGAGATGAAGAAAGGCCGGGGTTACGTCTATCAGCTTGAATACCACCTCATCTGGTGCGTGAAATACCGTCATCAGGTGTTGGTGGGTGAGGTTGCTGATGGACTGAAAGACATCCTGCGTGACATTGCCGCTCAGAACGGGCTGGAAGTCATCACGATGGAAGTCATGCCTGACCACGTTCACCTCCTGCTAAGCGCAACCCCACAGCAAGCCATCCCCGACTTCGTGAAGGCGCTGAAAGGCGCTTCCGCACGTCGGATGTTCGTGGCCTACCCGCAGTTGAAAGAAAAGCTGTGGGGCGGCAATCTCTGGAACCCGTCGTATTGCATCCTGACTGTTTCTGAAAACACCCGCGCTCAGATTCAGAAATACATAGAGAGCCAGCATGATAAGGAATAAGGCTTTCGTGGTCAGGCTGTACCCAAATGCGGCTCAGACTGAACTGATTAACCGCACGCTGGGTAGCGCAAGGTTCGTCTACAACCACTTCCTTGCCCGTCGCATTGCGGCCTACAAGGAAAGCGGGAAGGGACTGACCTACGGGCAAACGAGTAGCGAACTGACCCTTCTGAAGCAGGCTGAAGAAACCTCCTGGCTCTCGGAAGTAGATAAGTTTGCTTTGCAGAACTCGCTGAAAAACCTTGAGACCGCGTACAAGAACTTCTTTCGGACTGTGAAGCAGTCCGGTAAAAAGGTAGGATTCCCACGTTTCAGAAAGAAGCGCACGGGAGAGTCCTACCGGACTCAATTCACCAACAACAACATCCAAATTGGGGAAGGTAGGCTCAAACTTCCTAAGCTGGGATGGGTGAAAACCAAGGGCCAGCAGGATATTCAAGGGAAGATTCTGAATGTCACTGTGCGCCGTATTCACGAAGGCCATTACGAAGCGTCCGTTCTCTGTGAAGTCGAGATTCCCTACCTGCCTGCGGCTCCCAAGTTTGCAGCGGGTGTGGATGTCGGCATCAAGGATTTTGCCATCGTGACCGATGGCGTGAGGTTTAAGCATGAACAGAATCCGAAATATTACCGCTCCACCCTGAAAAGACTTCGTAAAGCTCAGCAAACCCTGTCCAGACGGAAGAAGGGCAGCGCACGTTACGGGAAAGCGAAAACCAAGCTGGCTCGGATTCACAAGCGCATTGTCAATAAGCGTCAGGATTTCCTTCACAAGCTCACCACCTCCCTGGTGCGTGAGTACGAAATCATCGGAACCGAACACCTTAAACCCGACAACATGCGGAAAAATCGCCGCCTTGCACTGAGCATCAGTGATGCGGGCTGGGGTGAGTTCATCCGGCAGTTGGAATACAAGGCAGCGTGGTACGGGCGACTGGTATCTAAAGTCAGCCCCTACTTTCCATCTAGCCAGTTGTGTCATGACTGCGGATTCAAGAATCCCGAAGTGAAGAATCTTGCCGTCCGTACATGGACTTGCCCGAACTGTGGGGAAACCCATGACCGAGACGAGAACGCTGCGCTGAACATTCGGCGTGAAGCGTTGGTGGCTGCGGGAATCTCAGACACCTTAAACGCTCATGGAGGCTATGTCAGACCTGCTTCGGCGGGCAATGGTCTGCGAAGTGAGAATCACGCGACTTTAGTCGTGTGAGGTTCAAGAGTCCCTTGGCGCCCATGAAGGCGAAGAGGATAAAAGCCGTGGAAATCAGCGGCATGGCAATCCCGATGGTGCGCCACGCCGCGAGCAGCAGCATCACGACCAGCGCGCTCCCAGCCCACAAGTCGGCGGGCACCCCGTCGCGGATTCCCCCGTTGGCGGCGATGTTGGCGTACTCGATAACGAAGTAGGCGGCGCTCCCAGTCGCCAGCAGCCCCAGTAACCAGTCGCCCCAGGGAATCCCGACCTGCGGGCGCCCTGGCGTCTTGCGGAAGGGAAAGACCAGAAAGGCGAGCGCAAAAGCGAAGGCGAGGTGAATCGCCCGCAGGGTGGTCGGCACCAGCGTGCCGTTCCAGGCGGCGTACATCTGAAACAGGCACCACGCGACGGCGATGGTCGTGACCAGGCCGGCCTGCCAGCCGAGGAGCTTGCGCCCGCCCGTCTCGGCGGCTTCGACCATTTCCAGGGCGCGGCGCTCGCCCTCGGTCATCTCCTGGCCGGGCGGCGACAGCGCGGGGTCGGATGAAATCGGTTTGGTGGGATCACTCATACTGTCCTCATGCTTGGGGGAAGAAAAAAGGGCCAGTCTCGAAACAAAAGGGACTGGCCCGGTGGAAGAGGGCATTCTAAGACAGTGAGGCCCTCAGACGGTTAGACCTTACTTGACGTTCAGGCCCTGTTCCTTCCAGAACTTGACGGCGCCGGGGTGGAGCGGAGCAGGCAGGCCCTGAATCGCCTTGGCGTCGGCGTAGTTGGCCGCCAGGGTGGGGTGCAGGGTCTTGAGCGCCTTCTCGTTGGAGAAGACGGCCTTCATCGCCTTGTACACGGTGTCGGTGTCGAGGGTCGAGCTGGTCACCAGGGTGGCCTGCACCGCCACGCCGGGCACCGTCGCGCCCTGGCCCTTGTAGCTCTTGGCGGGGATGTTGTAGCGCACGTAGAAGGGGTACTTCTTGAGCAGCGAGGCCGCCTGGTTGCCGCTGACCGGAATCAGCTTCACGTCGGTGGTCTGGGCAATCTGCGAAATGGCGCTCGCGCCCACGCCCACGGTGTAGAACAGCGCGTCGGCGCGCTTGTCCTGCATCAGGCTGATGCCCTGGGCGGGGGAGACGCGCAGTTGCTGGCCGAGATCGCTGAAGCTCAGGCCATACGCTTCGAGCACCTGCGCGGCGGTCTGCTCGCTGCCCGAACCGAGGTCGCCCGTGACCACGCGCTTGCCCTTGAGGTCGGCGATGGTGTTGATGCCGGCGTCTTTACGGACGATGACGTGCAGCACTTCGGGGTAGAGCACCGCGAGCGAGCGCACGTTGGGGTTGGCCTTGCCCTTGAAGGCGTCGATGCCGGTGCCCTTGTAGGCGTAGTAAGCCACGTCGTTCTGGACAATCGCCATGTCGAGTTCGCCGGACTTGATGCCGTTCATGTTGAACACGCTGCCACCGGTCGAGCGGGCGTTGGCGCGCAGGCCGCCCGCGTCGTTCATCATCTTCGCCATGCCGGTGGCGACAGGGAAATACACCCCGGTGGTGCTGCCCGAGCCGATGGTGATAAAGGCGTTTTGCGCGAAGGCGACGGTGGCAGTGGCGGCCAGCACGAGGGCGCTGAGAGTGATGGTCTTTTTCATGGGTTCCTCCGTTGAAGACAGGGCACGCACAGGGCAGTCGGGGCCGGGGGCCGGGTCGGTTGCGCTGGGACGTATCCTGGGGTGTGGTCGCCGCCGATGCTAGCACAGCGGCCTGATGATGCTGGAAGCGCTGCCAGCGAAGGGTTTTCGTCTGCAAAGTCAGGCCGCCGGGTGGCCTCGCCCCAGCAACGCTGCCCCGGCAACGCTTTAGAATCCCGCCCATGACTGCTCCCCTTTCCTCTGACCCCGCTGCCGGCGCGGTGGCCGTCTCTGCCCGCACGGTGGGCGAGCCGATCATCGTGGCGCAGAACGTGCAGAAGCACTTCGGCACCTTTCACGCCCTGCGCGGCGTCAACCTGACCGTGCGCCAGGGTGAAGTGGTCGTCATCATCGGGCCGTCGGGCAGCGGCAAAAGCACCTTTATCCGCACCATCAATGCGCTCGACCCCCACGACGGCGGCTCCATTACGGTGGATGGCCTGCCGCTTCAGGGCGCCCGCAACCTCGATGCCATTCGCCGCGAGGTCGGCATGGTCTTTCAGTCGTTCAACCTGTTTCCCCACCTGACGGTGCTCGACAACATCACCCTGGCCCCCACCCGTGTGCGCGGCGTGGACAAGGCGCAGGCGCAGGCGCGCGGCCTGGATTTGCTGCGGCGCGTGGGCATCGAGGAGCAGGCCTACAAGTTCCCCGCGCAGCTTTCGGGCGGGCAACAGCAGCGCGTCGCCATTGCCCGCGCTCTGGCGATGGAACCCAAGATCATGCTGTTCGACGAGCCGACCTCGGCCCTCGACCCCGAGATGATCAAGGAAGTCCTTGACGTGATGAAGGAACTCGCCCGCACCGGCATGACCATGCTGGTCGTCACTCACGAAATGGGCTTTGCCCGCGAAGTGGCCGACCGCATCCTGTTCTTCGACCAGGGCAACATCGTGGAGGACACGACGCCCGAGGCCTTCTACCAGAACCCGCAACACGAGCGGGCGCGGCAGTTCCTCAGCAAGATTCTGGGGCACTGATACGGAGCTGAACTCTTCTTCAGAGAAGTCGGAAAAGCGCCGCCATCTCTTCCGCGCACTCAGCTCCGTATGAGTCGGGACGATCCCTCGCCCTGGAGCAGTTCTCCGAGTGCGCTCACCAAAAAGCTGTGCCCTCTTTTTGTCAAATGCGTCATACGGTTTGAATCCGATTCCCGAACATCCGGAAAGGCGCCGGATGCCCGTCCATCGCCTTAAAACCGTATTTTTTCCATGCGCTCCGCGCAAAATTGCGCCCGGACATCTCCGGGACTCAATTTGAAACCGTATCAGACGTCGGGGGAGAGGATGATTACGGAATCTCGACTTCTCCTACGAACCCCGCGTCCAGCGCCAGCAGTTGCCGGAGCGGGGTGTCGCCGTGCTTGAGCAGGTAAGTCAGGAAGTTCATTTCACGTTCCTGGGGCGTGCCGTTGGGCAGCAGGTGCTTTTGCAGACGGGTGAGCTGACCGCTGCGCTCATTTTCGGCGCGGGCGAGGGCATTCACGGCGAGGCGCTGAAGGTGCGCGACGCGCGGCAGGGCCCGTTTGCGGGTGCGCTCGGCAGCACCGACCAGGGTGGGGTCGAGGGCCGCGAGGTCGCCGATGAGCCGCTCCAGCTCGGCCTCGATGCTCTGAAGGCGTTCGGCACTCACGGCCCCGGCGTCCCGCTCGGCGGCCAGGGCGCGGCCCAGCACGCCCGCCGGGTCGGCCTGCACCTCGGCGACGCTGGCGCGGAGGCGGCGCAGCAAGCGGGCGACATTGGGTTCCAGCCAGGTCACGCTCAGGCGCGGCCACAGTAGGGGTTGTTGCAAGCCGTGCAGCGGGTACACGTTTTTGAGTTGCGCTCCATACGCGATTTCGCCGGGGCCGACGACGAAGGCGAGGGTGGGCAGCAGCGTGTCCTGAATCGCCGGGCGCAGCCTGCGGCGGGGGTCAGACGGGAGGGGTCGGCATTCAGCAGCGCAAGCAGGTCGGCGCGGGTATACCGGTGCGTCTCGGTGCTGAAGCTCTGCCCATCGAAGCGCAGCAGGCGGCGCTGGCTGTCGTCTTCCTCGACAAACAGATTGGTCGCGCCCGCCGGGCGGCGCAGTTGCGGCGTGAACCCGGCAGCGCTGAGACGCTCGGCAGCGTCCTCGATGCGCGCCGAGGAAGCGAGCGGCTGCTCAAGCTCGCGCGCAAGCGCCGGGGCCATCAGCCGGGCGAGCGCGGGGTGCAGCGGGTCGAGGACCAGCAGCCCGGCGGGGGCGAGCAGCCCATGAACGAGGCGGGCGAACACGTCGGCGTAGCTGTGGCGCTCGCCGCCCGCGATGGCCCGCTCTATCCGTGCGCGAACGGCGTCCTTGTACTCGGTGGGAGCTTCGAAGCGGTCAAGCAGCGCCAGCACCTCGGCGGTCCACTCCTCGCGCCACGTCACCCGGCCCACCGGCACGCCGGGCGGCACGTCGAGGGTCAGGCGGTGCAGGTCTTCGTTGAGGTCGAGCAGCGTGGTGCTGGCGACTTCCTCGGCGTCGTGGTCCTGACTGGCGACCCAGTACACGGCGACCACCGGGGTGTCTTCCTCATCGAGTTGCCGGGCGAGAAGTGCCGCGCCCGCGCCCTTGTGGACGCTGTAGGCGGGGCCGGTGAGCAGGCCGGCCTGCTGCCCAGTCACAACGACGCGCGATTCGGGGTGGGAGAGCCGCGTCAGCAATGCCTCGACGCCCGCGTCCAGCGTGCCCAGGTCGCGGTGGTATTCGCGCAGGGCAGCGGCCAGGGCCACCCGGTCAAGCTCAGGGCGCCGCTCGGCCCGCGCCTGCTGCACGTCTCGCGGCGAGAGGCGGAGAAACTCGCCCAAGGTGCCTTTGTTGTATTCCGCCGCTACGTTCCGCCCCATGCAGGCGTCACCCTAATACATTTGACGCGGTGAAACGTGGTTTGCAGCCTCGTTTCTTCCTTACGGATGCACCCCGCCGGGCAGGGTTCAGGGCTGGAGCGGCCCGAGTGGTTGCCGCGCCGCCTGTTCCAGCCCCGCGCGGTCGGTAAGCACGATGCGGCGGTAGCCGAGGTCGAGCAAGCCGCGCGTGCGGAAATCGCCGAGCAGTTTGGTGATGGTTTCGCGGGTGCTCCCCACGCTGTGCGCGAGGTCCTGGTGCGAGATGCGGTCGCGCAGCGCCAGCGTGCCGCCCTCCCAACCGCCTTCGCGCTCGGCGAGGGCCAGCAGGGCCAGGGCGAGGCGCTGCGAGACTTCCAGAAAGACCAGCCCGGCGAGGCGTTCCTGCACGCTGCGGGTCTGCCGGGTGAGCTGCTCGGTCAGTGCGAGCAGGGCGGCGGGCTGCTGCTGGAAAAGCCGGTGCAGCGTGCCCTGGCCGAGTTGCAACGTTTCGACCTCGTCCATCGCCTCGGCGTACATGCCGTAGGCGGCGGCGCTGTCGGGGTCGCGCAGCAGGGCCGGAGTGCCGAGCAGGGCGCCGGGGCCGTGCACGTCAAGGGTGACCTCGCGCGCGCCGCTGCCCAGGCGGTAGAGCCGCACCGTGCCGCGCGTGACGAGGTGCAGGGTCTCGGCGGGGTCGTCGGGGTGAAAGATCAGCCCGCCGCGCGCCCAGCGCCCGCTGCGCCCGGCAACCGTGAGCTGCGCCTGCACCTCGGCAGGCAAGGTCCCGAACGCACCCGGCAACATGCCCCAGAGTATGCCCCAAGCCCCGTGCTCCGCGCAGGCCCCCCAGCGGCGGGAGGTCGCACCTGCGCTGCGGGCTACAATCACGCTACATGAGCCTCAAGAGCCTGCCCGAACGTCTGGTTCTCTTCGACTTGCCGCTCGACCCCGTGACCCTGGACGCCGCCCTGGACCGGCTGAGCGGCTGGCTGTTCGAGTCGCCGCCCACCCCGCACACGGTGGTCACCCTCAACCCTGAATTCATCGTGCAGTCGCGCACCCAGCCCGAGTTCGTGCGGGCGATGCAGGAGGCCGATCTGGTGACTGCCGACGGCGTGGGCATCGTCTACGCCGCGCGGCAGCTCTACGGCGCCGAGGTGCCGCGTGCGCCGGGTTTCGATCTGGTCAAGGGGCTGATGGAGCGGCACGGCCCCGAGTTGCGGGTCTTTTTCCTGGGGTCCAAACCGGGTGTGGCCGAGCAGGCCGCCCAAAACGCCGTGCGCGATTACGGGATTCAGGTGGCAGGCGTTCACCACGGCTATTTCGGCCCCGATGAAGACCAGCGGGTGGCCGAACTCGTCGGGGCCAGCGGCGCGCACCTGTTGCTGACAGGCATGGGCGCCGGGCGGCAGGAAATCTTCAACGCCTACTGGAAGCAGATTCACCGCGCCCCAGTCGCCATCGGCTGCGGCGGCGTGATTGACGTGCTCGCTGGCACCGCGCAGCTCGCCCCCGAATGGACCCGCAAAATGGGCGTGGAGTGGGTCTGGCGGGTGGCCGGCGACCGCAAACGCTGGGGCCGTGCCCCCCGCCTGGCGCAGTTCGTGGCGATGGTGCAGGCGGAAAAACGGCGTAAGTAAGGCGAAGACTCAGGCCGTCTCGAGAACTGCCGGTTGAGCCAGCCACTGCGCAGCGTCGCGGGTGCCTTCCGATTCCAGTGCCAGCAAAATGAGGCGGCAGGCGGCCCGGTGCGGGTTCAGGTCGGGCCAGGGCCGCACCTCGCGGTAACCGGCTTGAAACGCCTGAGCTGGGGCACCGGCAGGCAGCAGCAATTCCCAGAAGGTCAGGTCCAGTTCGGGCGGCGCTGTTGCTGAGGCTTCTACGTCTACCAGGGCGTACGGTTGCCCGCCGCGCCACACGAACTGGCTTTCGTTCCAGTCGAGCAGCATGGGCGCGGCTTGTCGGGGAGGGGGTACCGCAGCGAAGACCCGCTCCACTGTGTCCCAGTGCCCGGCCCAGTTCTGCGGCGCATAACGGGGCGCGGTGGCCCGCACGGTTTCCAGCGCCCGGACGTAAAACTGCTCGAGCGGCTGGCGGCGTTGGCCCGACACGTCACCAAAAAAGCTGGCGGCTTGCTGATGCACCTGAGCAATCTGGCGCCCTAACAGCCGGGTGTCGGCCTCCGCGAAGGTTCTGCCATTCGGGTCACCGGACACGTATTCTACCCGCAAGGCAGGAGCGTCCCTGAACTCGGTCAGGCCGTAGTCTGCGGCACGGTCCACACGCCCAGCTCGCGCCAGAACCCGTAAGCCGATTCGGTGGCGTGCAGGTCGCGGGGGTCCACCCCGAACAGCTGCCCCAGCCCCAGCATGAAGGCGCTGACTTCCGGTGTGGTCCACCAAGAGCGGCGGTAAATCTCGCTGCGCTGGCCGTCGTCCACCCGCCAGACATGTGAAGCGCGGCTGGAGTTGCCGGCATTGAGTTCGGTCACGCTCACCATGTCGCGCCACCCCCTACTGGGGGCCACAAGCCCAGCGCCTGCCGCACCGTGACCACCTGCCCCAGGTGATAGACGCTGTGGCCGGCGCTGTTGGTCAGCGCTACCGCGTAAGGACGGCCTTTGCGGTCAGGCGAGGCGGTCAATGAAGCGTCCAGCGTCAGGTCGCGCAGCCGCTGGGCGTCCCGCAAAAAGCGGTCTCTGAGTGCTTCCCATTCGCCTGCTGGGAGTTCGCCGGCGGGCCAGCCCTCAGCCGCGTGGGCGACGGCAGGTGGGTTTTCACCGGCTATGACCGCCAGTAGGTAGTGCTGCCAGAACTGCACATGCGCCACTATTTGCGCGGCGCTGTGCGGCAACCCCGCGGGCCGGCGCCCGGCGTCCGCTGCGCTCAGATCGCTTATCGCCCGTTCCCAGGTCACATTGGCTACGCCGCCCAGATACAGTTGCGCGGCGGCGTTCGCAAAATCCTGGGCAGGCTGCTCGCTCACCAGGTGTCCCCGCCCCCCGCCGGCGGCCACGCCCCCAGCGCCTGCCGCACGCTGATGATCTGGCCGAAGTGGTGCGCCGTGTGCAGGGCGAAATCGGCGAGCAGTTCGCCAATCGTTTCCTCGTGGTTGACGGGGCTGGCGAGGTCGGGCCGGGCGGCGTGGGTGTCGATGCGGGCGAGCAGTTCGTAAAACTCGTTCTTGACGTTACCCCAGTCGCCCGCACCCACCTGCGGCCAGGTGTCGGCGGCGTGGGGGGGGTAGGGGAGCGCTTGCCCCATCTCGATGATGTCGAGCATCCAGCGGTTCCACCAGTTTACGTGCGCCAGCAGCTCGGCCACGCTGTGCGGCAGCCCCCCGGCATGCTGCGCGGCCTGCTCGCTGCTGAGGTCGCTGAGGGTGGCTTCGACGCCCACGTAGGCCTGGCCGCCCCGGAACAGCCGGGGAAGCAGGCGGGCAAAGGCGAGCTGCGAACGGTCGCTGCGGTCGGTCATGGCGGTCAGTTTGCCAGATGGGATGACGGGGTGAGGCGCCGGGGCGCGCAGAGCTACAGCAACGTGACGCCCAGCAGCGCCAGCAGGCACACGCTGAGGCCTACCAGCAGCCACGCCCGCCACCGGTCCTCACGCCGGGCACGGGCCGGCTGTCCGGCGCCCGGCAGCAGGTTGGTGCGCGGCACCTCGGAGCGGCGCAGTTCGCCTGGGCGAAAGCGCAGACCTTTCATGGCCGTTGCCGCCACGCTGTGCCGCCGATGTCGAGGGCGAGGAGGGGAGCAGCGGCGGTTGGGAGGACGGTCACGCGGCCTATTGTCGCCCGGCGGCGGCCCGGCTGTCACGTTCGAGCATCAGTTGCACGCCCCGGCCTCGCTGCGCAGTAACTTGGCCCGTTGCTGGTGCTCCGCCCACCGTCAGTCGCACGGGTGCCTGCCCTGCCTCGGACGTGACCAGCCAACGCTCTCCGCTCGCCAGCCGGTCTTTGGTCCAGCACTCGCCCGCGCGGCAGACCCGCACGTTCTGCACCCCGGCGCCGCTGTGGTTGACGACTTGCACGCCGCTCGGAGGCAGGGCGGCGCTGCCGAGCAGCAGGGCGAGGGGCAGGGGAGCGAGCAAGACCAGCGCGTTCATGCCTCCCAGTTTCGCGGTCAGCGGTCAGGCTGTCGTCCGCCTTTTGGGGGAGGGCCTGACCAGAGAGCTGATTTCCAGAGAGCTAATTTAACGTCGCTTTTTCACCGTCCAGGCTTCTTCGCTCAGGCCGCTGCGGGCATTGACGGCGCGGGCCATGATGAACAGCAGGTCCGAGACGCGGTTGAGATAGACCTGCACCTGCGCGTTCGCCTCCTCCACGTCGAGCAGCCGAATCACGTCCCGTTCGGCGCGGCGGGCCACGGCGCGGGCGAGTTGCAACGCGGCGGCGGCGGGCGTGCCCCCCGGATGCACGAAGCCGGTAAAGGGCGGCGCGGCCTCCTGGTAGCGGTCGATCATCGCTTCCAGAAAGGCCACGTCCTCGGCGTCTATGCGGACCAGATTTTTCTCGTAGGGGGTGCCGCTTCGGGTGGCGAGGTCGGCGCCCACGTCGAACAGCGCGTTTTGCAGGTATTCGAGGTCGGTGTCTAAGGCAGCGTCCGTACTGTGCGCCCGCGCCAGCCCCAGCGCCGAGTTGAGTTCGTCCACGGTGCCGTAGGCCTCCACGCGGGGGTGCGCCTTGCTCACGCGGTCTGCGCCGTAAAGGCCGGTCTGTCCCTGGTCGCCGGTGCGGGTGTAGAGCTTCATGGGGAAGAGGGTAAAGGGTCGGGGGCCAGGGGATGTGATGTTCCCCCGGCCCCCGCTCCTTGCTGGCGGCGGTCGCTGGTCGGTTAAGCCCGCCGTCCGGTCCGCTCCGTCAGCTCGCGCAGACGGTCGGCGAGTGAGGGCAGCAGCGCCGCCGGGTCGTAGCGCCACGTCCAGTTGTGGTCGCCGGTGGTGCCGGGCAGGTTCATGCGGTCCTCGCTGCCCAGGTTCAACAGGTCTTGCAGCGGCACGACGGCCAGCACCGCGCGGGTGCCGAACGCCACCTCAGTCAGTTGCCAGGCGAAGGTGTCCTCGCCCGGGTCGCTGCTGGTGTAGACGCGGAAGTTGTGGCGCTCGCTCTCGTCGGCGTGGCGCCACCAGCCGCGCGTGGTGTCGTTGTCGTGGGTGCCGGTGTAGACCACCCGGTTTTCCTTGATGTTGCCGGGCAGAAAGTCGTTCACCGCGAAGTCGCCGCCCCCGAAGGCGAATTGCAGCACCGCCATGCCGGGAAAGCCGAAGTCGTCGCGCAGCTTCTCCACGTCGGGGGTAATCACCCCGAGGTCTTCGGCGATGATGGGCAGGCTGCCGAGCGCCGCCCGCACCGCCTCGAACATCTCGTGCCCCAGCGCCGGCACCCAGCGCCCGTTCATGGCGGTTTCGGCGGGGTAAGGAATCTCCCAATACCCGGCAAAGCCCCGGAAATGGTCCACCCGGATGATGTCGTACAGCTTCAGGCTGCCCTGGAAGCGGCGAATCCACCAGCCGAAGCCGTCTTCTTTCATCTTGGGCCAGTTGTAGAGGGGATTGCCCCACAGTTGCCCGGTCTCCGAGAAATAGTCCGGCGGCACGCCCGCGACCACCGTCGGCTGGCCCTGGTCGTCGAAGTAGAACTCGTCCCGGTTGGCCCAGGCGTCGCTGGAGTCGAGCGCCACGAAAATGGGAATGTCCCCGATAATCTGCACGCCGCGCTCACGGGCGTACTCACGCAGCGCTGTCCACTGGCGGAAAAAGAGAAACTGCACGAACTGCACGCGGTTGATGGCGCCTTCCAACCKTCGCGGGCGGAGGCGAGCGCCTGCGGGTCGCGGTCGCGCAGCGCCTGCTCCCAGGCGTTCCAGGGCAGGCCGCCGTGCGCCGTCTTGAGCGCCATGAACAGGGCGTAGTCGTCGAGCCAGCCCGCTTCCTGCGCCTTGAACGCCCCGAACGCCGCCGTCAGTTCGGCGTGTTCGCCGTAAATAAAGTGCGCGTAGGCGCGGTCGAGCATCTGGTTGCGCCACACGAACTGCGTGCCGAAATCCACCCGGCGCGGGTTGAAGGCGGGCATAGCCTCGAAATCGGTGTCGTGCAGCAGCCCTTCTTCCCTCAGCGTCGTCAGGTCGATGAGGTAAGGGTTGCCGGCGAACGCCGAAAACGCCTGATAGGGGCTGTCGCCGTAGCCGGTGGGGCCGAGCGGCATGACCTGCCAGTAGCGCTGCCCGGCCTGCGCGAGCCAGTCCACGAAGTGCCGCGCCGAGGCGCCGAGTTCGCCGATGCCATAAGGTCCGGGCAGGCTGGTGGGGTGCAGCAGCACGCCGCTGGAACGTTGAAGTGTCATTCTCTGGTGCCTCCCTGGAAAGCTGGGTGTGTGGAAGTGATTCCACGTTTGGCCGAGTGTAGCGGATGCGCCGCGCTCGGCAGTTCCTCTCGCTGGCGGCCCCGCCCGTCTACAGTCGGTTTATGACTGCACCCGTACTGGAAATCGCCATGCTGAATGTCAGGCCCGGACAGACGGCGGAATTCGAAGCCGCCTTCGCGCAGGCCGGACGACTTATCGCGTCCATCCCCGGCTACCGGCGCCATGAATTGCAGCGCTGCCTGGAAGACGCGCATAAATACGTCCTGCTCGTCTGGTGGGACACCCTGGAGGCGCACACCGTCGGTTTTCGCGGCAGTGCGGAGTATGGGCAGTGGCGTGCGCTCCTGCACCATTTTTACGACCCGTTTCCGGTGGTCGAACATTTCGTGCCGGTGACGTTGCCCAACTCCTGAGGCTCAGCCGCCCTTCGCCTCCACCTCGCCCTGCTTTTCGCCCCACAGCGCCATTTTGTCTTCGAGCTGCACTTCGAGTTCGTGCGCGGCCTGCCCCAGCGCGGTGAAGTCGGCGTTCATGTCGGCCTCGGCGAGGGCCCGCTGCGCCCCTTCCAGTTCGGCCTCCAGCCGGGCGATGTCGGCTTCGATGGCCTCCACCTCGCGCTTGAGGTGCCACAGGCCCTTCGCTTTGGGGGCGAGGGCGACTTTGGGGGTAGCGGCAGCGACGGTGCGGGCGGCCTCGGCCTCCAGCTCGGCGGCGCTGCGGTGCTTGGCGCGGTAGTCCTCCCAGCCGGGGTACTCGTAGAACTGCCCGTCCTCGATGAGCCAGATGCGGTCGGCCAGCCCCTCGATAAAGGCGCGGTCGTGGCTGACCATCACCAGCGTGCCGGTGTAGGCAGCGAGGGCGTCTTCGAGCGCTTCGAGCATTTCCATGTCGAGGTGGTTCGTCGGCTCGTCGAGGACGAGCAGGTTGTGGTCTTCCTGCGCCAGCCTCAGGAGTGCGAGCCGCGCCCGCTCGCCGCCGGAGAGGATGCGGGCGGGTTTGTCGTGGTGGTCGAAGGGAAACATGAAAGTGCCGAGTAGCGTGTGCGCCTCGTGGTCCTTTTGCACGTACTCGCGCGCCACGTCGTAGAGCGTCTGCGAGGGGTCCACGCCGCGCAGGGCCTGGTCGTAGTAGCCTGCGCTCACCCGCGCCCCGGTCAGCACCCGGCCCCTGGGGTCGTCGCTGGGGTCGAGGCCGAGGAGCGTTCGCAGCAGCGTCGTTTTGCCCGCCCCGTTGCGCCCGATGATGGCGACACGCTCGCCCTGGCGAATCTGGAGGTCGAGGTCGGCAAAGAGCGTCCGTTCCCCCATCCGCCGGGTCAGGTGCCGGGCGTCGAGCACCACCTCGCCCGATTCCGGCGCGTGAAAGGTGATGCGGGTGGTGCGCTCCTCGGGCGGCGGGGCGGCGACAGCTCCCTTCTGCATCCGGTCCACACGGGCCTGCATCGCCTTGGCGCGGCGGGCGAGTTTGGACATGCCCAGGCCCCAGATTTTCATGCGGTCGGCGCTCGATTGCAGGTCGGCAATCTGCTTGGACTGCTGGGCAAACAGCGCGGCCTGCTGCTCGAGTTCGAGGTCGAGCTGTTCGCGAAATTTGGTGTAGCCGCCCGCGTAGACCTTCAGCGTGCCGCCGCGCAGGTAAGCGGTTTCTTTGGTCACGTTGTCCAGAAATTGCCGGTCGTGGCTGATGACGAGCACCGCGCCGGGGTAGCGGCCCAGAAAGCCTTCGAGCCACTCCACCATCACGATGTCGAGGTGGTTGGTCGGCTCGTCGAGCAGCAGCACGTCGGGGTTCTCGACGAGCAGCGCCGCCAGCCCCAGCCGGGTGCGCTCGCCGCCCGAGAGCCCGGTCACCGGGTCGTGCTCGCGTCCCCGGAAGCCGAACGCCAGCGTGACCTGCTCCTTGCGGCTGCGCCGCTCGTAGCCGCCGCGCCGGGCGAACTGTTCGAGCAGCGCCTCGTGGTGGAGGATGGCGGCTTCGCTGCCGCTGCTCATGGCGGCGGCGGCGGCGGCCAGTTCGGCTTCCAGGGCGTCGAGGTCACGAAAAGCACTTTCGAGCACGGTGTCGATCGTCGCGCCCGCCGGAAACACCGGGTCTTGTTGCAGCGCGCGGGCGCGCACATTGGGGGCGTGGCGCACTTCCCCGCCGTCCGGGAGAAGTTGCCCGGTCAGCAGCCGCAGCAGGGTGCTTTTGCCCGCGCCGTTGCGGCCCACGAGTCCCACGCGGTCGCCCGGCTCGACGGCGAAAGTGATGTCCTGCAGGACGGTGAGCGGACCGTATTCCTTGGCGGCGTGGCTGAGGGCGATAAGCACGGGGCCGAGTATACGCACCGCCCCCGCACCTGCACGGTCTCCAGTGCACGGAACCCCGGTGAAAGAAACTTCTCGTAAACTGAACCTGATGAGCCAGCGTTCCCCTTCTCTCCGTGTTCTGGCCGGGCCGCTGCTTCTCGTGGGCCTGGCGTTCCCCGCGCTGCCGTTAGAGGCGGCACAAGCACAGGCGGTACAGGTCCAGGCACAGGCCCGGCCTGCGGTCACCGTCGCGGCGGCGAGCGGGCGCGCCGAAGTTCAAGACGCCGCTGGCCGCTGGGTGCCCCTGGGGCAGACCCGCGTGGTGGGCACCACCTGCGGACCGGGGCCGGGCGCGTCACGCTGCAAAACGGCGCCGGGCAGATCACGCTGGGCAGCGCCTCGCGCCTGCGGTCTACGACCAGGAACCCGACTTGCAAGAGGGCCAGTTTTTCTTCGCCGGCAGCGGCAGCTTCTATGCGCTGGGCTGGCACCTGAACGTGCAGGGCGGGCAGGTCCGCGCCGACCTCCTGCCCGGCAGCCCGCGGCCCCGGGTGGCGGTCATTGCCGGGCGGGTCCGCCTGTCGAGCGGCAGCCGCACTGTGCAGCTCGGGGCGGGCGACASTGTCGMTGCGGAGCGGGCCCCCAGCGGCCTTTACCGAGACCGACCCCTGGTACCGGGCGCAGTTTGTCGGCCCCGGCGCGGCCACCATCGANGGCTGCGCGGGGCCGTGGAGTACCGCAGCGGTGAAAAGGTACGCGGCGCCACGATGGGACAGGTGCTCGGCACCGGCGACCGCGTGAGCACCGGCAGCGGCGCCTGGGCCGAAATCGGTTTCAGCGGCGGCGGCTACCTGCGCCTGACCGAGCAGAGCGAACTCGGGGTGCTGGCGGTGGACAAAACGGCGCGGGGACGCGAGGTCACGCTGCGGCTGCTGCGCGGCAGTGCCTGGAGCGTGGTGCAAAAGGGCCAGGGCGGCTACCGCATCACCACCCCGGTGGTCAGCACCGCCGTGCGCGGCACGACCTTCCGGGTGGACGCGGCGGGGCTGGTCAAGGTCTTTGAAGGTCAGGTCGAGCTGCCGAGCGAGCCGGGAGTGCGCCTGGAGCAAGGCCAGGAAAAGCCCGCTGGCGGCGTGGTGCGGCCTCTCATACCCGACGCCCTCGACGAGTTCAACCTGGCGCTGGACCGCGAACGGGCCGCGCCGCTGGCACCGCAACTCACCTTGCCCGGCGCCCCCGCCCGGCCCTGGGCGCAGCAGACGCCCGACCTGCGCGTGACCGCTCCCCAGGGCAGCGAGGTCGAGGCGCGGCTGAACGGGCAGACCGTGCGCCTCGGCGAGATCGGGGCGGGCGTCTTCACCCTGCCCGTCTCACTGCCCGCCCTCCCCGACGGACGCTACGACGTGACGCTCAGCGTGCGCCGCTCGGGGCAGCTCTGGCAGCGGCGCTTTCCGCTGGTGCTCGACCGGGCAGCGCCGGTGCTGGACGGGGTACAGCGGCGCACGCTGGGCCGTCTCCTGCTGCTCAGCGGTGAAGTCAGGGACGGGCCGGCAAGTGCTGACAGCCGGCTGCAACTCCGCATTGAGGGCGCTGGTACGCCGCAAATGCGTACGCTGCGGCCTGGGCCGTTTCGGGTGCTGCTCCCCGCGCCGACGGTCCCCGGCGAGCTGCGGCTGAGCGTGCGTGATGCGGCGGGAAACGAGTCTCATGTGGCGCTCCCCTGAACGCCCGCTGCGCCGCCTGACCTTGCCGCTGGCGGCGGGGCTGGGGCTGGCGCTGGGCCTGGCATTGCCGCACAACCGCGCTCTGGAAAACTCGCTCAACCGGGCGCTGCCCTCGCGTTTCGACGAGCGCCTGCTGCTCGTCGGCATTGACGACGCCACGCTCGGCGATTACGGGCCGCTGCCGCAGTGGCCGCGCTCGCTCTACCTGCGGGCCTTCGACACCTTGGAGCAGGCCGGGGCGCAGGTCGTCGGGCTCGACGTGGTGCTGGGCCGGAGCAGTGACCCTGACCCAGCCGTGCAGGCGGCGTTCGACCGGCCTCACCTCGTGCTCGCCACCGCGCCCGGTGACCCGGTGCTCGACTGGCTGAGTGCCCGGCAGACCGTCACGGGGGTCAGCGCCCTCAACAGCGGCAGCGGCCCGCTGCGCGAGGTGCAAACGGCTTACCCGGTCGGGAGCGGCCCGGCCACAGTCCTTATTCCCAGCTTTGCCCGGCAGGTGGCGGCGCAGGCGGGCCAGCCTTTGCCACTCGATACCCAGCCGCGCCTGCTGCGGTACTCGCCGCCCGCGCAGGTGGCGGCTCAGACGCTCTCTTTCCGTGACCTGGTCGGTGGCAACGTGCGTTACGCCGACCTGCAAGGCCGGGTGGTCCTCATCGGCCAGAACGCGAGCGGCGTGCCGGGCCTCAACCTGCCCGACATCGACGGGCGGCTGACGCCGGGGCTGGAATGGCAGGCGCGGGCGGTGTCGAGTTTGCTCTCGGCCCCGCTGCGCCGGCTGCCGGGCTGGGGCACCGCGCTGCTGTGCGCCGGGTGCGCGGCCCTCACCGTGCTGTGCGGCGGGCTGTGGGGCTACGCGCTGGCGGGCCTGACGCTGCTCATCGCCGCCGCGCTGTGGCCGCTGGGGGTGGTGTTTCCGGGGGTGTCTGTCTCGCTGGCGGCGGTTCTGGGGTCGGGGCTGGTCGCCTTCGAGCGCTGGCGGCAGCTCAAGACGCTGCGGCTGCGCGACCCGCTGACCGGCCTGGGCAACCGCTTGGACCTCATTCGCAGCGTGACGCAGCGCTGGCCCCGGCGGGTGGAGCAGCCTTTCGGTCTGGTCATTTTCGACGTGGGCGCCCTGAGCCGCGTCAACGCCATGCAGGGCCGGGCGGCGGGCGACGCGCTGCTGCGCGAACTCAGTGCCCGCCTGCAACGGGTGAAACGCCGGGGCGACGCGGTCTTCCGCTCCGGCCCCGACGAATTTGCCGTGCTGCTCGAACCTGCTGCCGCCTCCGAAGTCCTCCCCCTCGCTCAGGCGTTGGTGAGAGAGGTAGGCCCGCTGAGCATGGGCGACCTGCCTGTGCCGCTGACCGTCGGCACCGCCAGCAGTACTCAGGACCTCGCCGCCCCCACCGACCTGCTCGAAGCGGCGAGCCGCGAACGCTACCGGGCCAAGTACCAGCGCGTACAGGAAGAGTAGACCCGCGCGTTCCTCAGCGTCCTGCCGCCTGCGCCGCGTAAAACTGCGCGATGCCGCCCGCCACCGCCTGGGCCAGCTTTTCCTGCCCGCCCGGACTGTTCATCACCCGCACGTTGCCCGCGTCGGTCAGGTAGGCGAGCTCCACCAGCAGGCTGATCTGGGTGCTCGGACGCGTCAGGGCGAGGTTGGCGCCCGGTCTGAGGCCCGCGCCGATGCCGAGTTCGGGCAAGCGGGCCCGCAGCTCACTCAGGATGGCGCTCGCCACCGCCTGCGCCTGCGGCCAGGTGTAATACACCTCCGGCCCACGAATGCCGCGCGGGTCGTTCCCGTCGGGCAGCGCGTTGTAGTGCAGGCTGACGAGCAGGTCGGCGCGGGTCTGCTCGGCGAGCAGGTCGCGCTCGGTCAGGCCGACAGAGTCGTCGCGCTCACGGGACAGAATCACGGTGGCCCCCTGCGCCCGCAGCAGTTCGGCAGCCCGCAGCGCCACCGGCAGGGTGAGGTACTTCTCGGTCAGCCCCAGCAGCCCCGCGCCGCCCATGTTGGTGCCGCCGTGTCCGGGGTCGAGAACGATGACCCGCCCCGCCAGTGGTCTGAGCGGATCAAGGACTGGCGGACGGCGCACTGTGAGCACCAGATCATTGCCCTCGTACCCCGCGTGAAAACCCCAGCCCTGCGCCGCGCTCAGCCGCAGCGTCAGGCGCTGGGTGTCCAGGCCGAGCGTTTTCACTTCGGCGCTGACGAGCAGTGGGTCGCGCAGCTCACCCGGCGTGGGCAGGGGAGGCGCCCCGTAGAGCGTCAGGTCGAGTTGCCCCGCGCTCTGCTCCAGCGTAAACGGCAGCCGCGCTCCGCCGAGCGGCACCCGCACCCGCAGGTCGTCGCCCGTTCCAGCCGCCATTTCCAGGCCAGTTCCCCCCGCCCCACTGGGGTCGAGCACCAGCGGCCCAGGCTGCGCGGCCAGCGGCAGCCCCCGCGTCAGCGCCACCTGATCGGCGGTGACCAGGGCGCTCAGGCCGGGGGCGAGGCGCACCCGCAGGTCGTTGCCCTGCCGTCCCACCGCCAGAAAGGTCGTGCCCTCGCGGGGATAGAGCAGGGGCCGGCCATCCAGGGTGGTCAGCGAATACTCCGCCTCGTTGACGCCCAGCCCGCGCACCGTGCCCGCCAGTTGGGTGGCGGTGGCGGGGCCGGTGCCGGTGCTCACGCGGCCCGGCGCCGCCTGGCTCACAGTTTTGCCGTCCTGGCCGGTCAGGCTGACGGTCACGCTCGCCTGGTCGAACACACTGCCGAGCGGCAGCACCCAGGTGGCGCTGTAGCGGCCTGGACGAACTTCGCGCATGGCCTGCGGGGCGCCGCTTCCCACCCGGAAACTGGCGCGGCCCCCCGGCGAACCCTCGAAGCTCACTTCGAGTTGCCGCTCGGCGGGCGAGTCGCCGGCGGGGTCCCAGAATTCCATTCGCCCTGTCGGCGTCAGGCTGCCGGGGCGCAGGGCGGTGGGCCGGGCGGGCAGCGGCGCCGTGACGGTGCGGGTCACGTGCAGGACGCGGCTGCTCGACTCTCCGCCCACGGTGGTGACCAGCCGCAGGGTGTTGAGGCCGGGACTCAGCGGCCACCATAGGGTGTAGAGCCCGTCGGGAGCGACCTCGGCGGCGCGGCCTCCGATGGTGAGCCGGGCGCCGGGGCTCACGCTGCCTTCCAAAATCACGTGGTCATAAGCGACGCGGTGCCCCTCGGGCGGGTAGGCCACGATCAGGCGCGGCGCGGCGGCAGCGGGGGAGAGCAGCGCGGCGGACACGGCACCGAGCAGCAGCGAGCGGCGAAGCGGAAGCATGGCCCTTGCTGTAGCACGCTCTCCTGCGCTGGTGGGTGAGACGGCGCCCGCGCTACTGCGTTCGACACATTGTCTACTGTCGCCGCGCCGGGGACTATCATGGGGGTCGCCATGTCTTCCTCCGCCCCCTTTTCGCCTTCGACTCTGGTGGCCGACTATGTCTCGCAGCTCAGTGAGTACGAGGCGCTGCGCTCGGCGGCGGTCGCCCACATGGCCCGGCTGCTCCAGGAAGCCGGGCTCAACATCCACCACGTCACCGCCCGGCTGAAAAAACCCGCCAGCCTCGCCGACAAACTGCGGCGCAAGGTGGGGCGCTACCACACGCTCGGCGACGTGACCGACCTGGTGGGCGTGCGTGTTATCACCTATTTCGAGTCGGACGTGGCGGCGGTGTCGCGGCTGGTCGAAGGCTGCTGCGAGGTGGACTGGGACCACTCCATCGACAAGTCGAAGATGCACGATCCCGACCGCTTCGGCTACATGGGCGTGCACTACGTGGTGCGGCCCAGTGCGTCGCAGCCCGAGTTCGCGGCGCTGCTGGACGCGCACCCTGGCCTCAGCGACCTGCGATTCGAGATTCAGATTCGCTCGATCCTGCAACACGCCTGGGCCGAAATCGAGCACGACCTCGGCTACAAGAACCGCGAGGCGGTGCCGCGTGAGGTGCGGCGGCGGTTTTACCGGCTGGCTGGACTGCTCGAAATGGCCGACGAGGAGTTCATGGCGCTCGCCCGCATGAGCCGCGACTACGCCGCCACGCTGCCCGAGCGGGTGCAGGAGGAGCCCGAGAGCGTCTTTATCGACGTGCAGAGTGTCTCCTATCTGCTGGGTCAGCCCCCGGTGCGCCCGCTCGACCTGGAGGTGGCCGAGGCGCTGGGCGTCACCTTGCTGGTCGACTGGCCCGACCCCGAGCGCCCGGTGCGGCTGACCTCGCTGCTCGATTACGTGGGGGTGCACTCGGTGGGACAGTTGCAAAAGGAACTTGCCCGCTTCGCGCCGGACATCGTCCGTTTCGCCGCCGCGCTGCTGCCGCAACTGCGCGAGGCCTGGACCCCGGCGGGCGGCGCGCGGCCCGGCACCAGTCTGGTGCACTACGCCTTGCTGCGCGCCTGCGTGAACCCGTCGCTGGAGGCGCGCGAGGTCATCAAGATGCTCGACCTGATGGGCACCCAGAGCGAACGCCAGCTGGTCCGCACGGTACGCGAAACCTACCGCGAGGTCATCAGTGCCGGCACCGAGGAGCGCGAAGGCTAACGCCGCGCTTGACAAAAACGCCCCTCCGACCTATTCTCTTTGAGCGCGAAAGGAAGCCCCTGAGCGCAGAAGCAAGAAAAAGAGCAGAGAAGGTAACGCAGGGTAGAGCAGTCTGGTAGCTCGTCGGGCTCATAACCCGGAGGTCGCAGGTTCAAATCCTGTCCCTGCAACCAACATCCCCCGTCCCGGTGACGGGGGTTTTTCTTGTGCCCGGCTGTGTATCCCGCCCGCGCCGCTCGCCTCCGGGCCGCGCTACAGTCCGCTCACACATGGGTCTGTTTTCGCAACTGTCCGGCACGTTCATCAATATCGCCGCCGTTCTCCTCGGCACCCTCATCGGGCTGACCGTGGGCGGGCGGCTGCCGGAGCGCACCCAGCGCACGCTGCTGCAAACTCTCAGTCTGGTCACGCTGTTTATCGCGCTCGACATGGCGGGCAGCCTCAACAAGGTCAGCGGCGGGCAGGTACCGGGCGTCATCCTCGCGCTGATTACGCTGGCAGCGGGCGTGGTGGTCGGTGAAGCGCTGGGCATTGAAGAAGGACTGAACCGGCTGGGCGACAGCCTCAAGCGGCGCTTTCGGGGCGGCGGCCTTTTCACCGAGGGCTTCGTCGCGGCGAGCCTGCTGTTTTGCATTGGCCCAATGACGGTCATCGGCGGGCTGCAAAACGGGCTGACCGGCGACAGCTCCACCTACGTCCTGAAAAGCACCCTCGACGGCATTGCCGCGCTCGCGCTGGCAGGAGCCTACGGGATAGGCGTGGGCTTCAGCACGCTCACCATCCTGCTGGTGCAGGGCGGCATCAGCCTTGCGGCGGGCAGTTTTGCCGCCGGGCTGCTCGGCGGGGCCGACCCCGAAATTCTCCGCACCAATCCCTACGTCCTGCTGATTACCGGCGTGGGCGGCCTGATGATTGTCGGCATCAGCTGGAACCTGATGCTGGGCGGCCTGGGCATGGACGACAAGCGCGTGCGCGTCGGCAGCATGATGCCCGCGCTGCTGCTCGCGCCGCTGGGGCTGTGGCTGGCCCGGAGCTTGCAGGGCTGAGCCTGCTGAGCTTAAGCGCGGGCTGAGGGCTGCTCTGGCGACCTCTGCGCGCGCAGATAAGCCTCCAGGCTCGGCACGTCGAGCGGTCTGGAAAAGTGGTAGCCCTGCAACAGGTCGCACTTTCACTGCCGCAGCAGGTGCAATTGCTCGGCGGTTTCAATGCCCTCGGCGGTTACTTGCATCCCGAAGCGCTGGGCAAAAGCGATCAGCGCCGACACCAGCGGGCCATCGGTGGCATTGTCGGCGCTGAGGTCCTGAATCAGCGAGCGGTCGAGTTTGAGAATCTGCGCCGGTAGGCGGTAGAGGCGGCTGAGGCTGGAATAGCCGGTGCCGAAGTCGTCAATGGCGAGTCTTAGGCCCTCGCGGATCAGCGGCAAGAAGGGTTCGAGGGCCTCCTCGTCGCAGATGGTCTGCTCGGTGATTTCGAGTTCCAGCGCGTCGGGAGGCAAGGCGTAGGCCCGCAGGGCGTCGCGGATTTCTTGACAGCTGCCGGGCTGTTGCAGTTGCCGGGGGGCCATATTGACGCTGACCCGCAGCTCCGGCCAGTGCTCGCGCCACGCGGCGAGCTGCCGCAGGGCCGTGTTCAGCACCCAGCGGCCCAGCGGCACGATCAGGCCGTTGTCCTCGGCGAGTCCGATAAAGCGGTCAGGCGACAACAGCCCCAGCCGGGGATGCTGCCAGCGCACGAGCGCCTCGACGGCCACGGTCTTGCCGCTCCTCACCTCCACGATGGGCTGGTAGTGCAAAACCAGTTCACCGTTGCCGATGCCGCTGCGCAGGGCCTGCGTCAGTTCCAGCCGCTCGTTGGCCGCCTGACTCAGGGCGTTGCGGTAGCGCTGGGCCTGCCCGCCCTCCTGTTTGGCGGCGTGCAGGGCGAGGTCGGCATTCTTTTGCAGGGTCAGGCTGTCCCGGCCATCCTCGGGAAACAGCGCCAGGCCGATGGAAGCTGTGACGACCAGCGCTTGCCCATCGAGCAGCAGCGGTTCGTTGATGGTGTCGAGCAAGGTCTGGGCAATGGTCAGGGCGTCTGGGGCGGCTCTGACCGCCGGCAGCAGCACCACGAACTCGTTGCCCCCACGTCGGAAAGTCTGCCCCTGCTCGCCGACAGCGGCCTGCACGCGCTCGCCGATATAGAGCAGCAGGGCGTCGCCCGCCGGCTGCCCCAGGGTGTGGTTGACCGTCTTGAAATGGTCGAGGTCGAGGCACAGCAGGGCAAAAGGAGCGCTGTCTGCGGCGACCTGCTGGCCCAGCGCTTCGTGCAGCGCCAGCCGGTTGGGCAGCCCGGTCAGCGCGTCGTGCCGGAGCTGCGCGGCCAGGCGTTGCTGAGTCCGGCCTTCTTCCTTCAGGCGGCGCTTTTCGGCCAGCGTCTCGCTGCGTAGGCGCTCGGCCTCCAGTTGCAGGTTGACCGCCGCCAGTTGCTCGCGCAGGTCATGTTCGAGCTGCGCGAGCGCACGGACCTGTGCCAGCGCCCCCTGGTAGTCGTCCTGATCTTCTAATAACTGGGCATAGCAGCGCCGGGCGCGCCCTTCCGCGTCGTTCAGGCGCAGATCCTGGGCGGCTCGCAGTCCCGCCTCCAGCGCGGGTCGTGCCTCGGCGGGCCGCCCCAGGCCATAGAGGATTTCGCCGTGCGTGACTTGCAACTCGCACTGCGGCGTCGCGGTGCCGAAGCCACTGTCGGTATTCAGCCCCTGTTCGCAGTACGTCAGTGCCTCTGACAGGCGGTCGAGGTCGAGCAGCAACTGGGAGAAATGAAACAGGACGCTCTTCAGGTAGCGGGGCGAGGCAACCGTCTTGGCGTGGCGCAGCGCTTCCTCAATGAGGGTCAAGGCCGCCCCCGTCCCACCGCTCAACTGGCAAACGCAGGCGAGGTTGAGCGAGGTGATCATCAGATCGAACGGCTGTCCAAGCTGCCGCGCAGTGTCGTGGGCCTCGGTCAGGTAGGGCTGAGCCGTGTCGTACTGCTCGAGTTTGGCGTAGGCGCTCGCAAGGTTGGTCAGCACGCGCAGAGACAGCTCGGGAGCATTGAGTGACTCGCAGATTTTCAGAGCTTCGAGGTAGGCCTGGAGCCCCCGCGCCATCCGCCGCTCGTTGAGATGCGCCAAGCCCAGGCCCAACCAGGCGTGCACCAGCAGCTCGGGCATTTTTGCGCTTCGGGACTCGGCCACCACGCTTTCCAGCAGTTCGGTCGCCTGCTCGTTGCGCTTCTGGTGCGCCAGGCTGCGGCCCAGCACTGTCCGGGAGCGCAGAGCCAGTGACTGGCAGCCGGCTGCGGTGGCCCCGGCGAGCACCTCACGTGCCGTCGCTTCGGCCTGTGGCGAGTCGCGCAGCAGGATGTCCTCGGCCTCGGCGAGCCGGGCTTCCAGCTGCTGCAAGTCGTCAGGGACCGCGTCAGCCTGCTGGAACCGGTCGGGCAGCGTCATCGTGTTCGTAAGATACGGGATGCCCCCTGACAGAATCGTCAGCCGGGCGTTGGCCTGTCTGAACCTTCGCGGCACACGGAGCTCGCTCAGAAGCGGGTCGGGGGGTTGACCCTCACGCCGCGTCAGGCCTCAAGCTCGGGGACAGGAGGTGAACGAGATGTCACAGGGCCAAGATTCAGACCCCTGGACCGTGGGCGAGGTCGCCGAGCTGACGCGGGTCAGCGTACGGACGCTGCACCATTACGACGCCGTGGGCCTGCTGAGTCCCTCGGCCCGTAGTGAGGCGGGCTACCGGCTCTACACGCCCGCCGACGTAGCGCGGCTCTGGCGCATCCTGACCTTTCGGGAACTGGGGTTTTCGCTGGCTGACATCGGCAAGCTGCTCGGGTCCTCCCCGGAAGCGGAACGCGAGGCCCTGGGGCTGCAAGCGGCACTGCTGCGTGAGCAACTCGCCCGCACGCAGGCGCAGCTCGACACCGTCACCTCCCTGCTAGGTGCCGCCGAGCGCGGCGAAGGAGACGTTATGACGAAGGAAAAAATTCAGCAGATGTTCGAGCAGTTCGACCCGACCGAGTACGACGCCGAGGTCAAGGAGCGCTGGGGCGACACGGACGCCTACCGCCAGAGCGCCGAGCGGATGGCCCGTTACACCCCCGCCGACCGCGAGCGCATGAACGCCGAGGGCGCCGAGCTGCACGCCCGCTAGCTGCGCTGCTGGATGCGGGCACCTCCGCCGACAGCCCCGAAGCCGCTGCCGTCGCCGAGGCCCAGCGCGCTTACTTCAACCGGTGGTTCTACGACTGCTCGCCCGACATGCTGCGGATGGTCTCGCACCACTGGGTGGACGACCCGCGCTTTACGGCCAATATCGACCGAATTCGCCCCGGCCTGGCCGCTTACGAGTTCGCAGTGGTGCAGGCGTGGGCGGGGAAGCAGTAAAAACAAACAGTGAAAAACCAGCCTCCCATGCGTCGGGGAGGCTGGTTTTTCAGTGTGATTCTCAGTTCGCCTGTCGCGCTGCCAGCAACTCTTCCAGCCGCGCCACATAGCCTTCGAGCGTGCGGAAAGTCGCCTGCACCGGCTCGGGCGAGAGCATGTCCACGCCCGCCTCGCGCAGGGCGTCAATGGGGTCGAGGCTGCCGCCGGACTTGAGATAGCGCAGGTAGCTCTCGCGGGCGCCTTCCGGGTCGGCGTCGAATTTCTCTAAGAGCTGGTGCGCCGCGCTGATGCCGGTGGCGTACTGGTAGGCGTAGAAGTTGGCGTAGAGGTGGGTCGAGAACTGCATCCACAGGCTGCCGCTGCGCCCCCGGTCCATCGTCACGCCGTCGCCGTAGCCCTGCCCCAGCAGGTCGGCGGTCAGGTCAATGAGGTCGGGGGCGCTCAGCGTGCCCCCCGCTTCAATGCGCCGGTAGCTTTCCAGCTCAAAGGCCGCCAGCGTCGGCATGATGAAAAAGTAGCGGTGGAAGTTGCTCAGCGCTTCTTCGATGATTGCCACTTCCATCTCGGTGTCGCCCGCCGCCCGCGCCTTTGCCAGCAGGTTCTTGCGGCTCATCGCCTGGTTGAAGTTGGAGGCGACTTCGGCGTGAAACAGCGTGTAGCGCGGCACCGACGGGGCGTGTTCGCGGCTGGCGAGCAGCGAGTGCATGGAGTGCCCGATTTCGTGGGCGAGGGTGGAGTAGCTGCCCACCGTGCCGTTCCACGTCATGAAAATGTAGGGTTTGACCCGCCCGCCGCCGTTAGAGTAGGCGCCCTGGCGTTTGCCGTCGTTCTCGGCGTAGTCCACCCAGCGGTCCTCGGTCAGGCCGAAGCGCAGGTCGTTTACGTACTCCTCGCCCAGCGGCGCCATCCCCTCGGCAATCCACTCCACCGCCTGCGCGTAGCTCACTTCACGCGGCGGCACCAGCGAGGCTTTCACGTCGTACTCGCGCAGCTCACTGAGGCCCAGCCAGTCGCGCCGCACCTTCCAGTAGCGGTGCCAGATGGGGGTGTTGGCGCGGTAGGTGTCCAGCAGCGTGGTCACGACTTCGGTGGGGATGTTGTCGGGCGACAGGCTCGCCGTAATCGCGTCGGGGTAGCGGCGGGCGCGGGCGAGAAAGACGTTCTGGCGCACGTTGGTCGCGTACATGGCGGCCTGCGAGTGCTTGGCGGCGAGGTGCGCGTCGGCGTAGTGTTCCCACGCTTCACGGCGAATCTCGCGGTCGGGGTCGGAGGTTAGGCGGTCCACGTTGCCCTGGGTGATTTTCTGACCACCCGCGCTCCCAAAATCGAGGTCCATGTTCGCCAGCGCCGGGTGAATGCCGCGCTCGGAAGCAAAAGGTGCCTGCACCGCGCCGAGCAATTCCTCCACTTCCGCCGAGCGCACATGCGGCTTGTCGCGCAGCAGCCGCTCGAGCGCGATGCGGAAATCGGCAAAGTCCTCGCGCTCCAGCCAGCCGCGCAACTGCGCCTCGTCCAACTCCAGCAGTTCGGGCAGGGCAAACGCCGCCGCGCTGCCGTACTGCGCCCCGATGCCGCTCGCCCGGTCACGCCGCGCTGCGGCCACCGCGTCGCGCCCGTCCACGCTGGCGCTCATGCCGGCGTAGGACATGAAACGGGTCAGACGTTGCTCGAGGTCGTCGGCGGCCTTCAGGTACGCGAGCAGCCCCTCCGGCGACTCGCCGAGTGTTCCGGCGGAGGCGCCCAGCCCGGCAATGTCGGTGCTCAGCGCATCCGCCTCGGCTTCCCAGGCGGCGGGGGTGGCGTACAGCGCTTCGATGTCCCAGGTCTGCTCGCGGGGCACCTCGGCCCGCTTCGGCAACGTCTTGATTGTCGTCATGACCTCCAGCATAGCCAATGACCGGGGGCACAGCAGGAAAAGAAAGGGGCGAGAGCTGCTGCACCCGCCCGCACTTCGTTTCCCGTTTAGAGCATTTGACAGAGTGATCTGGTCCGTCTTTGACCCTCTACCTTGATGGGAGAGGGCCTCGCGCAGCGAGGGGTGAGGGTGTCTTTTCCTGTCAAATGCTCTACACCTTCACAATCCAGCCTTCCGGCGCTTCCTTATCCCCGTACTGAATGCCGACCAGTTCGTCGTACAGGCGGCGCGTGACCGGCCCCGGCTCGCTTTCGGAATAAAAGACGTGAAAGTCGTCGCCGTGCTGAATGCCGCCGATGGGCGTGATGACCGCCGCCGTGCCGCACGCGCCCGCCTCGCTGAACTTGCCCAGCTCGTCGATGCGAATGTCGCCTTCCTCGACTTCCAGCCCGAGCCGGTGCTCGGCGAGCCACAGCAGGCTGTACTTGGTGATGCTCGGCAGAATGGACGGCGACTGCGGCGTCACGAACTTCTGGCCGTCCTGGGTGATGGCGAAGAAGTTGGCCGCGCCCGCCTCCTCGATTGTGGTGTGGGTGGCGGGGTCGAGATAAATCACGTCGGCAAAGTCGCGCTTTTTGGCCTCGTAGCCGGGCAGCAGGCTCGCGGCGTAGTTGCCGCCCACCTTCGCCGCCCCGGTGCCGTGCGGCGCGGCGCGGTCATAGTCCGAGGTGATGAAGTTGGTGGGGGTCAGCCCGCCCTTGAAGTAGGGGCCGACCGGCACGCAAAAGACGCTGAAAATGAACTCGGGCGCCGTTCGCACGCCGATGTTGTCGCCCACGCCGATGACGAAGGGGCGCAGGTAGAGGCTTCCGCCCGTGCCGTAGGGCGGCAAAAAATGCTCGTTGGCGCGCACGACTTGCAAGCAGGCGTCGATGAACTGCTCGTCGCTGAGTTCGGGCATCAGCAGGCGGCGGCAGCTCATCCGCATCCGGGCCGCGTTCTGGTCGGGGCGAAAGAGGTTGATGCTGCCGTCGGCGCAGCGGTACGCCTTGAGCCCCTCGAAGCACTGCTGGCCGTAGTGCAGCGCCGTCGAGCCTTCCGCCAGATGAATCTGGTTGTCCTCGGTGAGCGTGCCCGCGTCCCACTCGCCGTCTTTCCAGTGCGCGAGGTAGCGCAGGTCGGTACGGATGTAAGAAAAACCGAGGGTGCTCCAGTCGATGTCGGCCAGCTTCTTGGCCTGCTCGGGGCGGCTGTCGTGCGCGGTCATGCCCAGGATTGTAAGGCGCACGGGCGCCGGGGAGCGCCGCCCGGACGCTTACTCCGGCAGACGCTCCGGAGGAAAGCGGACGCCGCCGAGCGCCCGGTTGAGTTCCGCGCCGATGCTCAGCAGCCGCCCGTCGCTGCCTGCCGGACCGACGAGGAGTACGCCGCTCGGCTGCCCATGCGGGGCCTCTCCGTTTGCGCCGTCTCCAAGCGGCACCGGCAGCGCGAGGCTGGGATACCCCGCCGCTGCCGCGAGGTCGCAGCCGTGAATGCCGGGAAACAGCACGGCGCCGTGCCCCTGGGCAAACAGAGCGTCGAACCCCTGCGTGCGCGCCAGCCGCAGGTCGCGCTCGCGGGCGCGGGCATACGCCCCTTCCGAGAGGTCGCCCCGGGTCGCCTGCGCCGCCAGCATCAGGTGTTGCCCGTAGCGCAACCGGGCTGCGGGGTCCTCGTCGTTGCCCTCGATGACGGCGGCCAGCGAGGTCGGCCCCTGCTTCACCCCGGCGAGGTAGGCGTTCAGGTCCGGCTTGAACTCGTACACCAGCACGTCGAGCCGCCAGCCCGCCGCTTTGAGTTCGGCGCGGGTGGGAAAGGCCGTGCCGTTCACCGTCGCCCCCGCCGCAGCCAGCGCTGCCTCGGCGCGTTTCAGGACGGCGCGTTCGGCCTCGCTCGCGTTCGGCTCGTCGTGGATGGCGGCAATCTTCGTTCCTGAAAGGGCTTTTTCGCTCACCGTGAGGTCGGGTGTAAAAAGCTGACTTGCTGCGTCGGCGTCGTCAGGGCCGGACATTACGGTCATCAGCAGGGCCGCGTCGCGCACGCTGCGGGTCAGTGGCCCGGCGGTGTCCTGGCTGTGGCTGATGGGAATGATGCCGGTGCGCGGAATCAGCCCCAGCGTGGGCTTGAGGCCGATCACGCCGTTCTGGTGCGCCGGGCTCACGACCGACCCGCTCGTCTCGGTCCCGATGGCCGCCGCGCACAGCCGGGCCGCCACCGCCACGCCGCTGCCCGACGAACTGCCGCCAGTGTCGCGTTCCGGCCCCCAGGGGTTGACCGTCTGCCCGCCGAGCGACGAGTACCCGTTGGGCATCCCCAGCGTCATGAAATTGGCCCACTCGGTCATGTTCGCTTTGCCCAGAATGACCGCGCCCGCCGCCCGCAGCCGCGCCACCAACGGGGCGTCGCGTTCCGGCACATGCCCCCGCAGCAGCACGCTGCCCGCCGTGGTCGGGAGCCCCGCCACGTCGATGTTGTCCTTGATGAGCAGCGGCACCCCGTGCAGCACGCCGCGCTGCTTTTCGGGTATGTCGTCGAGCGCGTCGGCGGTGGCCTGCGCGCCTGGGTTCACGGTGATGACGGCCCGGAGCTCCGGATTGATGGCGGTGAGGCGGGCCAGATACGTCCGCGTCACCTCGGACGGGGTCAGGTCGCCGCGCCGGGTTGCGCCGGCCAGGGCGCACACGTCGAGGTCGAGAATGGGGTCGGGCAGCGGCAACGTCATACGGCGAAGTGTAGGGTTCTGCGGAGCAGGGGAGAGCGCCGCCGCGCCGGGGAAAGACCGAGAGCTGAAAACGTCCGCCGGGCTTGCTTTTTTTCCTCCCCTCGTGTAGTCTATTCTCTTGGACGCCGCCCTCAGCACCGAGGCTGAGGCGGCTGGAGAGTTTCCTTTTTCCAACTGACTTTGAGTGACGGGCATTCAGGCGAAAGCTGTGCTACAGGAGCGTTTGCTGGTCACCGGGGAACTTCTCCCGAAAGGACCACAAATGAATTTTGCACAGCTGATTGCGCCCGAACTCGCGGCGCGTCTCGAAGAACGCGGCATCACCGAAGCCAGCCCCATTCAGGCCGAGAGCCTGCCCCACACCCTCGCCGGCAGGGACCTCATTGGCCGCGCCCGCACCGGCACCGGCAAGACGCTCGCCTTCGCGCTGCCTATCATCATGAAGCTGGAGCCCAGCCGTGAGCGTGCCCGCTTGCCCCGCGCCATCGTGGTCGCCCCGACCCGCGAACTCGCCAAGCAGGTCGCCGACGAGTTTTCCAAGAGCGGCGTCGGCCTGACCACCGTGACCGTCTACGGCGGCGCGGCTACGGACCCCAGGAAAACGCGCTGCGCCGTGGCGTGGACGTGGTGGTGGGCACCCCGGGCCGCCTCATCGACCACCTCGAACGCGGCAACCTCGACCTGAGCGCCGTGCAGTTCGCCGTGCTCGACGAAGCCGACGAGATGCTCAGCGTGGGCTTTGCCGACGCCATTGAGACCATTCTCCAGAAGACGCCTGAAGAGCGCCAGACCATGCTGTTTAGCGCCACGCTCAACAACGACATCAAGCGTCTGAGCCGCAACTACCTCAAGGACCCGCTGATCGTGGACATGGTGGGCGAGGGCAAGTCACAGGCCGCGCAGACCGTCGAACACCTCAAGGTGAAGGTGGGCCGCAGCCGCACCCGCGTGCTCGCCGACCTGCTCACCGTCTACAACCCCGAAAAGGCCATCGTCTTTACCCGCACCAAGCGCGAAGCCGACGAACTCGCCAACGAACTTATTCACCGGGGCCTGGAATCCGAAGCGCTGCACGGCGACCTTGCCCAGACCCAGCGTGAACGTGCCCTCGGGGCCTTCCGCAGCGGGCGCGTGGGCGTGCTCGTCGCCACCGACGTGGCGGCGCGTGGCCTCGACATTCCCGAAGTGGATTTGGTCGTGCAGTACCACCTGCCGCAGGACCCCGAAAGCTACGTGCACCGTTCGGGCCGCACGGGCCGCGCCGGACGCACCGGCACCGCCATCATCATGTACGGCGACCGCGAAAACCGCGAAGTGATGGGCCTGGAGCGCATCACCGGCGTGCGCTTCAAGGAACGTCCCTTGCCCACCCCCAGCGAAGTCGCCCAGGCGAGCGCGCGCGCCAGCAGTGAAATGGTGCGCCGGGTGGACCCCGAAGCTGCCCAGGGCTTCCAGGCCGAAGCCGAGCAACTCTTCAGCGAACTTGGCCTCGAAGCCCTCGCCCGCGCCCTCGCCAAAATCAGCGGCGTGACCGAGCCCGCCAAGGCCGCCAGCCTGCTCAGCGGCGAAGAAGGGCTGACCACCCTGATTCTGCACGGCGAGCGCCTGAGCGTGCCGCGCACCGTGGCGCTCATCGCCCGCGCGGTGGACGTGGACACCCGCCGCCTCGGCAAGGTCCGGCAGTGGCGTGGCGGCACCGTGGCCGACGTGCCCAGCGAGTTTGTCGAGAAGCTGATGGCCGCCGCGCCCCTCGACGGTCAGGTCGAAGTGCAAGTGGCCCAGGAACTGCCCGAACTGTTCGAGCAGCCCACCCGCGAACGCCGTGACGGCGGCGGCTACCAGGGCGGACGCGGCTACCGTGACCGTGACGAAGGCGGACGCGGCGGCTATGGCCGGGGCGGCAACTCCGGCGGCGGACGCGGCGGCTACGGCAACCGTGGCGGCAACTCGGGAGGCCGGGGCGAAGGCGGAGGCCGCTGGAGCCGCGAGCGCGACGAGCGCGGACCCGCGCCGCGAGGGACTTCGCCGACCGCGAGTTCGTGCCCAACCGCTGAGCCTGACCCAACGAAAACCCCCGCTACGTGGCGGGGGATTTTTATTGCTGCTTGCCCTTACTGCGGAAAAGGCCGCCCGCTCTGGTCGGTCACGTTCACACTGCTGAAGTTGCCGCCCACCCGCACGATGACCCAGGGGCTGGTGATCGCCTGCGTGGTGATGCTGCCCGCGCCGGGGGCCGTCAGTTCGACGCGCAGGTTCAGGGTGTTTCCCTGTACATCTGCGCCGGTCGCCCGCACGCCGTAGCCGCCCGTGCCGCGCTGACCGATGAACAGACCGACCAGGGCTTCACCCGAGGTCAGGCTGGGGAGGGCCGGGGTGCCGGTCTGCCGGCCATAGGCGACGCCGTAGAGCGAGCGGACTTCGCTGGCGTTGCGGGCCACGATCACGCTGGGGCTCTCGGCGCTCGCGTTGGTGCCGCGCGCCACCTCGCTGAGGTTGACGGTGTTCATGCTCTGGCCTCCGCCCGTGGTGGTCTGGGTCTGCGTCACAGTGGTGCTGGTGGTCGTGGTGCGGGTGATTTGCGAGCTGCTCAACACGTAGAGCGCGGTGCGGCGCTGCTCCTGTGGGGTCGGCTCGGCGCTGAGGCGCGCGTCGGGCGCACTCGCCTCGTCGAGCACGGCCACCGCCAGCACTCCCTGGTTCGACAGGGCGCGGGTCAGGGCGTCGGCCTCGGCGTCGGTGAGTTGCCCCGCGCCGCGCAGCCCGTTCGCGCTGCTGGCGGTGGCGAGGCCGGAAGCGGCGCTCAGTTTCTGCCAGCGGGCGCCGTCGGTGTAGTAAACCGACTGCACGCGGGTGCCCGCCAGCGGCGTCACGGTAAAGCGGCCCCCGGCGTCTTGCCCCAGCGTCAGGCGCACCACTGGGTTGTCGATGCGGCCCACGTAGGCGGCCTTGCCGTTCACGCTCAGCGACCCCGGCGTGGCGAGCGGGTCGCTGACCTGTGCCCGCAAGGTCACCGTTTCCTGCCCGAGCTTGAGCGAACTGCTCGGATTGCTGCCGAGGTCGCCGTACACCCACACGATGCGCTGCGCTCCGGCGCCATACAGTGTCGCCTCGTGCACGCGCAGGTTGCCAGGGCCGGTCACGGCGCACCCGGCGAGCAGCCCCGCGCCGAGGGCGAGCAGCGAGAACTTTGCCAAACGTCCAGTCGTCATGCGGTCAGCTTAGGCCCGGCGGCTGACCTCGCGCTGAAGCCCGCCTTCAGGAAAGGTCAGGAGTCAGCGCGGGCGTGAGTAAGCCCGCTTCGGCCAGGGCCGCCCGCAACTCGGCGTGCGAGGTCAGGACCCGGGCCGCGCCCAGCCGCGAGAGAGCTGCCGCGCCGTCGGGATGGGGGTGACCCGGCACCAGCAGTCCCCAGAGGGTCGCGCCCGCCGCCAGCCCCGCCGCGCCGCCGGTCACGCTGTCCTCGATGACCACGCAGCGCTCCGGCAGTATGCCGAGTTGCTGCGCCGCAAACGTGTAGAGGTCGGGGTGCGGCTTGCCCCGCCCGCCCACCCACGAGGGGTCGTAGATGTGTTCGCCCGCGAGTTCGGTCAGCCCGGCGACCCGCAGTTTGAGGTGCAGCCGCCCGCGCTCGCTGTTGCTGCCGATGGCGAAGGGCACGCCCGCTGCACGGAGCGCCCGCAGCGTCTCGGCGGCGCCTTCAATGGCGGTCACGCCGGTCATGGCCGCGTTGAAGCGGGTTTCGAGCACGTCCAGAAAATCTGGCGGAGGCACAAAGTCGTGCTGCTGCGCGAGGTACGCCAGCACCCCATCGAAGCGCTGCCCGGTGAAATACATGGCGATTTCCGTGAGGTCGAGGTGCAGGCCACGCTCCGCCAGTACGCTCTGCCACACCTGAGCGATGATGCCTTCGCTTTCGACGAGCACGCCATCGAGGTCGAACAGCACGGCGTCGAATGGTGCGTCCGGCATCAGGTGTCGCTGTCCGGGCCGCCCTCCCAGCCCGCCAGGATGTGAATGTGGGTGTGAAAGACCATCTGGCCGCCGCCCGCGCCGCAGTTGACGACCAGGCGGTAGTCGGGGGCCTGCTCGCGGGCAATTTCGGTGGCCTTGAGCCACAGCCGGCCCATTTCGAGCGGGTCGGTGATTTCGTCCACCCGCGTGGTCACGCGCTTGGGAATCACCAGCAGGTGAATAGGCGCTTTGGGCGCAATGTCCTTGATGGCGATGTAGTCGTCGTCCTCGTAGACCACCTGACTGGGAATCTCGCGGGCGATGATGCGCTCGAACAGGGTCGGCTGGGGCGACGTGGGGCCGGGCTTGTCCATGCCCCCACTCTAAACCGGCCCCCACTCTAAACCGTGCCTTCACTCTAAACGGTGCCGGGGGCTGCGCCGCGCCACACTGAGGTATGCGTCTGCCCAAACGTCTGCTGCTCGCCGCCGGAGTCGCCGCCCTCGCGGGTCGCCGCGCTTTTGTTCCCCGCTACGACCTGCAAGGCAAACACGTCCTGCTGACCGGCGGTTCACGCGGCCTGGGCCTCGCGCTGGGGCGTGAACTCGCGGGGCGGGGAGCACGGCTCACCCTCGTGGCTCGCACCGAGCGCGACCTGCGGCTGGCCGCCGAAGACCTGCGCGGGCGCGGCGCCGAAGTCCAGATCATCGCCGCCGACGTGACCGACCCCGGCGCCGGGCAGCACATCCTGGACGCCGCGCAGTCGTTCGGCGACGTGGACGTGCTGCTGCACTGTGCGGGCCTGATTCAGTCGGGGCCGCTCGCCAACATGACCGAACAGGATTTCCGTGACGTGATGGAGATTCACGCCTTTGCCCCGCTGCGGCTGGTTCGCACGCTGCTGCCGCAACTCAGCCGCCGCCAGGGCCGGGTGCTGCTCGTCACCTCGATAGGTGGCAAGGTGGCGGTGCCGCACCTCGTGCCGTATTCCATGAGCAAATTCGCGGCGGTGGGGCTGGGCCAGGGCCTGCGCTCCGAACTCGCCGCGCACGGCGTGACCGTGACCACCGTCTGCCCAGGACTGATGCGCACCGGCAGCCCCCGCCAGGCGACGGTCAAGGGCCAGTACGAGCAGGAATATGCCCTGTTCGCCACCATCGACAACCTGCCGGTCATCTCGCTCGACGCGGCGACGGCGGCCCAGCGCATCACCGACGCCCTGGTGCGCGGCGACGCCGAGGTGATGGTGGGCGGCCCCGCTCTGATGGCGCGCTATGTCCAGGCGTTTGCCCCGCAGCTCACCGCCGACGTGATGGCGTTGACGAACCGCTTCCTGCCCGGTCCCGGCGAGAGTGACCAGCCCCGACTGGGCGCGGAGGTCGAGACACCCATCACCCGCAACAATCCGCTCAAGCGCACCGCCGAGGAAGACCTGAACGAGTAACACCAAAACGTCCCGCTTGCCTGTCCACTTTTTCGCTTTGGAGCCGTTTTTTGCATACACTAGGGAGTGATGACGCGAGCGACGAAGACTGCACTCCTGGGCCTGGGTGCTGTGGGACTACTGGGCGGCGCCCTGGCCCTGGGAATGTCGGCGCAGGCGGACAAGTTGGCCCCCGGACTGCGGGTGGGCGGCGTGGATGTGGGCGGCATGACCCCCGACGCGGCCCTCATTGCCGTGCGCGAGCAAACGCAGGCCAAGGAGCCGAAGATTGAAGTGCAGGCCACTGGCACGGGCAAAAGCTGGACCCTCAGCGCAGGCAAGCTGGGCTACCAGGTGGACCCGCAGGCGAGCCTCGCCGCCGCCCGTAAGCTCAGTGACGCCCGCCCCTGGACCGAGCGGGCGCTGGGCGTGCTGGGCCAGATGAACCTGACCCAGCCGAAGGCGCAGGACGTGCCGCTGGTGACGAAGGTGGACCCCGCCGTGGCGCAGGCGACCATCGGCAAGCTGACCGCTGATCTGGCGACGCAGCCGGTGAACGCCACCGTCGGCTTTGACCCCAAAACACGCCGCTACGCCGTGCTGACCCCCGACACGCCGGGCCGCAAGGCGAACGCGGAAGCGGCGGCCAAGGCGTTCGCCGCCGACCCCTCGCAGCGGGTGCTGAAGGTGCCGCTGACCGAGTGGCCCGCCCAGTACACCGCCGCCGAGCTGAGCAAGCACGCCGAACTCGGCAACAAGTTGATGCGCGGCGTGACCGTCAAGCTCGACGGCTCGGACCGCGCCGGGTCGCTCGGGCCGCTACAGGTCGCCAACCTCTACTGGGTCAAGCCCGAGGGCATCGTCCTCGACGACAAGACCCTCAAGGGCGCGTTCGAGAGCCTGAGCTACCAGCTCGACCAGCCCGCACAAAACGCCCGTTATGCCTGGCGAGACGGCGTCTGGGGCAAGGTCGGCGAAAAGCCGGGCCGCGTGACCGATCCGCAAAAGGGCCTCGAAGCCTTCCGCAAAGGCCTGCTCGACCCCACCAAGACGACCATTACCTTCCCGTCGGTGCAGCAGCAGCCCGCCATCAAGCTCGCGGACCTGCCCAGCCCGGCCAAGTTGCAACTCATTGCCAGCGGCAGCAGCACGTATTACGGCAGCTCTGCCGAGCGGCGCACCAACGTCGCCAACGCGGCGGCCAAGATCGACGGCACGGTGGTCGCGCCGGGCGAGAACTTCAGCTTCCTCCAGTCGCTCGGCGGCATCAGCCCCGAAAACGGCTTCGTGGGTGGGCTGATCATCAGCGGCGGGCGCACGGTGGACGGCCTCGGCGGGGGCGTATGCCAGGTGAGCACCACGGCGTTCCGGGCGCTGTATCAGGCCGGTTTGCCCGTCGTGGAGCGCAACCAGCACTCCTACCGCGTCAAGTACTACGAGCCGGAAGTCGGTTTTGAGGCCGCCGTGTACGACCCCGGCGTGGACCTCAAGATGAAAAACGACACCGGGGCGCCCATCCTGATTCGCACGGTGAACAACAACAACGCCAGCCGCCTCGAAATCCAGGTGTGGGGCACCAAGCCGCAGCGCACGGTGAGTGTCTCGCCCGCCGTCATTCTCTCGCGCTCGCCGCACCCGGCGCCGCAGTACGTCTTCAACCCCAACCTGCCCGCCGGCGCGAGCAAGCAGGTGGACTGGGCGCAGGACGGCTACAACCTCTACCAATGGTTCGTGCAGTTTTAGGCGGCTTTGAGGCCGAAATTTAGCGGACTGGACGGCAGATGTTCTAATTCTTCAAAGCGGGCCGAGAGATCCAACTTGGACAAAATCACTTGGGCCAGCAGGGCGTTATACGCCCTGCGTTTCATGTCTTCGAGACTGAACACCAGATTCTGTCCGCCCTCTGCTGCTCGCAGGGCCTCAAGGCGACAGAGGTTCAGGGTCAGCAAGACCACGTTCCAATGCGCCTCAATGCCTGGCTGTGACCGCAATTGCACATCCTGGCCTCCCAGGAACTGCTTGGCATCCCGGAAGATCAGTTCAATCTCGAAACGGCTCCGGTACAGCGCAATGACCTCATGAGCGGGCATCGTCACAGCGGTGCTGAACAGCACCGCGTAACCCGTCACTTGACCCTTTTTACCGACCTGCTGGATGACGACTGCACGCACTTCTCGCGCCCACTGCACGCTCCAGACCACCTGAGTCCACACCCGCTCGGTCGACGTTTCAGAAACGAGGTCAAAGCGCTGCAAGTCGCTGAAATCCACCTTGCCGTCGAACTTTTTTGGCCGTCCGCGTCGTCTGGGATGCTCGCCGGTATAGAGATACTTGAGGTTGGCGTTGCGAGGAAATCTGGAGATGAATGGGAGACCGTGACCGGTCACGGTCTCCACCATGGATTCTTTCGCATAGTTCCCATCCGCAACCACAGCGGCCAGATCAAGCCGTGGAACAGTCTGGAGATCAAGCAACACGTCATCCAGCTGGTCAGCGGCCTGTTCCAGACGACTCGGGGCCTCAGACCCGGTCCGGGTCTGACGGACATCGACCGTAAATGCCTGTCGGTGCTGGACGTCAATCAGGGCACAGCAGGATTGCTCGATCCCACGTTCGGTCCGTGCGGCACAGCCATTCCAGAACGAGCCGAGGTGTGCGGTGTGCTGACCAGATTTGCGGTGAAAAGAGGCGTCGATGGCCAGAACGCACAGTGGGCTGATCAGCCCACTCTCAATCGCCGTGCTCACAGTCGCCCGGTGTACTGCGCCCCAGGGAATGGCCCCGGGGTCACTTCGGTGCAGCCAACGACGGATCGTACTCTCTGAGCAGGCCGCATATCGGGAGAGGTTCAGGACGTTCAGCCGTCCAGGAACAGCGAGAAATACGCTAAGCAGCACGGTCAGAAAATTCCGCTGCGTCTTGCGCAGCGGGACCGCGCTGAGAACGTACTGTAGGATAGCCATTAGACCCATTGGAAGCGGTGTGTTCACAGCCCCATTTTCGGTGGGTCTTTCTTTGTGACCTCAAAACTGCACGAACCATTGCTCTACATCACCCGCACCATCAAGGACGCGGCGGGCGCGCGCACCGACCGGGTGGACACCCAGTACAAGCCCTGGCAGGCGGTCTACGAGTACGGCCCCCGGACGAACTGAGCCGATCGAACTGAGCCGCCAGCGTCCATTACACTTTGCCGTATGCAGTCATTGGTCGAGGCGATTAAGCGCGAAGGCAGGGTTCTTCCGGGCGGGTTTCTCAAAGTAGACGGATTGGTCAACCACCAGCTTCACCCCGCGCTGACCCGCGAGATGGGGGAGACGTTCGCCCGGCATTTTGCGCCGCTCGCGCCGACCAAGGTGCTGACCATCGAGGTGAGTGGCATTGCCCCGGCCATCATGACCGCCGCCGAGCTCGGCGTGCCGATGGTCTACGCCCGCAAGAAAAAGCCGCTGACCATGAGCGAGCAGGTCTACACGGCGCAGTCGGTCAGCCGCACCAAGGGCGGCACGGTGGACCTCTTCGTCAGCTCCGAGTACCTGGGGCCGCAGGACCGCGTGGTCGTCATCGACGACTTTCTCGCCTCGGGCGGCACCCTGCGCTCGCTCAGTCAGATCATCGCCGACAGCGGCGCGACCCTGCTCGGCCTCGGCTGCGTCATCGAAAAGGAATTCGAAGGCGGACGCCAGCACCTCGCCGACCTGAACGTGCCGATTCACACCCTCGCCAACATCGTGCGGATGAGTGAGGAAGAAGGCATCGTGGTGCAGGCCGGACGCTGAAGCCGCGGGCCGCAAAGAGGGACGGACACCGCAGGGCGGGCCGTCCCTTCTTCCTGCTCTGCGTTACAGCTTGGTCAGCTTGGGGTATTTCACGATGGCCTCGTCCTCGCTGAGAAATTCACCCTCGGTGTCGGGGCTCCAGATGACCTCGGCGCGGATCAGGTCGCCCTCGGTCACGCCGCTGATGGCGAGCAGCGCGGCGCGGGCTTCGGCAGCGGTGGTGACTCCGGCAGGGGGCAAATTACCCAGAGTCTGCGCGGCGACGGCGATGGTCACGGCGAGGTACATGTCCGCGACTTCCTTGTTGTAGCTGTAGTCGGTGCGGTGCTGAAACCCGGTGTTGGGGTCGTTGTTCTGGTAGTTGCTGGTGGTCTGCTCCTGAAAAGCGGCGCGGGCCTCGGTGGCCCAGGCGCCCACCTGGTTGCCCGCCGCGCTCGCCGAGCCCTGCGCCCGTTCCACGTTGCCGTAGACCCAGCGCTCGGGGTGACGTAGCGCCACCAGCGCGGCTTCCTGCACCATGCGGGCGAGGCCGGCGTTGGTGTCGGGGTCCCCCTGCTGCGCGATGCGTTGCAGGGCGCTCTTGACCTCATCGCCCTCGGCGAGCAGGAGCTGCACGCTGACCGCCTGCGAGGTGCCGCTGCTGCCCAGACTGCTCAGGCCCCGCGCGCCGCCTCCGCCGAGGTTGCGGCGCATCATGCCGACCACCCCGAAAATCACCAGGCCGAAGATGATGAGAGGAAAGATGCCCAGGCCGCCCCCACCGCCGTAATAGCCGCCGCCCCCGCCGATGATGATGGGGCCGCTGTAGCCCCCGCCGGAGTATCCGCCGCCCGAGTAGCCGCCCCCGGAATAGCCTCCGCCGCTGTAGCCGCCGCCACCCGAGTACCCGCCTCCGCCGCCCGAACTGCTGCCGCCGAAGCCGCCGCCCGACTGCGCGGTGGCCTGTCCCACGCTGAGTGGGGGAACAAAGCTGGCGGCAGGCAAGGAAAAGCCCCCCAGCGCCAGGGTGCCGCAGGCGGCGAGGGCCAGCAGGCGCCGTGACCGGGCGCGGCGGGGCGAAGAGGTGACCACTTGATTCGGGCGTCCCATGATGGTTCAGTCTACGGGCCGGACGTGCGCCGGGTTCCCGCCCCGATGAGGAAGCGGCTTTAGAAATCCGTGCGGTTCGCGCGGGGCGGCGGCAAGGGGAGCAGGCCGGTACACTGCTCGCCATGACCGAACAGCTCGCCGACCTGACCCTGACCTTGCCCGAGTGGGACGCCCTTCTCGCCCGGCTGTACGAACGCGACGACCGCCTGGACCTGAAAGTCGAAGGCGAAACCTACCCGGCGAGCGAAACGGTGGACCCCTACGTCCTGAGCGGCCACGCCGAAGCCCTGCAAAGCGCCGAGGTGGACGGCGACCTGTGGGGCACCCTCGAAGACATCGAGGAAGAAGCCGCCTCCGAGGACGAAGCCTGGGCCAAAATCAGCGCCTTTTACCGTGACCGGGGCTGCGTCCTGCTGCGCGTGACCGGCACCGAGGAGCCCGAGGAGTGGATTTTTTCTGCGGCGCTCCTGCGGCGGCTGGGCTTACTCGGCGGCTGAGGCGGTTTCCGTGCTGGCCTCTGCACCGGGCTCCTCGCCGGGAAAGCGCCCGTGCTTCTTGAAGAATTCCAGGATGCTGCCTTCCTTCAGCGCCTCGCGGAGGAACTCGGGCGGAGGGGGAAGCTGCACGGTGCCGTCCGCGTAAGTGAGCAAGCCTGTCTGGGCGTCGAGCGTCACCTCGTCGCCGTCTTCCAGCAGCTCGGTCAGGTCGTACTCGAAGGCCGGAATACCGAGATTGAGCAGGTTGCGGTAGTGGATGCGGGCGAAGCTCGGCGCGACGATGCCGCCGATGTGCAGCTTCTTGAGGGCCTGCGGGGCGTACTCGCGGCTGGAGCCCAGGCCCCAGTTGCGGCCCCCGATCAGCACGTCGCCCGGCTGAACCTGCGCGGCGAACTCGGGGCGGACATAGTGAAAAGCGAAGGTCTGAAACACGTCCTCGCCCGCCATAAACGGCGCGAACTTGCCGGGCAGGATGTCGTCGGTGTTCACGCTGTCGCCAAATTTCCAGATTCTGGGCATACAAAACCTCTGTCGGTTGGAGAGGAAAAAGGGGGGTACGGGCGCGGCTCAGGACTCGCTTTGCAGGTGGTCGAGCTGCTCGCGCTGGCGCTGAAGCTGGTTTTCGTAGACCTGACGGCCCAGGTCCAGAAAGAGGTAGACCGCCGCGTCCTCGGTGCGGTAGTAGGTCAGGGTGCCCTGGCGCCGGGAGGTCACGAGGTGCTGGTGCCGCAGCACTTTGAGGTGCTGGCTGATGCCGGCCTGCTCACCGCCGGTCAGGTCCTGCAACTGCGTGACCGTCTTTTCCCCGTCGCGCAGCGAATCGAGAATCGCCAGCCGCAGCGGGTGCCCCAGAGCGCGGAACAGGGCCGCTTTGTACAGATGGTGGCTCTGTTTCACGTCCTCACTATATTTATTCCGCTGCTGAACTGGGACGGCCTTGACCGCACAGCCCGGCGCTCAGGTCAGAGAGCTGTCAGAGGCGTTGAGGTGGAATAGCAATCGTTCAGGGCCGCAGCGAGTGGCCCAAATATTCAATTATTCTAATATAAGAGTATTCGCCTGAACGGCGAGCCGAGTCGCGGTGCAGGCCGCCCCAAAGGAGCACGTCCATGACCATGCTGAGTAAACCCGAACGCCTGAAGTCCATTCTCCAGAATCTGCGGATTTCGCTGCCCGAACTGCGCGGCGCGATGGTGGCGACCACCGACGGGCTGCCCATCGCGCAGGCGTTCAGCGACAACACCGACGCCAACCGTGTGGCGGCGATGGCCGCGACGGCTCTGGGTCTGGGCAAGCGCATCAACGACACGCTGGGTACCGGCAGCCTGAACGAGATGTCGGTGAGTGGGATGGACGGACAGGTGTTCATTTACTCGGTGGGAGCAAAGGGGGTGCTGGCAGTGGTGGCGCCGGCGGGAACGAACCTAGGGCTGCTGCACATGGAAGCCCGCGACGCCGCACAGGCCGTCGCCAGCGTCCTCTGATTTCAGGCGGCCTTTCCTCGCACCTGCTTTCCTCTTTCTTCCTCAAAGGAGCCTTTCTCATGCCTGATTCCAATGTCCTGCGGCCCCAACTCGGTGACTTCAACTCGGTCGTCTGCTTCAAGGCTGTGATTACCGGAGTCGAAGACACCCTCGGCACCGACGGCGCGGCGGCAGCTTTTATCCACGCCGGCAAGGTGCGCGGCCACCGGCTCGCCCATGACCTCGGGGTGGCGGGGCGTCCTGTCGCCACCGAAGAGCTCGCGCCGCTGCTCAATCAGGCCATCGGCGCGGACGGCACCCGCCTGTGCGCCGTGGTCCGCTCGTACCAGCAGGGGGACCGCCTGATGATCGACACCCAGGAAACCGTGTGCAGCGCGGGAGAAGCGCCGGGCAGTGACCGCAAATGCACCTTCAGCCTGGGCGCGGTATGGGGCGCGTTGGAAGCCGTGACCGGCAAGACCTACCTGGGTCAGCACACCGAGAGCGTGCTGCGCGGCGGCGAGTATGACCGCTTCGAGTTCACCGAACTCTGAGCAGCACTTTTAGAGAGCAGGCCAGCCCATCGCAACGGGTTGGCCTGCTCTTTTCTGTCCTGTCTCAAGCAGATGCCGCAACCTGAGCCACATCTTCAGGCAGCGCCACCCGGCCCATCACGGCAGTGGCGGCGGCCACGGCGGGCGAGGCGAGGTAGATGTGGGCGTCCTTGTCGCCCATGCGCCCGATGAAGTTGCGGTTCGACGTGCTTACGCAGACCTCGCCGGGGGCGAGCACGCCCTGATGCCGGCCCATGCAGGGGCCGCAGCCCGGCGTGCCGAGCACCGCGCCCGCCCGCTGCAAGGTGAGCAGCGTGCCGTCTTGCAGCGCTTCTTCCATCACCTGACTGCTCGCAGGAATCACCAGCAGCCGGGTCGTGGGGTCCACCCGGCGCCCGCGCAGCACCTCGGCGGCGGCGTGCAGGTCCTCGATGCGCCCGTTGGTGCAGGTGCCGATAAACACCTGGTCCACCTTCAGGCCGCGCAGCTCGGCCACGTCGTGCACGTTGTCCACTTCGCTCGGGGCACTCATGCGGGGGTGCAGGGCGGAGAGGTCGATTTCGACTTCGCGGGCGTAAGCGGCACCCTCGTCGGGGTAGACCCAGGCGGGCACGTCGTAGCCGTAGTCGGTCAGGATTTCGCCGCCGGGGACCACCAGCCCGGCCTTGGCGCCCGCCTCCACGCACAGGTTCGCCAGCGTCATGCGTTCGCCACGTGTGAAGCGGTCGCCGGCGTGGATTTCCACACTCTGGTAGGTGGCCCCGTCGGCCCCGAGCACCCGAATCATTTCCAGCGCCACGTCCTTGGCGGTCACGCCGGGGCGCAGGTCGCCGGTCAGCGTGACCTTCACGCTCTCGGGCACCCGCAGCCAGGTTTTGCCGCTCGCGGCGGCGAGGGCGATGTCAGTGGCGCCCATGCCCGAGCCAAACGCCGCCACCGCGCCGTAGGTCGTGGAGTGGCTGTCGGACCCCAGGACAATCCAGCCCGGCTGCGCGAGCTTTTCTTCCATCAGCACCTGATGGCAGATGCCGCGCCCCACGTCGAAAAGCCGCACGCCCGTCTTGGCCGCGTACTCACGCGCTTCTTTTTGCGCCTGCGCCACGCTGACGGTGCTCGCCGGGGCGACGTGGTCCACCACGATGCTCACGCGCTCCGGGTACTTCGGCACGGCGCCGAGGTCGCGCTCCATGCGCTCGATAAAGCTCTGGGCGATGGAGTCCACCACCATCACCTGATCCACCTCCACCACCGCGAGGTCGCCCGCGTACACGGCGGCGCTTCCCCGCTGCGACAGGATTTTCTCGGCCACTGTTTGGGGGCGAGTTGTCTGGGGGCTGGAGCCTGAGAAAGGGGGGGCGCCGGTGGTCATGCCGTCTATTGTCCTCCTTTTGCCCAACACCAGCGTGAACTTGACTGGAATTGACAGCCGAAAAGCGGCAATCTTTATGGAAAATGCTGCCCGGACTTGGCAAACGGTAGGAAAGCCGCGTGAGGCGGCCTCGCCCGCTATGCTCGGCGCATGTTGATTGTTCGTGTGGAGCAGCGGGGCGCCGCGCAGTGGGGCGTGCTGGAAGGCGAGACCATTCACCTGACCAGGGGGCTGACCGGCCCGCGCACCGGGGAGACGCTGGCCCTGAGTGAGGCGCGGCTGCTCGCGCCCGCCGAGCCGAGCAAAATCGTGTGCGTGGGGCGCAATTATCTGGACCACATTCGCGAACTCGGCAACGACACTGGCGACTTGCCCGCCGAACCCGGCATTTTTCTCAAAGGGCCGAACGCGCTCGCCGAACCCGGCGGCACGGTAGAGTACCCGAGCTGGAGCGAGAATTTCCACTTCGAAGGTGAACTCGCGCTGGTCATCGGGCAGCGGGCACGCAACCTCAAGGCCGACGAGGCGCTCGGCGCGGTCCTCGGCTACACCTGCGGACTCGACCTCACCGCCCGTGACCGGCAAAAGACCGACCTGCAATGGTTCCGTGCCAAGGCCGCCGACCGCTTCTGCCCGCTCGGGCCGTGGCTGGTCACTCAGTTCGACCCCAGCGACGTGCGTGTGCAGACCCGCGTGAACGGCGAACCCCGCCAGGACGGGCGCACCAGTCACATGATTTTCGACGTGGTGCAGATTCTGACCTACCTCACCCGCTTCGTCACGCTAGAACCCGGCGACGTGGTGCTCACCGGCACGCCCGAAGGGGTGGGCCCCTTGCAGCGCGGGGACCGGGTGGAAGTCGAAGTGGACGGCATCGGGGTGCTGGAAACGTTCATCGGGTGAATGGGGGCCACGCCTCAGGCCGTAGACTGCCCGCATGACTGCTCCTCTGCAAGACCCCGCCGTACTCGCTTTTGTCGGGGCTACGCCCGCCGAGGTGGGTGACCGCCTCAAGCGCGAACTCGACCTCTTCTGGCAGCACGTCCAGACCCGCCAGGGCGACTGGCAGCAGGTGCAGCCGGGCCGTGAGTGGTCGCCCGCGCAGGAAGTCGAGCACGTGATGCTCATCAACGGCGCGGTGACCGGCGTGACGCGCCTGCTGCTGTCTGACCGTCCTCTGCGCCCAGTGCCGCAGGAACCCGGCGTGCTCAAGGACGGCAAGCGACAGGCTCCGGAGTCCTCGCTGCCGAGCGAGCAGGGCGTCGCCTGGGACGAGGTACAGGGCAAGTGGGCGCAGAGCCGTGCCGCCGCCGAGGAAGTCTCGGCGCAGGTGCGCGCCACGCCGGACCGGACCTTCTGGCATCCCTTTTTCGGCGAACTCGACGCCCTGAACTGGCAGCGAATGCTGGCCTCGCACGTGATGAGCCACCGCTTGCTGCTGGAGCGCAGCGCCGGTCAGGGTCAACAGGGGCAGCCGGAGCGGCAGGCATGACCCAACCGCAGCCCGAAACCGACAGGGGCGTGCGCGGCTTCGAGCTCGACATTCACGTCGCGTTCGTGGACCGCTTGCCCGAGGAACAGGCCATCGCCGCGCTGCGGGTGCTCGACGGCTTCCGGGTGGACCTCTACCGCCCGCACGCCCAGGCCCTGCACCGCGGGCCGGTGGCCCCGGTCCCCGGCCAGGGCGAGGGCGTTCCGTCCGCCCGGCTGACCGGCCCGCTGCGTGACGCCGAGGCGGTGCGGGCGGGGCTTGCTGCCCTGCTCGGCGGCCCGGCCCGCTACGTGGAAGTCGGCGTGCGCGGCTTCTTGCGGAGTGCCAGCGGACAGACCGACTGGATGCCCTGGCGCCGCAACCGGGTGCTCGGGCGTGGCGACACGGCGCAGGTCGGGTTTGAGGAAGGCGTGCGGTACGTGCTGGAGTAAGGGAGAAGAAAAGCAGGCCGCCGTTCCAGTAGTTGATGGACGGCGGCCTGTTTCTTGGGAGTTGCAGAAATCACACGCCGCGCGCCAGCTACGGCAGCCGCACCACGACCCGCGCCCCTCCGCCTTCGGCCCGGCCCAGTTCCAGCGTGCCGCCGTGGGCGTCCACCACCTGCTGAACCACCGCCAGCCCCAGGCCGAAGCCTTCCACGTCGGTCTGACCGCGCACGAACGCGCCGGTCAGCGTGCCCGGTGGAAAACCGGGGCCGGTATCCTGCACGACGAGTTCCGCGCCGCCGTTGGGGAGCGGCGTGACCCGCACCTGCACCTCGCCGCCCGCCGGGGTGAATTTGATGGCGTTGCCGATGAGGTTTTCAGCAACACTTGAGAGCAGCCCCGCCTCACCCGACACCGGGGCTTCCTGACCGTCGAGCCACAGTTCCACGCCGCGTCCCAGGCTCAGCGGTTGCAGCCGGTCGACGGCTTCGCCCGCCAGGTGCAGCAGGTCGAGTTGTCGCCAGGCGGCGCGCGGCTCGGGGAGGCTCTGCACCCAGGTCAGCGTCATCAGGTTGCCGGTGAGTAGGCGCAGGCGGCTGGCGGTCTGTTCGGCGCGCATCAGGGCGGCGCGCAATTCATCGGGGGGCCGGGGGCGACTCAGCGTGTGCTGCACGTCGGCGAGCATGGCGGTCACGGGCGTCCTCAGTTCGTGCGAGGCACTCGCCAGAAAGAGGGTTTCGCGCTCCCGCTCGGCGCGCAGGGCGTCGAGGCTGCTTTGCAACGCGCGGGCCAGCGCCCCCACCTCGTCGGGCTGCTCCAGGGCGGGAATGGGGTCGGGAGAGTCGAGCTGCTGCACCCGCCCCACCAGGCTTTCGAGCGGGCGCAGCGTCCGCCGCACCTGCTTGGCGACCACCCAGCCTGCCAGCAAGCTCAGGGCCAGCAGGCTCAGCCCACTGAGCAGGGCGTAGCGCCGCAGCAGATGCTCGAGCGGTTCCAGATTGCGTCCCACCTGAATGACGTACTCGCCCTGACGCCGGGAAGCGACCAGGATGTCCCCCACCCGCTCCACGGCGCGCGGCTCGCTCGTTTGCAAGAAAGCCGCGTCCAGCACTGGCGGCCCATCGGCTCCGCCCGACCAGCGCAGGGTCTGCCCCTGGTAGATGCGCCCGCTGGCGGCAGTGCCTTTTTCTTCCAGAATGTCGGCGGCGGTGGCGTCCAGGGTGGGGCTGCGGCTCTGCGCCACCGCCAGCAGCGCCTGCGACTGGGCGTTGAGCTGCCGGGTGAGGCTGCCCAGTTCCGCTTTCCAGAGCAGCCACCCGGCGAGCTCGGCAAAACTCATCAGCGAGAGCAGCACCACCGTCACGGTCAGCAGCGTCAGGCGGGCGCGCAGGGTCATGAGCGACGGACGGAAAAGAGGCGAATGCCGGACGGGAGAGGGGCAGGCGGACGCCGCGCCGCTTCGTCAACGCTGCGTTTGGTCGCCCAGTCAGTCTCCATCGGGAAAACTGTAGCCGACGCCGCGCATGGTCTGCACCACCTCGTCGCCCAGCTTGCGCCGCAGGTTGCGGACGTAGGTGTCCACCACGTTGGACTCGGCGTCGAAGCGCCCGTCCCACACCCGGTCGATCAGTTCGTCGCGGGTGTAGACCCGGCCCGGATGCGAGGCGAGCACTTCGAGCAGCGAGAATTCCTTGGCGGTCAGCGCCACCCGCTCGCCGCTCCTGAACACGGCGCGGCTTGTCCAGTCCAGCCGCAGTCGCGCCAGCTGCGCGCACTCTGCGCCTCGGCGCGGCCCCGGCGCACCAGCGCCCGCAGCCGGGCCTGCACCTCGCCGAGGTGAAAGGGCTTGACGAGGTAATCGTCGCCGCCCGCGTCCAGCCCCGTGATGCGGTCAGTCACCGAGTCGCGCGCCGTCAGAAACAGCACCGGACTCGCCTTGCCCGCCGCCCGCAGGTCACGCACGAGGTCGAAGCCTGCCAGCGGCCCCTCGGGCAGCCCGACATCCACCATCAGGGCGTCGAAAGGAAAACTCCCGGCCAGTTCGCGGGCTTCGGCGGCGCTGCCCGCCTCGTCCACCGCGTACCCGGCCTCACGCAGGTTGGCGACCAGCGGGCGACGAATGTCCAGCTCGTCCTCAACCACCAGAAATCTCATGGCCTCAGCATAGGGAAGGCAGGTCAGCGTCAGATGGAATGTGGGGCCGCGTGCCATGCGCCGCAACCACTATCAACGCGACAGGAAAAAAGACAGCTCCGGGGGAGACTGCCTCTTTCCTGTCGATGAATTTCCGTCTCTTGTCTTTGGGCAGTGCATCACCTCCGGGAGCGTGAGGTCACGTTAGGTACGGTGCCTAACGGACAGATGAAGTGCGCCGTGCAGCTTTACTTGGGCAGCCCGCCCACCGTGGTCAGGGCGTAGCCTTCCTGCCGCGCCACCCGCAAGAAGCCCTGAAGGACGTTCAGCATCTCCGGCGCGTTGTCGTGCAGCAACACCACGCCGCCGGGGCGCAGGTTGCGGTGCAGGCGCGACTCCAGCACCGCGTCGCCGGGGTTCTGGAAATCGCCGGGGTCGTCCGTCCAGAACACGGTGTTCAGGCCCAGCGAGCGGGCGGCTTGCAGGGTCTGGGGCGTGTACTCGCCGCCGGGCGGGCGAAAGTAGCGCACAGGTTTGCCGGTCAGCTTCTGCACGATGTCGCTCGCCCACCGCATCTCGTTGACGGCCTCGTTGAGTGGCAGCGGCGGCAGGCGGACGTGGTGGTAGGTGTGGTTGCCCACCTCGTGCCCCTGCTGCGTCATGTCGCGGATGAAATAGGGATAGGCCGCCGCGTTGCGCCCGATGACGAAAAAGGTCGCCTTGACTCCGCTGCGGCGCAGCATGTCGAGCAGCAGCGGCTCGTACATGGGGTGCGGCGCGTCGTCGAAGGTGAGGGCCGCGAGCGGCACGTAGCGGAATTTGCTGCGGTAGAGCAGCCCCCCCAGCAGGCCGCCCTGTTTGCGGGCCTGACGTTCCAGCGCCGTTTCCTGGCTGCTGACCGCTACGGGCACGGGCACCGTTTCGCGCACCCGGTCAGGCTGGAGGTAGACCGGCAGGTTGCCGGGGTTGACCCACACCCGGTCGAAAGGCGTGCGCTGGGTCGTCCAGGCCAGGAACGCCCCTAGGCGCTCGCGCGGCACGCTGGCGGTCAGCAGCGGCAACGGCCCGCCGAAGCCCGCGTAGCTGCCCCGGTCGTACACACTCAGGTCGACCTCGCTGAGCGTGGGCCGAGCGGCCAGCACCGCCGCCGCGACCTGGGCCACCAGCGGGCGCAGGTTCGGGCGCTCCTGCGGCGTCACGGTAATCACGGCGTGCGCGACCTCGATAAACCCATTGCTCAGGTACGTCACCTGATGCACCTGCGGAATGGCAGGCGTCAGCGTCAGTGTCGGGATTTTGGGCGCGGGACGGGTGCCGGGCGCGAGCGGCTGCACCTGTCCGGGCTGCGGTGTCCGCAGCGGAGTGGCCGGAATGGCAGGCACAGGGCGGGCAGGAGCCGCGACGGGCGGGGTGGCGAAGGCCGGGGCGGCGAGGGCCGAACCCAGACACAGGGCAGCAAACAAGCGGCGCATGGACGCATTATGAAAGAGCTGCATAGGGTGTTTACCCCTGCGCCCCGCGCACAACGGGGGCCTGCTCTTGGGGGGGGCACTGAGAACCTGCCTCATTTGCCCGCTCGCGCCCACGCCAGATTGGTCGCCACGCTCGCCGGGGTGTGGCCCTGCGCGGCGTACAGGGCGCCGGCCTTGCGGTACTGCGCTTTCGCCTCGGCGTCGCGGCCTTCCTTGCGGAGCACGGTGCCCAGGACGCCGGTGGCCAGCGCGTTGTTCAGTTCTTCGGCCAGGGCTTTTCGCAGGTAGGTTTCGCTGGTTTTCAGCCCCGCCGGGGTCGCCTTGCCGCCGCCGGTGCCCAGCACGCCGCCCGGCGCGCGCTCGGCGCGGTAGTAGTCGTACTGCGAGCGGAGATACGACAGGCTCAGGAAAGTGAGGGCCGCCGGTTTGACGGTGCCTTTCCCGTCCGCCCGCGCGTAGCCGGTCATCAGATTGGCCGGGCCGAAAGTCGGCGTGAGGAAGCGGTAGCCCCCGTCCACCCAGGCGAGTAGGCCCTGATGAGTGGCGAAAGGCTCGGGCTCGCTGGCGTCCACCTGCACGTCGCCCGCGCCGCTGGGGAGGCGCAGCACGCTGGTCACGTGCCCGAGGTTGCTTTCCTGGCCGCTCATGTTTTTCCAGACCATGACCAGGCCTGAATCCAGCCCCGCCGCTTGCAGCAGTCCGGCGATGATGGTGCTTTGCAGCAGGCATTGCCGCTCGCCGGTCTTGACGATGCTGGCAAACTCGAAGCCGCGTTCCAGGCTGAATTTCGGCACCACTTTCTTGATGAAGCGGTGCGCCCAGGCCCCGGTGTCGCGGGCGAGCGCGTCTCTGGCGGCGGGCGTGCGGGCGGCGGCGAGTTCGGCGCGGCGGTTGCTGAGCGCCTCGCTGAGCGTCTTGCCGCCCGAGAGCGTCACCCCGCCCTTCTGATAAGCGTCGGCCAGCCAGCTGCCGAAGTCGCCCTTCAGCCCGGCAAGCTGGTACGACTCGGCGGCCAGCGCCCGGAAGTTGTCGCCGCCGTAGCGGAGGTCGGCGGGGGTGATGTTGGCTGCCTGAGCGCCGCTCGCCAGCAGCAGTCCTGCGAGTGCGTATTTCGTTCTGAACATGGTTTCTCCTGTGTTTACAGCTTCCAGATGATTCCCCGCCGCGCCATCCACGCCAGCCCCAGCCAGACGGCGAACACGTAGCCGAGGGTGTACGTCCAGCCGCCGCCCACCGGGCCGAAGCTGCTGCGCGCCATCTCGAGCAGCGAGGCGGCGATGGACTGCGACTTGCCAGTCCAGCCGACCTGCCAGTCGAGCAGAATCCAGACCTTGATGAGGATGGGCAGCACGTACCCCGCCAGCGCGTTGCGGCCCGGAATGGTCAGCGGCGCGAGCAGGCGTTTGCCCCCCGGCAGCCACCCCGAGTCGGCCACCACCCAGCACGCGAGGATGCCCAGCGTGCCCAGCCCCGCGCTGTAGAGGATGTAGGGCGGCGTCCAGAGCGCCTTGGAAAAAGGCAGCCGCCCGCTCGCCGCCCAGCCGTAGCCCAGCGCCGTGAGGACGACGCCGAGCCCCAGCAGCAGCAGCGGAGCGCGGGGGTTTTTCTGTTGCAGCGGGCGCGCCGCGAGCGCGCCGAGCAGCACCAGCGCCGTGGTGGGCACCACCGACAGCAGTCCGCGCAGCCCCCACGCCGAGAGCAGGGCGTCGTTAAGGTACTGCACCGGGTTGGCGCTCTCCGACACGATGCCGATGCCGCCGGGGTGCGGCGTGAAGTGCAAAAACAGCGCGTAGGCGGCCAGCAGCGCGGCGGCGGCCAATGCCTGCCAGCGCCCGCGCAGTTGCCCGAGCAGCGCGGCGAAAAAGCTGGCGAGTGCGATGAGTTGCAGCACGCCGAGGCCCAGTGTGAGGCGGTGGCTGGTCACGCTGGTCACGAAAGCGCCCATCAGGTAGAGCAGAGCGGCCCGCTCCAGCAGGCGGCGGTAGAGCGGCCAGCCCGTCACCCCGGCTTTGTTCATCGCGGCGGCGGAAAAGGGGAGCGCCGCGCCCGCACAGAACAGAAACCAGGGAAAGACGAGGTCGGTGAGCGTCAGGCCGCCGAAGTGCGCGTGGGAGAGCTGACGCGGGGTGGAGTCACCCAGCGCGACATTGTTGACCAGCAGCATCAGCAGCACCGTCAGGCCGCGCCAGGCGTCGAGCGCAGTCAAGCGAAAGCGGGCCGGGGCGGGAGCGGCGGCAGCGTCAGCAACGTCCGGCGCTGGCTGCGGCGCTGCGCTCAGGGCGCTCTCCAGAGCAGTTTCGGTCATCGGCCCACCTCCAGGCCCCCAAGGTAGCCGGGGCGCTTAACGGCGGGGTGAAACGGCCTGCGCTGCATGACCTGCGCTGCATGAAGGGACGCCTGCCATCCTGCCCCCCACAGCGACAACTTTCGGGGGCGCCGCTGTGGTGATAATGGCAACGTGACCAGCCCGACTCTGATTCCCCACCCCGAGAAACACAACACCGAGCGCATCGGCTGGCTGCGGGCCGCCGTGCTGGGGGCCAACGACGGCGTGGTGTCGGTGTCGAGCATCGTGGTGGGCGTGGCGGCGGCCAGTGGCGTCACCCCCGGCACCATCCTGCTCGCGGGCGTGGCGGCGCTGGTGGCGGGGGCCACCTCTATGGCTGCCGGGGAATACGTCTCGGTGCAGTCGCAGGCCGACACCGAACACGCCAACCTCGCCCTGGAAGCGCGCGAACTGCGCGAGCAACCCGAGCTCGAGTTGCAGGAACTCGCCGACATCTACGTGGCACGCGGCGTAGACCCGGTGCTGGCGCGGCAGGTGGCCGAGCAGCTCACCGCCGCTGACGCGCTCGGCACCCACGCCCGCGAGGAACTGGGCATCACCGAGGAACTGCGGGCGCGGCCCTTTCAGGCGGCCCTGGCTTCGGCGCTGGCGTTCGTGACTGGCGGCATTATCCCGGTGATTGCGGCGGTGTTGCTCCCTCACCACCTGGTCAGCGTGGGTGTCACGGTGGTGACTCTGCTTGCTCTGTTGGTGCTCGGCGCTCTGGCTGCCTACGCGGGCGGCGCCAACCTCTGGAAAGGCGCGCTGCGGGTGACCCTCTGGGGCGCGGCGGCGATGGCCCTGAGCGCTCTGGTGGGCAGCCTGTTTGGGATTAAAGCCTGAGTCTGCTGCATTAAGGGGCAAAAAAAGCACGTCCGGGGAGAGACCCGGACGCTTTTTTGTTTTCTGTATGTAAGGGTATCCGGAGCCTTCCTAACGCCCCAGCCCTTCCCCAAAAGCAATCTGCTCAGCCCACTCTGGGTGGTCAATCAGCGGATTGCGGTTGCCCTGGCGCCCGAAGATGGCGGCGTTGCGGTGGTGTTCCCACTCGCCGGGCGGGTCGGCGCGGTGCCAGCCGAGCAGGGTGTGCAGGTGCCGCTCGCTGTAGGTGCGGATGACGCCGGGGTAGCGCAGCAGGAAGTACAGCGTGGCGCGGGCGACGGCGCCCTTGCCGTGAGCGGGCTCGAATTCGCCGGGCTCGCGCTTGCCACAGTCGGTCCTGAGAGCCTCGCCGTAGTCGGGAAAATCGAAGTACGGCGTGTTGCCCCGGAATGAGTTGCAGTTCGGCTCGCAGGAAAAGAGGTGGTGCAGGTCGCCGCGCATCGGCTCGCGCTTGGCGAACCAGCTCTGGGGCACCACGTGCTCGCAGTTGTAGGGCACCGCGTCTTCCAGGGTGTCCACGTCCAGACTTTCCTGAGCAGCCAGCCGTTCGCGGCGGTCCTGCGCGGCGAGGTCGGCGGCGATGAATTCCTGCGGGTCATGCTCGCTCGCGGAGTAGATGGACCGCAGCTTGCCGTCGGGCCACACGTCCACCCAGGGATAGACCTCGCTCGCCGGGTTGTAGCGCGGCTGCGCCCGGTGCGTGCGCGTCAGCAGTTCCGAAAGTGCCAGAAACCGCGCCTGCGGGGTGCTCGCCGTCATGCCCGCGTAGTACTGCTCGGCCTGCTGCGCGTCGTCGGCGGGAAGGTAAGGAGGCTGGCCGCCGGGTTGTGGGGCGGGAGTCTGCGGACCGGATTTTGGGGAGTGGGGAAGTCCACCGGCTCGTCGTCCGGCGTGGGAGTAGGCTCAGGAGTCGGTGCAGGCACAGGTTTCGCTTCCGGCGCACTCACCTGAAACTTCAGCGTAACTGGCATCGTCAACGCCCCGTCCGCCCCGGCGCTCAACGTGCCGAGGTCAATGACCCGCGCCGCCTGCGCCTCGTTGGAGTTGGTCTGGGGACTGCCAGCTTGCGCGTCCGTGACCGGGCCACTTGCCAGCACCGGCCCGCGTGGGCTGACCTGCGGGCTGCCGATGAGCGGCGGGCGCACTGGCGAGAGGATGTCTTCCACCAGCGCCTTGCCCTGCGCGTCGGTGCGGGTTTGGAGGTCTTCCATCAGGCGGCTGACGCGCACGCCTTCGTTCGCCAGCCAGTCGATCTGGTCGCCCGACTCGCCCGCGCGCAAGGGCTGGCCATCACGCTTGAGCACCTGCCCCTGGGCGTTGCGGCGGGGCACGCCGCTGTGGTGCAGCGCCACCACTTCCCAGGCGTCGTTGAACACCGGGCTGCCGCTGCTGCCGGGCGCAGTGTCGGTTTCGTAATGCAGGAAGTCGGGCAGGCGATCCACCAGCCGGTTCTCGCGCAGCGCGACTTGCTTGGGTTCACCGCTGGGGTGCTGGATGATGCTCAGGGCCTCGCCGAGCACGTTCTTGTCGGCGCTGCTGTAGAGCGGCAGCCAGCCGAAGCCCGACGGGTCGCCCTGCACCGCCACGAAGCTGTAGTCCAGCCCTTCCGAGGTCAGAAACAGCCGCTCGGGGTCGAGTGCGAAGGTGGTACGTTCCATCAAGGTGCCGTCGGGTCGCAGTTCGTAGTCGAATTCGACGACCGATTGCCGCGCCGTCTGGGCGTCCTCCAGCACGTGGTGGTTCGTCACCATGACCTGCGGGCTGCACAGCCAGCCGGTCCCGAAGCCCTGGGTGCGGCCCCGGCTGTCGCGGATGACCACCCGGCACACCGCCCGCGAGCATGACCGGGCCTGGTCGAGATATCCCACGCCCACCAGATCGTTGGCGCCCAACACGCGCTCGGCGGTCAGGCGAATGTCTTCGGGCAGGTGCTGCGCCACGCTCTTGACGTCCGCCTCGCCCTGCGCCAGTGCCTGCGCCTCGGGCTGCGGCACGCCCAGCCGGGTCAGCCGCGCCTCCACCCGTTCGGGCGACTCGGCGGCGAGGGGGCCGCCCGTTTTCAGCCGCTCCAGACACGCCTCGCGCTCGGGGTCGCGCTGAATGAAACGGGCCTGCGTTTCCTGTAAGACCTCGCTGGGAACGTCGGTGCCGGGGGTGTTGGGGTTCATAGGGCGAGTCTAGAGACTGCTTTTCTGAGCCGGGCAAGCGCCGACGTAGGAAATCGCTCACCCTCGGCGCGGCCAAAAAACACGCCCCCCGGTGGTGGGGAGGCGTGCGCTGGGTGGAGGAGAGTTATCGGCTGTGGGAGAATGAACCCACCCCACTCAGCCTTATTTGAACGTCCCCGCCCGCACGATCACCAGGTTCGCCGGGTTCACGTACTTCCTGAGCGCCGCTGCTGCGGCCTGCGGCGTGACTGCCTTCACGCGCTCCTCGTACTGCTTGCTGAAGGCGTAGGTGCGGCCCAGGTAGGCCTGCGAGGCGAGGGCCCCCGCGAGCGAGGCGTCGTCGCTGCGGCCCACCCGCAGTTCCTGAAGCAGCGCCGACTGCGCGGTGGCGACTTCCTGCGCGCTGAAACCTTCTTTCAGGGCGCGAGCAAGTTCTTCGCGCATCCCGGCAGCGACCTTCTCGCTGTTGACCGGGTTGAAGATGGCGTAGGTCGTGAAGCTGCCCTTCTCGTCGAGGCTGCTGGTGTGGGCGCCGCCGCCGACGGTGTAGCTCAGGCCGTCTTGCTGGCGCAACCGGGCAAAGAGGCGCGAGTCGGTGCCGCCGCCGAAAATCCGCATGGCCACGTCGAGCGCGGCGGCGTCGGGGTGGTCGTCGCGCAGCGGGAAGTTGAGCTGGGCGATGTAGATGGCGTTCGCCTTGTCGGGCACGTTCAGCACGAGGTCCTGCGCCGCCGGGGTGGTCAGCGGCAGCTTGACCCGCTCGTATTTGACGGCGCTGTCGAAGCCGCCGAGCAGCGTGGGCAGCGCCTCACGGATGGTCTGCGGGTCGAAGTCGCCCACCACGCCGAGCTGCGCGTTCGCGCCGTTCCACACCTTCGCGTAGTAGTCGCGCACCTGCGCCAGCGTGACGGCGCGGGTGTCTTGCAGGCTCTCGTCGAGGGTCGGCACGTAGGCGAGGTCACCGCGCTTGGCGTCCGCTGGCATAAACGCCCGCCCGAGGGCGAGGCCCGCCACCGACTCGGGGTCGCCCCGGCCCGCCTCGGTGCCGTCGAGCGCCGCCTTTTTCAGCTCGTCGAAGTCGGCCTGCGGAAAGACTGGCTCGCGCAGCACTTGCCGCAGCAGCCCCAGCGCCTCGGGCAGGTGCTGGCGGTCGGTGCTCAGCGTCAGGGTGGCGCCGCTCGCACCCGCGCTCACGTCGAGTTGCGACTTGGCGGCTTCCAGGCGGTCATGCAGTTGCTGGCGGGTCAGCGAGCGGCTGCCACGGGTGAGCAGCGGCCCCACGAAGTCGGCGGCGTCGCTGCCGGTGCGGACCGTTTCGGGGTTGCCGAAGTCGAGGCTCAGGACCAGTTCGATCCGCTCGCCGCGCGTTTTCTTGGGCAGCATGGCGACCTTCGCCCCCGCCACCGTTTCGCGCAGCACGCGGGCTTCAAGGGCGTCGGGCTCGGGCGCAATCGTTTCCCCGGCGCTCTGGGCGGCGCGGCCCTTGAAGTCCCTGAGCACGTCGGCGGCACTCGGCGCGGCGGGCACGGCCACCCGGTCAGGCTGCGCGGTGGGAATGAAGGCGCCCAGGGTGCGGTTGGTGGACTTGAGGTAGGTGGCCGCCACCCGCTGCACGTCGGCGGGGGTGACCTTCTCGATGGCGTCGCGCCCCTGGAAAAACAGTCGCCAGTCGCCTGCCGCAATCGCTTCGGACAGGCCGACGCCCACCGCTTCGGGCTTGGTCAGGGCCTGCTCGTAGCCGCTCAGGACGCGGGTGCGGACGCGAGCGACTTCTTCCTCGGTAAAGGGCGTCTTGGCGGCGTTTTCCAGCGTGGAAAGCAACGTGGCCTGGGCTTTTTGCAGGTCGTCGTCCTTGCCGAGAATCGCCACGTAGGTCGCGAGGCCGGGGTCGCTGCCGGGGTTGGTGATGCTGCCGGCGGCGGTCGCCTGCCCGGTCTGCACCAGCGCCTGATATAGCCGCCCGGAAGGCTCGTCGCTTAGGAGCTCCCCGAGCACTTGCAGCGCCGCTGCGTCAGGGTGCCGCACGCTGGGGATGTGGTAGCCCACGATGAGGTACTGCGCGTCGCCCACCCGCCGCACGGTCAGGCTGCGCTCGCCGTCCTGCGGGTTTTCCTCCGTGTACTGCCGGGGTAGCGTGCGCCAGGGGCGGCGAACCTTGCCGTAGCTGTCGGCGATGAGCGTCAGCGCCTGCCCCTCGTCGAAGTTGCCGGCCAGCGTGACCACCGCGTTGTCGGGCTGGTAGTAGGTCTTGTAGAAGGCCTTCAGGTTGCCGATCGGCACGTTTTCCACGTCGCTGCGGTTGCCGATGGCGGTGTTGCCGTAGTTGTGCCAGTCGAAGGCCACCGAGCGCACCTGCTTGTACAGCAGCCCGAAGGGGTTGTTCTCGCCCGACTCGAACTCGTTGCGGACCACCGTCATCTCGGTTTTCAGGTCGTCGGCGCTGACCCGCGAGTTCACCATGCGGTCGGCTTCCATGCGAATGGCCCACTCGAGGTTGTCGCCGCTGTTCGTCATCGTCTCGAAGTAGTTGGTGCGGTCGTCACTCGTGGTCCCGTTGAAGCTCGCGCCGCGCTTGCTGAGCTGCTCCATCAGGTTGCCGCTCGTCGGCGTGCCCTTGAACAGCATGTGCTCGAGCAGGTGCGCCATGCCGGTTTCGCCGTAATTTTCATGGCGGCTGCCGACCAGATAAGTCGTGTTGAGGGTAAACGTCGTCTGAGACGTGTCGGGAAACAGCAGGACGCGCAGGCCGTTGCCCAGCCGGTACTCGCGGATGCCCTCGACCTCGGTCACGAAGCGCACGCCTGCCGGGAGGGTGGGCTGGGCACTGGCGGCTGCCGGAGCCGCTGGGGTTTGGGTGGCTGGGGTCTGAGCCGTCGCGGGCTGGGCGGAAACAGTCTGGGCCGCTGCGGGCACGCCGAGCAGCAGCAGAGCAGTCAAAAACAGGGGAGCGGGAAAACGCATGACACCTCCAGGAAAACGGGAAAACAGTGGGGCGGACAAAACACCATACGCCCTCACCGGCCCTCTGTCAGCAAAAAGCGCCCGGACAGGAGTCCGAAGCGCCGTTTTCCCGCTGTTGCGAGTGATTGCCGCTTACAGCGTCGCTTTTGCCAGCGCCCACGCCCGCTCGAAGACTTCGCCGCGCTCGGGGCGGGCCATGACGCGGGCCAGCCCCTCGGCGAGGCTCATCGGCGGCACGTTGATTTCGGAAGTCCGCACGCGCCCGCCCCACTCGGCTTCGGCGCGGGCCACGTCGCCGCCCGCCTCGGCGCTCAGCGAGAAGCGCACCGGCTGCCCCTGCGCGTCCTCGCCGCGCAGCTCGGCGCCGCACAGGTCGCCGTTTTCGCGCCCGCAGCGGCCCGCTTGCAGGGTCAGCCGCCCCAGATCCGTCCAGCCCAGGCACTCGGCGACAAAGCCCGCGTACAGCCGCGCCGGAAGGTCGTTTTTGCCCGAGTAGCGCACGGTCAGCTCGCGCACGTAGGGCAACTGCTGGGCGGCGTCGGGGGCGTCGAACAGTTGCGCGAGCGCCTCGCGCCAGCTCGCCGAGCGGCTCCAGCCGAGGTCGGCGAGCGCGTAGTGCCGCGCCGGGGGAATGTCGAGGGTCAGGCTGTCGGCAATCACCTGGTCGGCAATCTCGGTCAGTTCGCTCAGCAGCGGGCCGTGGGGCCGGCGGTCGGCGCCCCACCAGACGTGGTTGACGGTGGCGGGCCGCAGCAGCGGCAAAATCGCGCTCTGCAACTGCTCGGGACGGGCGCCCAGCGTCAGCCGCTCGATGTACAGCCCCGCCGGCTGGGCAATCAGCGCGGCGTCCACCTTCAGGTCGCCGCCGCCGTCCATCACCCCGATAATCTGCCGCCCGGCGTAGCGGCCTTCGAGCCCGGCGAGCGCTTCTTCCACCCGCCCGAGGTGCTTGCGGACGGTGAGCGCCACGATATTGCCGGTGTAGGCCCGCGTCTCGGCGCCGGTCTGCGCCCACAGCTCGTCGAGGATGGCCTGCGCCTGCCGGACGCTGGTGGACACGGGACCTAGCATGGGGACCTCCGGTCAGGGTGATGGGTGATGGGTGGTAGGTGATGGAAAAAACTCCATTGACCATCGACCATCAACCCTCTCCGCTGCTCCGCCACCCTCACAGCCGCCTCCAGCGCCGTCCGGGGCCGAGCAGCTCATCGGCGGCGTCGGGGCCCCAGGTGCCCGCCGCGTAGTTGGGGAATTTGGGGGCCGCCGCGTCCGCGCCTTCCCAGGCCTGCAAGATGCCCGAGACGATTTGCCAGGCGTGGTCCACCTCGTCCTCGCGGGGAAAGAGGGTGGCGTCGCCGAGCATCGCGTCGAGCAGCAAGCGCGAGTAGGGGCTTTCGAGCTGTGCCCCGAAGGCGTCGTAACGGAAATCCATCACGACCTCGCGCAGCACCATCTCTTGCCCCGGCGATTTGGAGGAGAACTTCAGGCTCACGCCTTCGTCGGGCTGAATGCGGAAGGCCAGCACGTTGCGCTCCAGTCCGCCGGGAAAGAGGCCCAGCGGCGGGCGCTTGAACACCACGGCGATTTCGGTGACTTTCTTGGGCAAGCGCTTGCCGGTGCGCAGGAAAAACGGCACGCCCTGCCAGCGCCAGTTGTCCACCTCGAGCTTGACGGCGACGTAGGTGGGCGTGCGGCTGCCGCGCTTTACGTCCGGCTCCTGCTTGTAGCCGGGCACGGTCTGGCCGTCGAGGGCGCCGGGGCCGTACTGCCCGCGCACGGCGACTTCGGGCACCCGGTCCGCCGGAATGCGCTTGACGGCCCGCAGCACCTTGACCTTCTCGTCGCGGATGGCGTCGGCCTCGAACGCCGAGGGCGCTTCCATGGCGGTCAGGGTAAAAAGCTGCATCAGGTGGTTTTGCAGCATGTCGCGCACGATGCCCGCTTCCTCGTAGTACCCGGCGCGGCCCTCCAGCCCCAGGTCCTCGGACGCCGTGATCTGCACGTGGTCGACAAACCCCCGGTTCCACAGCGGCTCGAAAATGGCGTTCCCGAAACGGATCGCCATCAGGTTCTGCACCGTCTCCTTACCGAGATAATGGTCGATGCGGTACACCTGCGACTCGTCCCAGACGCGGTGAATGGCGTCGTTGAGTTCGCGGGCCGATTGCAGGTCGCGCCCGAAGGGTTTTTCGATGACGATGCGCCGCCAGCCTTCCGTCTCGTCTTGCAGGCCCTGCCGCCCCAGGCCGCTCGAAATCGGCTCGAAGAGGCTCGGCGGGGTGGAGAGGTAAAACAGCGCGTTCTTGCCGCCGCCACGGGCGGTCTCGGCGCGGTCGAGTTCACTGCGGACCTTGTCGTACACCTCGTCCTCGCCGAATTCGCCGTATTCGTAGTAGAGCAGCTCGCGGAACTTTTCCAGGCTGCCTTCCTTGATTTCGTCGGTTTCCTTGGAGGTCTTCAGGGCGTCTATGGCGTAGTCCTTGAACTGCTCGTCGTCCATTTCCTGCCGGCCCACGCCGACGATGTTGAACGCGCTGCCGAGCAGGCCGTCTTGCCACAGGCCGAACACGGCGGGCAGCAACTTGCGCCGGGCAAGGTCGCCGGTCGCGCCGAAAATCACCAGCGTGGCAGGTTCGGGCGCGCGGCTGCGGCGCATGGCGGTGCGAAAGGGATTCTGGCCGTCGGCGCCGGGCGCGTCGCTTTTGGGGGCATTGTCCCCGGCGTGCTTGGGCACCCGCTGGCGTGACTTGCGGGCCGCTTTGCGGGACTGCGCCGGAGCGCCGGGCTGGGCCACACCGACCTTCTTGGCCGCCTCGGTCTGCTGAGTGGCCTGCCGGGTCGCCTTGGCCGCCTCGCCCTGCGCGGCACTTTCCTTGGCGAGGGCCTTCTCGGGGCCACTCTTTTTCGGACTGCTCTTTTTGGGACGGGGCCGGTCGGTCATTCGCCCGCCTTCTGGTCGCCGGTGGTGCGCTGCTGCCCGGTTTCACCGAGTTCCTGCGCTTCGCTGCGTCCGCTGATGCTGGGCTGCGCGGCGGCGGTGGGGATGTTCTCGGGCGCGGCGGCCTTGGGGCTTTCGCCGGGTTTGACCGCTGGCACCACGCTTTCCTGCTTGGTTGCTTCCAGCGTCTTAACCGCGTGCCCGCCGAACGCGCGGCGCATGGCCGAGAGCATCTGGCCCTGGTAGCTCACGTCCTGCTGGCTGCGGAAGCGCATCTGGGTGGCGAGCGTAATCACCGGGGTCGGCACGCCGAGTTCGATGGAGTCGATAATCGTCCAGCGGCCCTCGCCCGAATCGGCCACGTAGTCGGAGAGCTGGTCGAAGTCGGCGCTGTTTTTCAGGGCCTCGGCGGTCAGGTCGAGCAGCCACGAGCGAATCACCGTGCCGTGACGCCACACTTCGGCAATCTGAGCCATGTCGAGGTTGAAGGTCTGGTGCGCCTTCATCAGCTCGAAGCCCTCGGCGTAGGCCTGCATCATGCCGTACTCGATACCGTTGTGAACCATCTTGACGTAGTGCCCGCTGCCGGTCGGCCCCATGTGGCCCCAGCCCCGGTCGGGCGCGGGCGCCAGAGCTTCCAGCGCCGGGCGGATGCGCTCCACACCCTCGTCGGGGCCGCCCACCATCATGCCATAGCCCTCGGTGATGCCCCACACCCCGCCGGAAGTGCCCACGTCCACGAAGTGCAGGCCCTTGGCCGCCAGAGCCTCGCCCCGGCGCTGGGTGTCGTGAAAGTTGGAGTTGCCGCCGTCGATAATCACGTCGCCCGCGCTGAGGCGGCCCGCGAGGTCGTCGATGACCGACTGGGTAATCTGGCCCGCCGGGACCATCACCCACACCGCTCGCTGACCGGGTTCGCCGAGCAGCTCGATAAAACGGTCCATGTCACTCGTCAGCGCGTCCGCCGCGACCCCCTGCGACACGAGGTGGTCAATCGCTTCCTGGCTGCGGTCAAAACCGACCACGTCCTGCCCGCCGTTCTTGAGGCGAATCACCATATTGCCGCCCATCTTGCCCAGCCCGATCATGCCGATTTTCATAACCAACCTCCTGCGCGGTGGAACCGGTTCCGTGCCGAGTGGTTCCAGACGGCCACGGCCAGTGTGCGGGCATGATAGCCGCCGCAAGGCCGAGCTTGAACAATGGCTTAAAATGTGAATTATTTAACGTGACCCGGCCCACTCCGCTGCCCTGGTCGTCCGCCGCCCGGTTCCCTCCCCCTGAGTTCGGAGGAAGTATGAAACGTCCCCTGTTTGCTGCCCTGCTGTGCCCGCTGCTGCTCGCCGCCTGTGGTCGCCAAGTGACCCCCGCCCCCACTGAAACTGCCGCCCAGGCCACTGCTGCCCGGGCTACCGCCGCGCAGAGTGCCCGTCTCACGGCGGCCCGCGCCCGCTTGGACGCCCAGCCCCTCCGCGCCCAGGCGCTGGCGGGCGAAACCGTCACCGCCAGCAAGGAAATCACGCTGCCCGTGCGCTCGGACGACGGTTCGCTGACGGGCACGCTCACGGTGCGTCTGGAAGTGGTGCGCGGGCCGGGCGAAGCCTATGCCAACACCGTTTGGACCTACAATTACCCCCACTACGCCGAGGGCGGGGGACTGGTGCAGCTCAGCACCGCGGACCGCTTCCTCGCCAAGAGCAGCGGCCTGCGGATTCTGAGCTTCAGGCCGCCGTCGGAAGGCGGCACGCTGCCCCAGACCCAGATGCTCCAGACGAACTATGCGTCCAGCTCTCTGGACGGCATTCTGTGCGCCTCGGTCAGCGGTGGCCTGAAGTACAACGGCTCCTTCAGTTTCCACGCGCCGATCACGGAGCCGCCCCTCACGCCGGACACCAACTTCGACCTGAACGTCTGCGAAACCCAGGCGCCGAGCCAGCCGACCCCGCCCACGCCTCCCGCAGACCCTTTCGAGTACACCAGTCTCTCTGCGCAACTCAATTACACCAGCACCCGCAAAAAGAGCGTCGCCACGATTGCGCTCGAAGGGGCACCAGTCGGGAGTTATATGGACGGGGTGTACCTCATCAGCATCGACCCGAGCTGTGATCCCACGGGCCGCGTGACGAAGGACCGGGCGCTGTACGTGGGCGACTTCTGGACCGAGGCGCAGCCGCCCTCGCAGTCGGTCAAAGACCGCACCTTTACCGACAAGGCGCGGCCTTACGTGCAGCCCGCCACCGCCCTGCTCGCCACCGCCCGCGTGTTCGACGCGGAGGGGCACTTCTTGAACCTCACACGACTAAAGTCGCGTGATTCTCACTTCGCAGACCATTGCCCGCCGAAGCAGGTCTGACATAGCCTCCATGAGCGTTTAAGGTGTCTGAGATTCCCGCAGCCACCAACGCTTCACGCCGAATGTTCAGCGCAGCGTTCTCGTCTCGGTCATGGGTTTCCCCACAGTTCGGGCAAGTCCATGTACGGACGGCAAGATTCTTCACTTCGGGATTCTTGAATCCGCAGTCATGACACAACTGGCTAGATGGAAAGTAGGGGCTGACTTTAGATACCAGTCGCCCGTACCACGCTGCCTTGTATTCCAACTGCCGGATGAACTCACCCCAGCCCGCATCACTGATGCTCAGTGCAAGGCGGCGATTTTTCCGCATGTTGTCGGGTTTAAGGTGTTCGGTTCCGATGATTTCGTACTCACGCACCAGGGAGGTGGTGAGCTTGTGAAGGAAATCCTGACGCTTATTGACAATGCGCTTGTGAATCCGAGCCAGCTTGGTTTTCGCTTTCCCGTAACGTGCGCTGCCCTTCTTCCGTCTGGACAGGGTTTGCTGAGCTTTACGAAGTCTTTTCAGGGTGGAGCGGTAATATTTCGGATTCTGTTCATGCTTAAACCTCACGCCATCGGTCACGATGGCAAAATCCTTGATGCCGACATCCACACCCGCTGCAAACTTGGGAGCCGCASGCAGGTAGGGAATCTCGACTTCACAGAGAACGGACGCTTCGTAATGGCCTTCGTGAATACGGCGCACAGTGACATTCAGAATCTTCCCTTGAATATCCTGCTGGCCCTTGGTTTTCACCCATCCCAGCTTAGGAAGTTTGAGCCTACCTTCCCCAATTTGGATGTTGTTGTTGGTGAATTGAGTCCGGTAGGACTCTCCCGTGCGCTTCTTTCTGAAACGTGGGAATCCTACCTTTTTACCGGACTGCTTCACAGTCCGAAAGAAGTTCTTGTACGCGGTCTCAAGGTTTTTCAGCGAGTTCTGCAAAGCAAACTTATCTACTTCCGAGAGCCAGGAGGTTTCTTCAGCCTGCTTCAGAAGGGTCAGTTCGCTACTCGTTTGCCCGTAGGTCAGTCCCTTCCCGCTTTCCTTGTAGGCCGCAATGCGACGGGCAAGGAAGTGGTTGTAGACGAACCTTGCGCTACCCAGCGTGCGGTTAATCAGTTCAGTCTGAGCCGCATTTGGGTACAGCCTGACCACGAAAGCCTTATTCCTTATCATGCTGGCTCTCTATGTATTTCTGAATCTGAGCGCGGGTGTTTTCAGAAACAGTCAGGATGCAATACGACGGGTTCCAGAGATTGCCGCCCCACAGCTTTTCTTTCAACTGCGGGTAGGCCACGAACATCCGACGTGCGGAAGCGCCTTTCAGCGCCTTCACGAAGTCGGGGATGGCTTGCTGTGGGGTTGCGCTTAGCAGGAGGTGAACGTGGTCAGGCATGACTTCCATCGTGATGACTTCCAGCCCGTTCTGAGCGGCAATGTCACGCAGGATGTCTTTCAGTCCATCAGCAACCTCACCCACCAACACCTGATGACGGTATTTCACGCACCAGATGAGGTGGTATTCAAGCTGATAGACGTAACCCCGGCCTTTCTTCATCTCAAGGGGAAGAATAACATATGTCATCTGGAAAAGCTAGAGGCTTCCGCTTTTCATCGCCCTTTTCAGGGCGAGAGGGGCTAACTCATGACTGAAGTCACGAGTGTGCGCCCCTCAAGCATCAAGGAAGTCGAGGACTGGACCTGCCTGAACCAGTGAGGCGCGGTTGATAAAGCACGCCCCCAAGCGACTTGTCTCGGGGGCGTTTGCTTGAATTACCGATGCGACGGGTCAACCTGAGAAAAGCGAGGACGGGTTCACTGCACTCGGTGCAAAAAAGAGGAAACGATCTGAAGTTTTGCAAGCCCCCTGACGGGTGGAGTCTTCGCGCCTTCTTGCCTGACTGCAAACTGAGCGCGAGGTGAACGATGCATAAAAGAGTGGGAGTGGCGGCGCTGGTCGGCGCCCTGATGCTGGCGGGCTGTGGGGACGAGATGGAGGCGCATCACGCGGGGCACGGGACGCAGGCGGCGACGACCATGAGCGCGCAGGAAGTCGGCGGCAACCGCTTTTACAGCAAGAGCTACGACCTGGGTGACGGGCACATCGTCACCTACCTGAAGATGGGTCAGAACGGACGCCCCCTTGAAATCGGCGTGAAGATGGATGAGCAGGCGCTGAACAACCTGCCTTCGCACGTCAACCCCAGCAGCCACTGCGTGGACACCAACGGCAACGGCCAGATCGAGCCTGAAACCGAGTGCGCCCTGGGTCACGACTTCGTGATGCCCTTTCCCGCCGAGACGCTGGCGCTCGCCAAGTCGCCCATCAAGTACGCCATGGTCAACTACAACCCGCTCGGTCACGGCCCGGCCAAGATCTACGACGTGGCGCACTTCGACCTGCACTTTTATGTCCAGTCCGACGAGGACCGGCGCAACATCCGCCTCGGGCCGTGCGCCGAGGTCATCAACTGTGAAGACCTCAAGACCGCCCAGATTCCGCTGCCCGCCGGCTACGCGCCTGCCGGCTTCGTGGACGTGGGCGCCGTGATGGGCATGATGGGCAACCACCTCGTGGACCCGAACGGCGAGGAGTTCCACGGCAAGCCCTTTAGCCACACCTGGATCTGGGGCACCTACGGCGGCAAGATCACCTTCCTCGAGCCGATGATCACCAACAGCTACCTCAAGTCCCAGCCCCACAACCAGTGCTTTACCTACGCCATGCCCCAGAAGTTCTCCGAGGCGGGCTATTACCCCCAGAAGTACTGCGTCGACTTCAACAAGGGCCTGAACGAATACACCGTCTCGCTCGAAAACTTCAAGTACTTCGGTAGCTGAGCGACTGAGCAACAAAAGGCGCCCCTGGTCACCTCGACTCAGGGGCGCTCTCCTTGCCTGGAGCTGATCTAGCTGACGCTTACTTTTTGCGCTTTGACGCTTTTGCAGCGTTCTTGGCCGCCTTCTGCTCGGCTTTTTGCTTTTCGGCCATCTCGCGGCCCATGTCTTCCACGAGTTGCGCGGTGGGGGCGTCCACCTGACGTTGCAGGTCCATCAGGGCAGTGACGGCCATGTTCTGCAAGACGCGCTCGATCTGGGTGCGAATCCACTTGTAGCGCACGGTGCCCTTCACTGTCAGCGTGACCTCGGTGCCGCCGGGCATCGGCTTGAAGTTCCACTGCTGCGAGAACTTTTCCAGGGGGCCGAAGGGCCGCACCGCTTCCCAGCCGCCACGCTGCGAGGGGATGAGCTGGCCGTAGCGCGCCTGAAACTTGAGGCCGAGCAACCGCCGCACGAACTTGAAATCGACCAGCGCGTTTTGCGCGAGCCGCTGCGGTTCCCCGGCGTAGGCGGCGCTGACGAGATTGGAGTCCCAGCCGGCCCGCCGCCGGGGTTCGAGCGCCAGCCGGTAGAGCACCTCGGGCCGGGCCCGCATGGGCATGGACTGTTTGACGACGATTTCTTCCGACATTAGGGCAAGTATAGGCGGGCGGGAAGTAGAGGCAGGAGAGAAAAGGAAAAAGGGAAGGGGCGCGACCGGCCCCCTCCCTTCTCACGCGGCGTCTTAGGCTTTGCCGACGCTGCCGAGCACGCCCATCTTGTGCTCGACAATCTGGCTCATCACGTCGCGGGCCGGGCCGAAAATCTTGCGGGGGTCGAATTCCTTGGGGGTGGCCTTGAGGACTTCGCGAATGCCCACGGTGCTGGCGAGGCGCAGGTCGGTGTCCACGTTCACCTTGGCGATGCCGTACTGCGCGGCTTCGGTCAGGTCCTCGTCGGCAATGCCCGCTGCGTCGCCGATTTCACCGCCCGCTGCGCGCAGACGCTGCACGATTTCCGCCGGAACGCCGCTGGAGCCGTGCGCGACGAGCGGAATGCTGAGCAGCTCGCCGATCTTCTTGATGCGCGCCTGGTCGATAAACGGGCGGCCCTTACCCTTGTACGCGCCGTGGCTGGTGCCGATGGCGATGGCGAGGTAATCGGTGCCGGTCTCCTCGACGAACTTGACGGCTTCGTCGGGGTCGGTCAGGAAGGCGTCCTTCTCGTCCACGACGACGTGCTCCTCGATGCCGCCGAGGCGCCCGAGTTCGGCTTCCACGCTGATGCCCATGGCGTGCGCGGCTTCGACCACGCGCTTGGTTTCGTGGACGTTCTCCTCGAAGGGGTGGTGCGAGGCGTCGATCATCACCGAGGTAAAGCCCATCTTGATGGCGTTGAGTGCCGACTCGTAGGAGGAGCCGTGGTCGAGGTGCAGCGCGACGGGCACGGTGGCGCGGGTCGCGAGGTCGATCACGATGTTGGCGAGGTCCTGGCCGCCATACTTGATGGCCCCTTCACTCATCTGCACGATGACGGGCGAGCGCAGTTTTTCCGCCGTGTGGATGATGGCCTGGGTGATTTCCATGTTGTTGGTGTTGAACGCACCGACCGCGTATTTGCCTGCGCGGGCGGGAACCAGAATGTCTTTACCGGTAACGAGCATAGGGTGCCTCCTTTTGTAACGGCCCCACTTTACCTGCTCGCCGGGGGCGCTGTCCTGTCAACCGGAGCGGGACAAGTGGGGAAAGCCGGGCGCCGCGCTTAACATGCGGTGCATGACCCCCGCTTCCACCGGCCCCGTCTCCACTGGTCCTGTCCCTATTGGCCCCGACCTCTTGGCCTGCATCTCGCGCCGCGCCCAGACCATGACGGCGAGCGCCATCCGCGAAATCCTGAAAATCACCCAGCAGCCCGACGTGATTTCTTTCGCCGGGGGCCTGCCCGCACCGGAGCTGTTTCCGCTGGACGCCGTGCGGCAGGCCGCTGAAACCGCGCTCAGCAAGTACGGCCCCGCCGCGCTGCAATACTCGACCACCGAGGGCCACCTGCCGCTGCGCGAGTGGATTGCTGGGCGTCACGGCATCCCCGCCGCGAACGTGCAGATCGTGACCGGCAGCCAGCAGGGGCTCGACCTGCTCGGCAAAATTCTGATTGACGAGGGCGACCTCGTGCTCGTCGAGGCGCCGACCTACCTGGGCGCCCTGCAATCGTTTCAGCCGTACCTGCCGCGCTACGCCGAGATGCCCACCGACGAGGGCGGCATTGACGTGGACGCGCTTGCCACGCTGCTCGCCGGGCTGGCGGCGCAGGGAGAAAAGCCCAAACTGCTCTACGCCATCCCCAACTTCCAGAACCCCACCGGGCGCACGCTGAGTTTGGAACGCCGCCGCCGTTTGGTCGAGCTGACCGCGCAGTACGGTGTGCTGGTCATCGAGGATGACCCCTACGGCCAGTTGCGCTTCAGCGGCGAGGCGCTGCCCAGCCTCTACGAGATTGGTCTGGAACTCGCGGGCGACGTGGACCGCAATCACGTCATCTACAGTTCGAGCTTTTCCAAGACGCTGGTGCCGGGGCTGCGCGACGCCTGGGTGGAGGCCGCCGCGCCGGTCATCACCAAGCTGATTCAGGCCAAACAGGGCGCCGACCTGCACACGCCGACGCTCAACCAGATGATGATTACCGAGCTGCTGCCGCTGCTCCCCGCGCAAATCGAGACGGTCAAGGCCGCCTACCGCGAGCGCGGCGCCCACATGCTCAGCCAGATGGACGAATTTTTCCCGGCGGGCGTGACCTACACCCGGCCCCAGGGCGGGATGTTCCTCTGGGTGACGCTGCCGGAAGGCGTGGATACGGTCGCGCTGCTGCCCCGCGCCGTGGAAAACAAGGTGGCCTACGTCCCCGGTCAGCCCTTTTTTGCCCTCGGCGGCGGCGCCAACACCATGCGCATGAGCTACAGCAGCGCGACCCCCGAGCAGATTACCCAGGGGATGCGCGCGCTCGGCGCCACTTTCCGCGAGGCCCTCGGTTGACCGCCCGCACCGCCGGCGTGCTCGCCGAAGTCGCGCAGGAGCGTGAGCGCCAGCACGCCAAGTGGGGCGAGCAGAACCACGACCCCGCCGTGTGGCTGATGGTGCTGGCCGAGGAAGTGGGCGAAGCGAATCAGGCCGCCTTTGAGAAGCTGTTCCCCGCCTTCGACAAACAGGCCGCCGCGCGCGGTCCCCGCACCTGGGCCGACTACCGCGAGGAGTTGATTCAGGTGGCAGCCGTCGCGGTGCAGGCGGTGGAGAGTCTGGACCGGCAGTCGGCGGGGGGAGGGGAGGGGTAGGGGGAGGTGGTGGGTGTGGAGGCCCCCTCTGCAAGCAGCTCTACGAGTCACCCCTGCCTTCGGCAGGCCCTCTCCCGCAAGGGGAGAGGGTCAAAAGACGCCTGAGCTTTAGCCTCTCTCCGCGTTATCCCGCGAAAAATTGTGCAACGCAGAACGCCAGGGCCGTCGGGCGCTGAAGGCCACGGGCCTGACACGACTTGGAAAATCCAGCCGTCCAGACCGCCCATGCAACCGAGAAACCCGACAAAACCAGTGACATCGCCGCCATTTGCACAGCGCCAACCCCAAACCCCTGTCCCCAGGGGGGACAGGGGTTTGGGGTTGGGGCATAAAGCTGAAGCCCAAGCCCCTCAAAAACCCACCGGCCCGCCCGCTATCATGCCCCCCGTGAGCTTCGCCGCCGCTTCCGACCCCGCGCCCCGCTCCGCCCTCCCCATCGGTGTCTTCGACAGCGGGGCGGGCGGACTGAGCGTGCTGGCCGAACTGCAAAGGGCGCTGCCGCAAGAAGACGTGCTGTACCTCGCCGATACTGCCCATGTGCCCTACGGTGCCCGCAGCGACGAGGACATCCGCGACCTGACCGCCCGCGCCGTGGCCGAGCTGGTGCGCCGGGGGGTCAAGGCGGTGGTGGTGGCGTGCAACACGGCGTCCGCCTTCAGCCTGACCCACTTGCGTGAGCGTTTTGAGCTGCCGATTATCGGGTTGGTTCCCGCCGTCAAACCGGCGGTGGCCGCCACGAAAAGCGGTGTGGTGGGCGTGCTGGCGACCCCCGGCACCCTGCGCGGCACGCTGCTCGCGGACGTGATTCGGCAGTGGGCCGAGCCAGCGGGCGTGCGGGTGATGCAGGCGGTGAGCACCGAGCTGGTGCCCCTGGTGGAGGCCGGCAAAGCCGACAGCCCCGAGGCCCGCGTCGTGTTGCGCGACGTGCTTGAGCCGCTTGCCGAGGCGGGGGCCGACCAACTGGTGCTCGGTTGCACCCACTATCCCTTCCTGGCGGGCAGCATCCGCGCCGAGTTCGGCGACACGTTCGCCCTGGTGGACAGCGGCGCAGCGGTGGCCCGGCACACCCGCAACGTGCTGTCTCGCGGCGGCCTGCTGCGCGGCGGCGACCGGACGGGCGAAGTCTCTTACCTCACGACCAGCGACCCGGCGCATCTGCGCGCCCTGCTCATGACATTGCGGCCCGGCGGAGCAGACGGCGCGTCCCTTCCTGATCCTCCTAGCCCCAGAATCGAGTTGACCACGACATGACCCCCCCCAAACTTCCCGTCCGCGAGGGCCGAGACGCCCTTACCCCCCGCCCGGTGTCGGTGCAGCGCGGCGTCAACCCCCACGCTCCCGGCAGCGCCCACCTCAAAATGGGCCGCACCGAGATTCTCGCCACCGTTACGCTCGACGACAAGCCCGCGCCGCATATGCGTGGCAAGAAAGAAGGCTGGCTGACCGCCGAATACTCCATGCTGCCGCGCTCGACCACCGACCGGCAGGCCCGCGAACGCAACCTGCAAAATGGCCGCCGCCACGAGATTCAGCGCCTGCTCGGGCGCGCGCTGCGCTCCAGCATGGACCTGCGCCCCTTCAAGAACCAGACGCTCTACGTGGACTGCGACGTGCTGGTTGCCGACGGCGGCACCCGCGTGGCGAGCGTGCTGGCCGGGCACGCCGCGCTGCACGACTTTTGCGACCGCCTCATCAACTCCGGGCAACTCAGCGAGTGGCCGATTGTCCACAACGTCGGCGCCATCAGCGTGGGCCTGATCGGCGACGAACTGCGCGTGGACCTCGACTACGAGGAAGACAAGGTGGCCCGCGCCGACCTCAACGTGATTGCCACCGACACCGGCCTGCTCGTCGAGGTGCAGGGCGGCGCCGAACTCGGGCCGATCACGGTGGACGAGTACACCCGCCTCCTGAGCTGCGGCGTGGCCTCAGTGCAGGACGTGATGCGCGAATTGACCCCTCAACTGGCCGTGATTCAGGGGATTTGAAAGATAGAAAATGCTTGAGCCACGTCTTTTTTCTGCGTTGCCCCACAACAAATCGTAAAACGCAGAACGCCAGGGCCGTCGGGCGCGTTAGCGCACGGGCCTCGCGTCCGTCGAAATCATGAGCATCCACACCAGCCCATGCAATAGCAGAACACCGTACGCCAAACGAAATCACTGCCCTTTGCACAGCGCCAGCGTCGAAGCCCCTGTCCCCATTGGGGATAGGGGTTTGGGGTTGGGGCATCAAGCTAAAGCAAAAGCCTCAACACCTACCCCCGCCGCTGAGCAGCCCACCGCCCCCGCTGCTCTGCCGCAAACACCGCCGTCACCTCCCAAAACTCCGCCTCCAACGCAGACAACTCCGCCGAAGCCTTAACCCCCAAGCCCTCGCCACGAGCGCCCGGCCCCTGCCCCGCCGCCCTCGCCAACCGGCTGTAAAGCCGCGACAGCACCTGCACTTCCCGGACGTTCTGCACGTACACCCACGGCCCATCTTCCGCCAGCAGCGCAAGAAACCCGGTCCACTCCTCCCGCCGAATGGCGTCCAGCAGCGCCGCTCCGGTCAGCTCCGGCGGCAGCCACGGCCTGACCCGCTGCAAATCCTTGGCGAAGTGCGGCTCGCCCCCGAATTCGGCCCCCACCCGCGCCGCCGCCGAGGGCGAGTCCACGTCGCGCAGCTCGGCGAGTAGGGGCAAAGGGGCAGCCACGGCCCGGCGCCGAAACATCAACTGCTCGCGCTGGTGTAACTCGCCACCGCCTTTTGCCAGAACAGCCGCGTGGCGACGAACAGCGCCAGCGCAATCAGCGGCGAAAGCAGCGCCAGCGTAGGCGTCAGCCGCCCGGTCACGGCCTGCGCGGGCACTGTGGTAATCAGCGTGACCGGAATGATGAAGGTCAGAAAGAAGCGCACCGGCAGCGGAAACGAAGTGGCCGGAAAGCGCGCTGCGCCGAACACGCCGTTGAACAGTTCGGTGGCATTTTGCGTTTTCACGAACCAGAAGGCCGTGGTACTCAGCGCCAGCCAGATGCAGTACACGATGACCAGCCCCGAGAGGTACAGCCCCGCCGCCGCCAGCACTCCGCCTGGCGTGACGGGCAGGCCCGCCGCCGCGTAGACCAGCAGCCCGGCGCCAATCAGCAGGTCGGGAAAGCGCAGCACGTTGAGGTTGCGCGCCGAGACATTGAACTGCGCGTCAATCGGCTTGAGCAGCGTGAAATCCATGTTGCCGGTGCGGATGTTCTCGGCGATACGCGACATGTTGGGCTGAATAAACACGCTGATAAAGCCCTCGGTCAGCAGGAAAAAGCCGGTGACCAGCAGCGCCTCGCGGAAGCTCCAGCCGCCCACCGAGGTCGTCCCCGGTTGCAGAAACAGCACCGACAGCCCCAGCAGGGCGGTGGCCGCCTCACCCAGACTCGCCAGCACCGCGCCCAGAAAGTTGGCCCGGTATTCCAGTTGCGCCGCGACGGTGGCCGACACGAACACCCGCAGCAGCCGCAGGTAGCGCCTCACGCGCCCACCGCCCCGTATTTCGCCAGTCCGCGCCCCCACACCCAGCGCCTGACCAGCCACATCACCGCCAACCAGCCCAGCAGCACGCCCGCGCCGCGCAGCGCCTCCGCCCCGCTTGCCTTGCCCGCCAGCAGCGCCGCCGGCAGGCCCAGCATGTAGGGAAAAGGCGTCCACGCGGCCAGCGTTTGCAGCCAGCCCGGATAGAAACTCAGCGGCGCGAACATGCCGCCAAACGCCGCGTAAAACAGCCACAGCACCTCGCCGAAGCTGCTGCTGCTCTCGGTCCAGAAGGCCAGCAGCCCCAGCGTGTACTCCCACAAAAACCGCACGCACAGCCCCAGCAGCGCCAGTCCCAGCACCGCCGGGTACGCCCACCACTGCGACGTGAACTGCGCCCCGGTCAGCGCCGCGAAAATCAGCAGCAGCACCAGCATGATGGGCAAGCGGAACGCCTTGTCGGTGAGGTGAGCGGCAAATTCGCGCCACAGCGGGTCGATCGGGTGCAGCAGCTCGGGCGAGAGCGTGCCCTGCCGAATCTTGTAGTCCAGTTCCCAGCCCACCCAGACCACCAGCAGTTGCGACACCAGCCAGGTCGCCAGGAAATACCCCGCGAAGGCCTGCGGCGTGTAGCCGTTGATCTGCCCGCCGGGGGCACTCTTGGCCTGCGTCATCCAGACCAGCATCATCACCAGATTCAGCGTGCCCGACAGCATCCAGATAATCGTCTCGGCGCGGTATTCCAGGGTGGAGGCCAGGCTGACGGCCCACAGCACCCGCACCTTGCGCCAGAAGTTAGTCATGGCTGACCGCCTCTTTCTGTGTCTCCCTGTGCTGCGTTTCCTTACTGTGGCCGAACAGTTCGGCCATCACCGCCTCGATAGACGGGTCTTCCACCGTCAGGTCGGCCACGTCCAGCTCGTTCAGCAGCCTTGCAGCCCGTGCACTCACCTCACGGCGCGGCACCGTCAGCTCGGCGCTCAGGCCGTCGCTGCGGCTCACGTCGCCGTAAGTAGCCAGTTGCTCGGCACTCACGGGGCGGCGCAGTTGCAGCCGGATGGTCTTGCCGCCCGACCCCTGCTCGGCCAGGCTCGCCAGATCGCCGTCGAACACCAGTTGCCCGGCGTCAATCACCAGAATCCGCCGGGCAAGTGCGGTCACGTCGGCCATGTAGTGACTCGTGAGCATCACCGTCGCCTGCTCCTTGCGGTTGTACTCGCGCACGAATTCGCGCACCGCCTCCTGCATGTTCACGTCCAGGCCGATGGTCGGCTCGTCCAGAAACAGAATCTTGGGCCGGTGCAGCAGCGCGGCGGCCAGTTCGCATTTCATCCGCTCGCCCAGACTCAGCTTGCGCACCTGCTTTTTCAGGATGCCTTCCAGCCCCAGCACCTCGGTAAATTCGCGCATGGTGGCGTGGTACTGGGCGTCGGGAATCTCGTAGATGGCCTGGTTGACCAAAAAACTGTCCAGCGCGGGCAGGTCCCAGATCAGTTGCTGCTTTTGCCCCATCACCAGCGTCATCTGCCGCAGATACTCGCGCTGGCGGCGGCGCGGCTCGAAGCCCAGCACCTCCACGCTCCCGCCCGAAGGGTGCAGCAGGCCCGAGAGCATCTTGAGGGTGGTCGTTTTGCCCGCCCCGTTCGGCCCCAGAAAGCCCACCACCTCACCGGGCGCGAGGTCGAAGGAGACACTTTTCACGGCGTCCACCAGCCGCGTCTTGCGGCTCACGAAGGCGCGCAGGCTGCCGGCCAGTCCGGGGTCTTTCTCGTGAACGGCGTACTGCTTTTTCAGGTCGCGGACGTGGACGGCGGCGCCCGGCGTGGATGTGGTCATGATGACTCCAAGGGTAGGGGAAAGGGACGGGGGAGAAATCCGCCAAGTGGCTGACTGGGGCGGTACACGACAAAGCCTCTCAGACGTACAGCTCCGGCTCGTGCTCCACCAGTTGCCACTCGTACCCGTCGGGGTCGCGCAGGTTCAGCGTGCGCCCGAAGCCCTCGTCCACGATGGCCGGCGTTTCCCCGCAACTCAGCGGGGCGAGGCGGGCCGCCACGTCTTCCAGCGGGCCAGTCACCTCGAAACCGGGCAGGGCGAATCCGGCAGGCCGCGCCTCGGGGTTGCCGTGTAGGTAGAGCAAAAAGCCCTCGCCTTCGCTGCCCGTCCAGAGCAGTTCGGCCCAGGTGCCGTGCCGTCCCTGGCGGTGGGGGGCAAAGCCCAGACGCTCGTACCACGCCTGCGAGCGGGCCACGTCGGTGACGTAGAGCAGGATGTACGGCCTCACGACCCGGCCTCCTCGCCTTTTTGCTTGGTGGTCTGGGCTTGCAGATGCTGGCGCAGCGCCGCCTCCACATACGCGCTGAGACTCAGCCGGGCGTCGATGCTGGCGATTTTGACCTCCCGAATGAGGTCCGCCGGGAGGTAGATGTTGAACTGCCGTTTGTCTTCATCGGACATGCTTGAAGATACTAGCTTGCTAGCATTCTAGCAACTTGGCCGGATGCTCGCGGTTGGACTGCTGAGAGCTCGCATGTTTGCCGACAAAAAAGGCCGGGTCAGGCGGCGCTGTGCAATCCGGACCCGGCTCTGTCTCGAAGCGTGTTGTTAGTGCTGTCCGGCGCGGTACTCCTCCGCCGCGAGCTTCACGCAGGTGGCGACGCCGCGCATCGCTTCCTCGACTTCTGCCAGCGGGGGCCGGGTGGGGGCGAGGCGGATGTTGGCGTTCTTGGGGTCGTTGCCGCCGGGGTACGTCGCGCCCGCCGGGGTCAGGCTGATGCCCGCTTCGTCGGCGAGCTGCACCACGCGTTCGGCCACCGGGTCCACCGTGTCGAGGCTGATGAAGTACCCGCCGCGTGGCGTGCGCCAGGTCGCGTAGCCGCCGCCTCCTTCGCCGAGTCCGGCGCTCAGGGCGTCATAGACCGCCTGAAACTTGGGAGCGATGAGCGCCGCGTGGTCGCGCATCAGCCCTTCCAGCCCGCCGTCGTAGCCTTCCAGAAACTTGACGTGCCGCGCCTGCTCGAACTTGTTGGGGCCGATGCTCTGGGCGCCGAGGTACTTGCCGAGCCACCCGATGTTGTCCTCGCTGCTCCCCACGAAGCCCAGGCCCGCGCCCGCGAAGGTGATTTTGGAGGTTGAGGCGAACACGAAGGCGCGGTCCGGGTGCCCGGCGTCGCGGCACAGCGCCACGAAGTTGACGGGCACGTCGCGTTCGCCTTCCCCGAAGAGGTGATGGGCGCGGTAGGCGTCGTCGGCAAAGATGGTGAAGTCGGGGGCCGCCGCCTTCAGACCCACGAGCCGCCGCGCCTTCTCCGCGCTGATGGTTTCGCCGCCGGGATTGGAGTAGGTCGGCACGAAGAGGATGCCCTTCACCGAGGCGTCGTTCGCCGCGAGCCGTTCGATGGCGTCCACGTCGGGGCCGTCGTCCTGCATGTCCACCGCCAGCAGCTTGAAGCCGAGCGTTTCCAGCAGCAGGAAGTGGCGGTCATAGCCGGGAACGGTGACGATCATCTTGGGCTTTTCATGCACCCAACCGCCTTGAGACCCCCTCAGCCCATGCAGCAGCGCGAAGCCGAGCACCAGCCCTTGCAGCTCTAAGCTGGAGTTGTTCCACACCAGCACGTTCTCGGGCTTGAGGTCGAGGTAGTTCCCGAACAGCGCCCGCGCCGAGGGCAGCCCAGCCACGCCGCCGGGATAGTTACGCAGGTCGGTGCCGTCGTACCGGGTGTCGTTCTCGCCGAGCACGCTCAGCATGGGGTTGCTGAGGTCAAAGTCGGCGTCGGCGGGCTGACCGCGCTGGAGGTTGAGCTTCAGGCCCCGCGCCTTGAGTTCGGCGTAGGCGGCCTGGGCCTGGGCAAGGGCGTCTGGGGTGGCACTGCTCGTCATGGGGTCAGGGTAACGCAGCCGGGCGGGGGCAGGCGCCCGGCTTGTCTTGGTCCATCCGCCGGGTCCACTCGCCGGGTCCATTCGCCTGTCCCACTTGTTTGGACCTCTTCGTCTGGCCCTCTTCGTTTGGGGCGGCCTGGGGCCTGGTCCGGCTTCCCCTTCACATCTCCGTGCGCCGGGCCTATGCTGGGCGGCGGCCCGTTTGCGGCCACTCTTTTGTTCCGTTTTTTTGGCGCTTTGCCTCTTTCGGCCTCATCACAACAGGAGACTTTCAATGCAGTACGTCGTTCACCGCCCCCGCGTCGGGGTTTTTATCGATACCCAGAACCTGTACCACTCGGCCCGCGACCTGCTCGAGCGCACCGTCAACTTCGAGACGATTCTGCAAGTCGCCACCGAGGGGCGCGAACTCGTCCACGCCATCAGCTACACCGTGGAGCGCGAGGGCGAGGCGACGTCGCGGCCCTTCATCTACAAGCTCTCCACGCTCGGCTTCAAGGTCCGGCGCATGAACCTGACGCTGCACCATGTCACCGACGGCGGCAAACCGATTTATGAAGGTAACTGGGACATGGGCATCGTGGCCGACATGTTCCGGCTGATGGACCACCTCGATGTCATCGTGCTCGGCAGTGGCGACGGGGATTTTACCGACATCGTCGAGGTCTTGCAGGAGCGTGGCAAGCGGGTGGAGGTCATCGCCTTCCGCGAGCACACCGCGCAGAAACTCATCGACGCCGCCGACCGCTTTACCCACCTGCCCGACATCGAAGAAGGCCTGATGCCGGCCCGCCATAAGCCGGGCGCCAAGGACGCGGCGGGCGAGGCCTGAGCCGTGCCGGATTCCACCGCCGATCCCTCCACTGCCGACGAGGTGCTGGCGCGGCTGCACTTTGACCTGCCGGAAGACCGCATCGCCCAGACCGGCGCCGAGCCGCGTGACACCTCGCGGCTGATGGTGGTGGGCGAGCAGATCAAGCACCGGATGTTCCGCGACCTGCCCGACCTGCTGCGTCCCAGCGACCTACTGGTGTTTAACGAGTCGCGGGTGATTCCGGCCCGCGTGCTGGCGCGCAAGCCCGTGGTGAACGGCTTCGGCGGCGGTCAGGTGGAGGTGTTGCTGCTGCGCGAGGAGTTCGACGTGGGAGCTAATGTCTGGAGCGCCTACCTCAAGCCCGCCAAGCGCGCCGGCCACGAGTTGTGGTTGGGCGAGAACGAGGCAACAGGCCACCGAGCGGAAGTGGTCGGCGTTCTCGACGACGGTGCCCGCCTGCTGCGCTTCGACCACGACATCAAGCCGCACCTCGACGAGATTGGTCGCCTGCCGCTCCCGCCCTACATCAACGCGGGCGACAGCGACGAGACGTGGCGCGAGCGCTACCAGACGGTGTACGCCAAAACGCCCGGCAGCGTGGCCGCCCCCACCGCTGGGCTGCACTTCACGCCTGAGCTGCTCGCCCGCCTGGACGAGATGGGCGTAGAACGCGCCTCGGTCACGCTGCACGTCGGCGCAGGCACCTTCAAGCCGATTCAGGGCCCCGTGGCCGACCACGTGATGCACGCCGAGCGCTACGAGGTGAGCGAAACCAACGCCGCCGCCATCACCCGCGCCAAAGCTGAGGGCCGCCGCGTGGTCGCCGTGGGCACGACCACCGTCCGCACGCTGGAAAGTGCCTGGGACGGCGCAGCAGTGCGTGCCGGGGCGGGGGAGACGCGCATCTTTATCACGCCTGGAACGCGGGTTGAGGTGCCGGACCTGCTCATCACCAACCTTCACCTGCCCGGCAGCACCCTGCTGCTGCTCGTCGCCGCCTTCGCGGGCGAGGACCGCATCCGCGCGGCCTACGACGCGGCGCTGTCGCAGGACTACCGCTTCTACTCGCTGGGCGACGCGATGCTGCTGGAACGCTTGACCTCCGCCTGACTTTTTCCTGAGCTGTCCCTGACACCTGCACCCCAGACTGCGGGGCATGATGTTTCGTGACCCTCAGCCCGACCTGACGCCCGCGCACCCCCTGGCCCCCATGCAGCTCTCGCAGGCGGCGCAGGCGTATCTGGAGGGCTGCCCGGCGGCGCAACGTGACCGCGCGGCGGCGCTGCTGACGGCGCTGGAGGACTACCTCGGTGCGCCCGCCCCGCTGCTCGCCTACACCAAACTGACCGGCGAGGCGTGGCAGCGCACCCTGCCCGCTTCCGAACAGACCGCAGCCGCCGCTCTGCTCGCCGACTTCCGCGCCTTCCTGCGCGACGGTGGCTGGCTCGACGCGGCGCGGGCGGTGAACCTGCCCGACTGAGCGGAGAGGGGGTAAGACGGGTTAAAGTCGCTCTGCCCTATGCCCTTTTCCGAACTGCTCACTTACTTTCAGCCGCTGGCCGCCGAGCACTATGACCTCGGCCCCTGCGCCATTTTGCAGACGCCGGGGGCGAACATACTGGCGCTGAATGCGGCCTTTTTTCCTGCTGAAGCTGCTGAGAATTTACCCGACGTGCGCCGCTGGTTCAGCGCGCGAGGCCGGCCAGCGCTGCTGCTCTCGGACGCGGCTCTCCTCGGCGAGGACGTGGGCGGGCTGCGGGTGGGAAGCTGGACGGCGGGAGAAACTAGAGAAAACATCATCGTGGAACAGGTTTCACGTCTCCAACTCTCTCTGTGGTCGGCAGTCCTCGCCGAAAGCTACGAGACGCTGGAATGGGCGCCGGCCCTCGCTCGCCACTTCGCCGCGCGGCTGGAAGGCGACCGCGCCAGCACGCTGCTGCTCGCCTACGCAGACGGCGACCCGGTGGGTGCGGGCCTGTGGCGGACCGGGCCGGGGGGTACAGGGGCAATGCACCTCTGGGGCACCCTCGACCCCGCTGCCGACGCGCCTTTGCTGAACGCGGCGGCAGACCTGTCAGGCGGCAACGTGCGCGTCAGCCTGCCCGATACGTCGCCGCTGAGCGTGCCCGAGGCCGAAGTCCTGACGTTTACGCTGCTGGACGGCTAACTTCTCAGCAGGCGACCACCGTTTCGGCACCCCGCACGCGCTCGCCCACGCTGACCTGGGGGGTTACGCTGCCGGGCAGGGCGAGCAGCACCAGGCCGCCCTCGGCCAGAAACGCGGCCTTGTTGCCCTGGCGCACGGTCTGGCCCTCGTCCAGATAGGTGATGGCTTGCAGGCCCGCGCCCGGCGCAATCAGGCCTACCGTGACCGTCTGCCCGCCTTCGCCCTGCACGGCGTAGCTGTAGCGCTCGTTGCCGCGCACGGCGGCGCTGCCGAGCAGGTCCACCGGCTGGCCCGCCAGCAGCCGCGCGGTCTCGGCCAGCGGTAAGCCCTGACGCGTTCCGTCTCGCTTGCCGGCGCTGATAACCGTGCCGCCGACCGGCGCATAGGTGAAGTGCACGTCCAGCGGCCCCACGTAGAGGCCCAGCAGCCACCCGTCTCGTTGCGGCGTCCCCAGCAGTTCGGCCACGTTCTGCCCGTTCACCTGCCCGCCCTCGATGCGGCGCACGAACGACACCAGCCCGTCTGCCGGTGAGAGCACGGCGCCCGCGCCGCTCTGGTCTGCGGGCGGCAGGCGCACCGGGTCGCGGAAGCGGTACACGGCGCGGAGATACCAGGCGCCAGCAGCGAGCGCGGCGAGCAGGGGAAAACGGCGGGGGAGACGCATGGGGCCAGCATAACGCGCGAGCCTGACGCCAACGTTTCCGCCGCTTGCCGAAATCAAAACAGCCCCAGCGGGTGCCAGGGCTGTGCAGATTCAGGACATTTACTGCTGCTGGTGCTCCAGCGCGGCCTTCACGAAGCCGGCGAAGGGCGGGCTCGGGCGCATCGGGCGGCTCTTGAACTCGGGGTGGGCTTGCAGCGCCACGAAGAAGGGATGGTCCGCGATTTCGACGGTCTCGACCAGCCCCGCGCCGCGCCCCTCCACGCCGGGGGTCACACCCGAAATGGTCAGGCCCGCCGCCTCCAACTGCTCCACGTAGGCCGGGTTGACCTCGTAGCGGTGGCGGTGGCGTTCCTTGACGGTGCCGCCCTGCGGAACGCCGTACAGCTCGGCGATTTTGGTGCCGGCGCGCAGTTCCATCGGCCAGTCGCCCAGGCGCATGGTGCCGCCCATCCCGGCGACTTCGAGCTGCTCGGGCATCAGGTCGATGACCTTGTTCTTGGCGTACTCGTCGAACTCGGCGGAGTTGGCGTCCTCGATGCCCGCAACGTGCCGGGCGTATTCGATCACGGCAATCTGCATCCCCAGGCAAATCCCCAGGTACGGCACCCCGTGCGTGCGGGCGTACTCGGCGGCCTTCACCTTGCCCTCGATGCCGCGAATGCCGAAGCCACCGGGGACCAGAATCCCGTCCACGTCGGCAAACTGCCCTTCGAGTTCGCCCGCGCCCGCCTCGGCGAGCTGCTCGGCGTTGACCCACTTGATGTTCACGCGGGCGTCGTTGGCAATCCCCGCGTGCGTCAGCGACTCCATCAGCGAGAGGTAGGCGTCGGGCATGGCGGTGTACTTGCCCGCGATGGCGATGGTCACCTGCTGCTTGGGATGCTTGATGGTCCGCACGGCGTCGGTCCACACGCCCAGCCGGGGGTGCGTGCCTTCGAGCCCCAGCAGCTCCTCGACGGCCTTGCCCAGGCCCTGCTCCTCAAGTGCCAGCGGCACCTGATAGACGTGTTCCACGTCATACGACGAGAAGACGCGGTTTTCGCGCACGCTGGTAAATGCCGCGATTTTGCGGGTAATTTCGGCGGGCAGCTTGTCCTTGGAGCGCACCATCACGATGTCGGGGCTGATGCCGTAGCTCCTGAGCGCCGCCACCGAGTGCTGCGTGGGCTTGGTCTTGAACTCGTTGGACGTGCCCAGGTACGGCACCAGCGTCAGGTGCAGGTACAGCACGTTGTCGTCGCCCTCGTCGAAGCGGAACTGCCGGATGGCTTCCAGAAAGGGCAGCGACTCGATGTCGCCCACCGTGCCGCCCACCTCGATCAGCACGATTTCGGCACCCGCCGACTCGCCCGCCGCCCGGATGCGCCGCTTGATTTCATCGGTCACGTGCGGAATGACCTGCACGGTCTGCGACAGGTAATCGCCCGCCCGCTCCTTACGGATGACTTCCTGATAGACCTGCCCGGTGGTGATGTTGCTGCCCGCCGGAATGTCGAGGTCGAGAAAGCGCTCGTAGTTGCCGATGTCGAGGTCGGTTTCGGCACCCGAAGCCGTCACGAAGCATTCGCCGTGCTCGTAGGGCCGCATGGTGCCGGCGTCGATATTGATGTAGGGGTCGATTTTGACGGCGGTGACTTTGTAGCCGCGCGCACGCAGCAGCGCCCCGAGGCTGGCACTCGCCACGCCTTTGCCGAGGCTGCTGACCACGCCGCCGGTCACGAAGATGTATTTCATGGATTCCCTCCGGGAATGTCTAAGGGTCGAGGGTCGGGACTGTGAAAGGCACGTGCCACACGCCAAAACAAAAAAAGCCGGGGCGTGTGGCCTCCGGGATTTGAGGATAGCACGGGGAAGGAGCTGAATGTTGGACGGTCGAACGGTCTAAAAGTCTAAATGCCGTCCCATGCATACTTTCCGCATATAGACCTTAGACGGTTCGGCAGTGAGCCACCCCTCAGCGCACCAGCGGGTGCAGCTCCGCCCCACCGCTCACCAGCCCCAGCCAGTGCAGGGCGCGGCTGGCGGCGACATAGAGCAGGCGCCGTTCGTACTCGGTGCTCTCGTCATACGTCGTCTGGTTCGCTCCGGTCACAATCGCCGCGCTGAATTCCAGCCCTTTAGCGAGGCTGACCGGCAGAATGACCAGCCCGCCCTTGAAACGGTGCTCCTGCGTGGTGATGGGCTGCGCGTCGGTGTCGAAGTCGCGCAGCTCGGCGCTCAGGCGGTCGGCGTCGGCCCCGCGCCGCGTCACGATGGCGATGTTGGTGTGCCCGGCGGCCTGCGCGTCCTTGACGGCCTGGGCAATCAGCGCGCGCTCGTCACCGCCCTCGTAGCGCTGCACCTCGGCCCCCTCGCGGTCCACGCCCTGCACCTGCGCGGCGCGGTTGTAGGTTTCGGCAATCCGGGCGCCGAGTTCGGTGATTTGCCGGGTGGAGCGGTAGGTGCGCGAGAGCGTCAGCACCTGTGCCCCCGGTAACTGGTCCTGCACGTCCTGCCACTTGCTCGGCCCCTTGTAGCCGTGCATCCCCTGGTTGAGGTCGCCCAACGCAGTGACGTGCCCCGGGCGCGCGGCGCGGGCGAGCAGGGCGTAGAGCAGCGGCGAATAGTCTTGCGCCTCGTCGAGCACCACATGGTCGAACGGCTCCAACGTGCGCCCCACCGCTCGCCCGATGCCGCCGGTAAACGCCTGCACCGCCAGCATGATGGGCAGCTCGGTCACGTCGGCGTGAGCCGGCGCGGGGTCGGAATGCCGCTGAGCGGATCGGCGAGCAGCAGCCGGATTTCCTTGTCGCTCAGCAGTCCGCTCGCGGCCAGGGCGTCCGCGTCGGCGAGCAGGCGCCGGGCCTCGGTCACGGGCGTCGTCGAGGCGAAAATGCGCCCCAGCAGCGTGGTGAGCGGCTTGCTGAGTTGCCGCCGCACGCTCGCTTCCTCTTCCTCGGGCACCCGCAGGCGCGAGACGGCTTCTTCCTCCACCAGCCGCCGGAAGCCGGCGCGGTAGCCGTCGAGGGGGTCTTGCGCGAACACGTCGTGCAGCTTGTCGGCGAGGTCGCTCTCGCTCAGGCTGAAGGTCAGCAGCCCGCGCCCCGCCACCTCGATGTTTTCCTGCAAGCTCTGGCCGGTGATGGCCGCCCCGAACTTGTTCCAGAGGTGGGTCCGCACCACGTCGAGCATCCGGGCGTCGCCGAGCAGCTTGGCCCGCCGCCACGCCAGCGCCCGGCGTCCGTTGTCGGTATCGGTGAGCAGCAGCGAGAGTGTGCGGTCGGTGATTTCCAGTTTTTCGAGGCCCAGCAGCGCGGTGGCCCAGGCTTCGGGCGTGGTCACGCTGACGCCGCCGATGCCGAGTTCGGGCAGGATGCGCGCCGCGTAAGCCGCCAGCACCCGGTTGGGCATCAGAACCATGCATGCCTCGGGCCGCGCCTGATGCGGGCCTCGGTCGCCGCTCGTCATCCAGGCAAGGCGGTGAAAGCCGATGGTCGTCTTGCCCGACCCGGCAGCCCCCTGAATGATGACCGGCGTGCCGGCGGGAAAGCGCATCGCCTCGTTCTGCTCGGGTTGCAGCGTCTCCACCACGTCGCGCATCCCGGCGGTGCTCTGCTCTTTCAGGCGCCGCAGCAGCACTTCCTCGCGTCCGCCGGTGTCGCCGCCCTGCTCATCGTCGTAGAGGTCGGTGACGCGCAGCAGCGCTTTTTGCGCCACGTCGAGCTGGCGCCGCCGCCGAATCTGGCCCTTGCTGCCACGCCGGGGCACCCAGTCCAGAGCGTCGGAGTAAAAGAGGCTGCCGACCTCGCTGTCCCAGCTCACCACGTGGTGCGGCCCGCCCACGTCGCGGAAGGCGTGCTTGCCGATATAGAGGGTCTGCTCGCGCCCGCCGACGCGTACTTTCAGGCTGCCGAAGTAGGGCTGGTGGACATGCACGCTCAGCATCGCGGCATGTTCCTCGGCGGTGTCGGCCATCGTCACCGAGGTTTCGAGGTCGGCGCCCGTGTTGCGGTCGCGGTCTTCCCAGCTCCCGATCTGGCGAATCATGGCCTGGACGGTGCCCGCCAGATGACTAGATTCGGCCTCGAAATCAGGATGGGTTTTGACGGGTGGTTCTGCCAGAGACATAAAGAGCAGCATAGCGCGTCGTGGCCGCTGAACCGCTCTCAGAGAAGTGAAACGGCAGGTCGAGTCACTGAAGAACGTTGCATACGCGCGCCTTTTATCTGGAGTGGCCTGCAAGACGTGAGGTCAGGTCATTATATGAGGATCACATGACAAAGGCTTGACCTTCTCTAGGCCAGTCCATATATTGACCTCGCTGGAAATCCCTGACTTTTTCTACCGACGGCCCCCTGCTGGGAGCGTTGGTCTTTTCCAGAACCGTTTGGAGGTTCCATGAAGAAAGTGATGATGTTGGCCCTGGCCCTCGGCGCGAGCACCTCGCTCGCCGCCCCCTTCGTCTACCCTGCCAACTGGACCAGCAACAAGCCCGGCGACGTGCAGACCGGCGGCACCTTCCGTTCCGTCAACCTTCAGGACTTCAAGACCCTGAACCCCTTTGTGTCGTCCGAAAGCCCCAACCTGCCTGCCGTGCTGAGCGCCGGTTCGCTGCTGGGCTACAACCCTGTGACTGGCAACTACGCGCCCTACATGGCGGAAAAGTACACCCAGTCCGCCGACAAGCGCACCTTCACCTTCGACATCCGCAAGGGCATGAAGTGGAGCGACGGCAAGCCGATTACCGTGGACGACTGGATCACCGCCTACACCATCGACTCCAACAAGGACGTGGGCAGCAACACCTTCGACTACTGGACCATCAACAACCAGCCGATCAAGGTGACCAAGGTCGACAGCAACACCCTCAAGGTCGTGTTCCCCAAGGCCGACGTGACCGCCATCGAGTTCCTGTCCGGTATCTTCCTGCCCCAGCCCACCCACGTCTTCATGCCTGTCTGGAAGGCCAAGGGTGCCCAGGGCATCAAGGACATGTGGACCATCAGCACCAACCCCGACAATATCGTGACCAGCGGCCCCTTCATGCTGGACCGTTATGTGCGTGGTGAGCGTGCCATCCTGAAGAAAAACCCCTACTTCGGCGAGTGGAACAAGGACAGCGCGGGCAAGTCGCTGCCCTACCTGGACGGCATCCAGATCAACATCGTGGCCGATGCCAACGCTCAGCTCGCTCAGTTCCTGGCGGGCAACCTCGACACCTACAGCCCCGACAACCGCGACAAGCTGGCCCAGGTCAAGTCGGCCATGGACGGCGGCAAGGTCAAGGGCACGCTGATTCCCAACGCCAGCGCCCGCGCCAGCAGCGACTTCATGGTCTTCAACATGGACGACAGCGCCACCTTCAAGACCAAGCTGTTTTCCAACGTCAAGTTCCGTCAGGCCATGAGCATGCTGATGAACCGCGACGCGATGGTCGACCTTGCTCTCGGCGGTCTCGGCGAGCCCACCTACACCTCGGTCTACCCCGTGTACAAGGACTGGATCCCCAGCGGCATGGACAAGTACAAGTTCAACCCCACCGCCGCTGCCAAGCTGCTGGCTGAACTGGGCTTTACCAAGAAGGGCAGCGACGGCATCCTGGTGGATAAGGCGGGCAACAAGCTCGAATTCACCCTGATTACCAACGCCGAGAACAACCGTCGTCAGAGCTACGCCAAGGTGATTCAGGACGAGGCCAAGAAGGTCGGCGTCAAGATCAACGTCAGCGCCATCGCCTTCAACCAGATGACCACGCTGCTCGACGCCAAGGACAACTTCGGTCGCCGTAACTTCGACGCCATCATCATCGGTCTGACCGGTGGCGGTCAGGTCTACCCCGTGTCCGGCCCCAGCGTCGTCGAGTGCAAGGGCCTCGGTGACGGCGGCAACCTGCACATGTTCAACCAGAGCAACAAGTGCCGCTTCCCCTTCGAAACCCAGGCCGTGAACCTGTTCTGGAAGGGCCGCGCCGAGTTCGACCTCGCCAAGCGCAAGGCCATCGCCGCGCAGATCCAGAGGAACGAAATGGAAAACCAGCCCTACATCCAGCTGGCCGCCCAGACCGTCCACTTCGCCTGGACCGACCGCGTGCAGGGCGAGTACAACCGCCCCCAGATCAACAGCTTGAACGCCAGCACCCTCTTCGGGCCCCGCGACATCGCGCTGACCTGGATCAAGCGCTGAGGTCCTGAGGACGCCTAGAATTCAATCCTGAGTTCCGGTTGGGCGCGGGGCCGTCACATGGCCCCGCGCCCAATCCGTGAGTTTCGCCAATTGAAGCCCGAACTACCTTTTGTTCTTTTCAGGTGATTGCCTGATGCGTGTGGAGGTCCACCACCTTGCTTCCTTACATCTTGCGGCGAGTGCTGCAATTTATTCCTACTTTCGTCCTGGCGACCATGCTGGCGTTTTTCATCACCCAGGCCGCGCCAGGCGACTTTCTGTCTCAGTTGAAGGAAAATCCGTCGGTCAAGCCCGAGACCATCGAGCGTCTGCGCCGTGAATTTGGCCTGGACCAGCCGGTGTTTGTCCAGTACCTCTACTGGTTCAAGAACCTGCTGATGGGCGACCTGGGCGACTCTTTCCAGTACAAGCGCCCGGTGGCCGAGGTCATTCAGGGACCGTTTCTCAACAGCCTGATTCTGGTGGTCATCAGCACAGTGCTGCACTTCGCCGTGTCGATTCCTGTGGGTGTGTACAGCGCCCTCAAGCCCTACAGCTTCTGGGACCGCGTGTTTACCTTCTTTTCCTACATCGGCCTGGGGATACCTTCATTTTTCTTCGGTCTGCTGGCGATTTACGCCATGCTGCAACTCAAGCAGCAGTTCGGCTGGGACCTCCCCCTGGGCGGTAAGTCGAGCAGTGCGCTGCCGACCGACATTTCGCCGCTGCGCCACGTCTGGGACGTGTTCCTGCACGCGCTGATTCCGTCCATCATTCTGGTGCTGCGCGGAATTTCCGGTGAAAGCCGCTTTATTCGCGGCCAGATGCTCGAAGTGCTGGGTCAGGACTATATCCGCACCGCCCGCGCCAAGGGCCTGAACGACCGCGCCGTGACCTACAAGCACGCCTTCAAGCTCGCCATGATTCCGACCATCGCGGGTCTGGGCGGCCTGCTGCCTGCATTGATCGGCGGCGCGGGCTTTCTGGAAATCGTGTTCAACTGGCCCGGTCTGACGCCGCTGCAACTCACGGCGCTCGGCAACCAGGACATCTACATCCTGATGGCGGTGACGGCGCTCGGCACCCTCCTCTACATGATTGGCAACCTGCTGTCCGACCTGCTGCTGGCTGCCGTTGACCCCCGCATCCGGTACAGCTAAGGAGCCTGGAGATGACGACTGCAACCGCACCCCAGAAAATCCAGAAATCCAAGAGCCAGTGGCAGGTCATTCGGACCCAGTTTTTCCGTAACCCCCTGGCCCGCCTGGGCCTGTTTATCCTGGGCTTTCTTTATCTCATCGCGCTGTTCGCGGGCTTTCTGGCCCCCTACGGCCTGACCGAGTACAGCACCTCCGACCGTATTTCCTGGGCACCCCCCACCAAGATTCACTGGCAGGATGACGGCAAGTTCGCGCCGCATGTCTACGGCCTCAAGCGCGACATCGACATGGAAACCTTCCGTGACAAGTACACCGAGGACCCTTCGGTCAAGTGCCCGGTCAAGTTCTTTGTCCGCAACCCCGACATTGAGGACCGCACCTACAAGTTCCTGGGCTTTATCCCCAGCAGCCTCAAGCTGATGGGCGTGGACGAACCCTGCAAGCTCTATCTGCTCGGCAGCGACAACTTCGGGCGTGACCAGTTCTCGCGCATCATGTACGGCTCGCAGATCAGCCTGACCATCGGCATCATCGCCTCGCTGCTGTCGCTGGTGCTGGGGCTGGTGCTGGGCGGTATCGCCGGGTACTTCCGGGGCTTGGCCGACACGCTCATCATGCGTCTGGTCGAGGTGCTTTCGGCCATTCCCGACCTCTTTCTGCTGATTCTGCTCCGCGCCATGTTCCCGCTCGAAGCCAACCCGATTCTGGTGTTCTACATCGTGGGCGGTCTGCTGGCGTTCATCGGCTGGGGCGGGATTGCCCGCGTGGTGCGCGGCCAGATCCTGTCGGGCCGCGAAATGGACTATGTGCAGGCCGCCAACGCCCTCGGCGCGTCGGACGCCCGCATCATCGGTCAGCACCTGCTGCCCAACTCGGCCACCTTCATCATCGTGGCGATGTCGCTGGCGATTCCCGGTTACATCCTCACCGAATCGGGCCTGAGCTTTATCGGCATCGGCATCGTGGAGCCTTACGCCTCGTGGGGCAGCCTGCTCAAGCTAGCGCAGGACGGCGGTTTCGAGTCGCTCGACACCCGTCCCTGGGTGCTGCTGCCGGGTGTGTTCATCATGCTGGCCGTTCTGGGCTGGCAGTTCGTGGGCGACGGCCTGCGTGACGCGTTCGACCCTCGCCGCCGCCGCTAGCCGTTATGATGCTTTTTATGCACAACAGGGGAGAGCAATGACCCAGCAACACACAGGTGAGGTCCTCCTCGCCGTCAACAACCTCAAGACCTACTTCAACACCGACGACGGCGTCGTCAAGAGTGTGGACGGCGTGACCTTCCACATCAAAAAGGGCGAAACCCTCGCCGTGGTGGGCGAATCGGGCTCGGGCAAGAGCGTGACCAGCCTGACCGTCATGCGCCTGATTCCCATGCCCCCCGGCCAGATCGCAGGCGGCGAGATCCTGTTCACCGGCAAAGACGGGGTGCAGCGCAACCTCGTCAACGTGTCCGAAGCCGAGATGCGTAGGATTCGCGGCAACGACATCTCCATGATCTTTCAGGAGCCGATGACCAGCCTCAACCCGGTCTACACCGTGGGCGACCAGATCGCCGAGGCGGTCGTGCTGCACCAGGGCAAGACCCGCAAGGAAGCGATGGACGTGGCGACTGACATGCTGCGCTTCGTGGGGATTCCGGCGCCCGAAAAGCGCGTCAACGAGTATCCCCACCAGATGTCGGGTGGGATGCGCCAGCGCGTGATGATCGCCATGGCGCTCTCGTGCAAGCCCGCGCTCCTGATCGCCGACGAGCCGACCACCGCCCTCGACGTGACCATCCAGGCGCAGATTCTGGACTTGATGCGTAACCTGCAACGGGAAGTGGGCATGAGCATTCTGTTTATCACCCACAACCTCGGCGTGGTGGCCGAAATGGCTGACCGTGTGGTGGTGATGTACGGTGGGCGCGTGGTGGAAGAAGGCGACGTGATCGAGATTTTCAAGGCGCCGCGCCACCCCTACACCATGGGCCTGCTCAACTCCATTCCCCGTCCCAGCGAAGACGAGCACGCCCACGTGCCCGGGCAGCCCAAAAAGCGCCTGGAAGCCATTCCCGGCAACGTGCCCAACCCGCTCAACCTGCCCCCCGGCTGCACCTTCGAGCCGCGCTGCAAGTTCGCCGTGCCCCAGTGCTCGCAGGCCGTCCCGGCGCTCGAAGACACGGGGGGCGGCCACATGGCCCGCTGCATCCGCTGGCGCGAATTTGAACAGGTTCAGGGCGGCCAGCCCCATACCGGCACCGGCCTGAGCTCCGAGGTGAACGCATGACCACTGGTCCCATTCCGACGGCCCCCGTGACCACCGGCGCTCCGCTGGGAGCCGCCGCAGCGCCGCGCGCTGACCTGCTCGAAGTCAACAACCTTCAGAAGTACTTCCCCATTCGCGGCGGCCTGATGTCGCGTGTGGTCGCCAACGTCAAGGCCGTTAACGACATTACTTTCCGTGTCGGCAAGGGCGAAGTGGTGGGCCTCATCGGTGAATCCGGCTCCGGCAAGACCACCGCCGGACGCGCCCTGCTGCGCCTGATCGAACCGACGGGCGGGCAGGTCATCTTCAACGGCACCGACATCACCAAGCTGGGCAAGTCCCAGATGCGCGATTACCGCCGCGAGATGCAGATCATCTTCCAGGACCCCTTCGCCTCGCTCAACCCGCGTATGACGGTGAGCGACATCCTCGGCGAAGCGATGCAGATTCATAACCTGCACCCCGGCAAGGCGCGCGTGGACCGCATCGCCGAGCTGTTGCAGCGCGTGGGTCTGCGCCCCGAGCACATGGGCCGTTACCCCCACGAGTTCTCGGGCGGTCAGCGCCAGCGCATCGGGATTGCCCGCGCTCTAGCGGTGGACCCCAGCTTCATCGTGGCCGACGAGCCGGTGTCGGCGCTCGACGTGTCCATCCAGGCGCAGGTCGTCAACCTGATTCAGGACCTTCAGGAAGAACTCGGCCTGACGGTGCTGTTCATCGCCCACGACCTGCACGTCGTCGAGTACATCTGTGACCGCATGATCGTGATGTACCTGGGCCGCATCATGGAAATCGCGCCGAGCCGCGAACTCAACCGCAACCCCAAGCACCCCTACACCGAGGCGCTGCTCTCGGCCTCCCCGGTGCCCGACCCCACCATCAAGCGTCAGCGCATCATCCTTGAGGGCGATATCCCCAGCCCCATCAACCCGCCCTCGGGCTGCGTGTTCCGCACCCGCTGCCGCTACGCGATTGCCGACTGCGCCAACATCGTGCCCGAACTGCGTGAAGTCTCGCCCGACCACTTCAAGGCGTGCATCCGCGACGACATTCTCTGAGAGAAGAGAACGGCAAGAGCGGCAAAAGAAATCCCCGGCGAGTTGGCCGGGGACTTTTTTGTATGGAGATTCAGCCGATTTCCAACGTTACGGCGTGCGCCAGCCCCCGGCTCTTAGCCTGGCTCCAGGCGCCGCGCCCGTCTCCGGCCTGCACCTTCGCCATGAACTGCGGGTCGCGGGCCAGGGTGGTCAGCGTCCAGAAATCGCCCCAGACTTCCAGCCCCCACGCCTTCCGCATCGCCTTGCTCGCGGCGGCCCATACCGGCTCGCTGAGATGCTCAAGCGGGGCGATGAAATGCACCTCGCCGTCGGTGCCGGGGGTGCGGGCGACCTCGCGGCGGTACTCGGCCTGCTCGCGGCGGGTCATGTTCTCCCAGGTGCCGCAGGCGCAAAAGTGTGCGGGAAAGGCGCTGAAAGTGTCGCGGCAGCGGGTGGGGCGGGCGTCGTACTGCGAGCAGGCGCCGGTTTCGCGGTCGAGCAGCGGGCAAAAGCTGATTTCAATGCGGTGGCGCTGCACGAACTCGTCCTCGTCGCGGGCGGTGCGGGCATTTTGCCCCACGGCGCGGGCATGTTTTTCGAAGGCGCGGGCCTGTTCGGGCGTCAGGGCCTGCGCGGTAATCAGCGCCTCGGCCAGCGAGACACGAATCGGCATGTCGCAGCAGAAATAACAGCCGGCGCCGCAAAAGACCTCACCGCCTTTGGCGAGGTACTGCGCGGTCCATTGCCCGGCTTGGCGGCCATAACGGGCGTAGGCCTGCTGCACCGGCGCGGTGACGGCGGTGGGGGAACTCGGTGGGGGGGAAGCGCGGCGGGTCAGAGGAGCCATGTGGCATTCAGGGTAACGCGGCTATACTGCGTCTACCGTGTTCCGACGCAAAGCCACCTCCAACACCACGCCCGACGCCCGCCGCACCAGCGTGACGGGAGTGTCCGCCCATGAGCCGCTCGACCCGACGCGGGTGCTCGCGGAGTTGCTGTCGCGCCCCAGCGCCGAGGGCGTGCTGGAAAACGCCCTGGCCTACGCCGCCACGCTGCTCGGCGGCAACGTCAACGGCTACGCGGTGGTGCGCCGGGGCCAGGACAAGGTGGCGGCAGTGTTCGGCTACCCGCGCAGCCTGATCGGCACCGCGCTCAGCGGCCCCTGGGCGGCGATGCGGCCCCGCGTGCTGTCGGATGGCAGCAGCGAACTGTACGAGGCCAACGCGCCCGAGCTGCACAAGGTGCTCGACGCGGCGGGGATGCGCGACGTGCCGCTCTCGCTGGTGGTGCCGGTGAGCGACCGGGGGCGGACGCTCGGGGCGCTGGTGCTCGACCGCACGAACGCCGACCCCATTTCGCCCACCCAGCAGGAAGCGGTGGCGCGCTGGGCCACGGCGGTGGCGCCCATCCTGGGGATGCTCGACGCCCGCGACGACTGGCAGCAGGCTGCCCGGCAGGTGTCGAGTGCGGTGGTCGAGGCCATCGAGAGCCAGGATTTCGACGGCTTGGGGCACTCGGCAGCGGTGGCCGACGCCAGCATGAAGATTGGCCGGTCGTTGGGGCTTTCCTCCCGTGAACTCGAAGAATTGTGGTTCGCCGCCACCCTGCACGACCTCGGCAAAATTCACGGCGAGCAGGGGCACGCCCTCGTCGGGGCCAATTTCCTGCAAAACGTGCCGCATCTCGCCGAGGCGCAAAAGGCCATTCGTCACCACCACGAGCGCTGGGACGGCCAGGGCGAGCCCGACAAGCTCGCGGGCGAGGACATTCCGCTCTACGCGCGCATTCTGGCGGTCGCCAACGCTTACGTCCGCACCGGCGACCTCGAGCGGGTGCAGGCGCAGGCGGGCAAGGGCCTCGACCCCCGCGTGGTGAACGCCCTGCATAAGGCGCTGGAGAAGGCCGCGTCCTGACCTCTGGCGTGCGAGGCTCGAACTTCTCCTCGGCGGCCCCGGCGCATTTTCCGGTGCTGGAAGCCCGCTACGGCCCCCTGACGCCGATGGACAGCGGGATGCAAAGCCGCGTCTACTCCACGCCCGGCGGCGAGGCGGTGGTCAAGGTCTACCGCAACCACCAGGGCGAACACCGCACCGAAGCCGCCAACATGCGCCGCGCCGGGCTCGGTGAGTGGGTCGTCGACGCCACCGAGGCCGACGGCATCGAGGCGCTCGTGCTGCGCCGTTTCAGCGGGCGCCCGCTGACCCGTGAGGACGTGACCCGCGCGCTGCCGGCCCTGCGCACGCAACTCGCCGCGCTGCACCAGCACCGTGAGGGCCGGGTGGACCTGCGGCGGGTGCAGGAGCGGCTGCGGCGCTTTCGCTCGTCGCTGTCGGGCTATGGCCTGAGCGACCTCTTCGAGGCGGTGGAGGTGCCGCTCGACCAGGGGCTCTTCGACCAGCCCGCCGCCTTTTGCCATCTCGACTTGTGGCACGACAACATCCTGATGAACCGCGAGAGCGGCGAAGTCCTCATCATCGACTGGACGAAGGCGGCCCCCGACGACCCGCTGCGCGACCTCGCCCTGCTCAAGACCGGCACCCTCGACCTGCTGCCCGCCGACGAGAGCCTGAGCGCCGCGCTGACCTTCCTGCCCGACCAGCAGCCGGCCACCCTGCGCCGCTACCGCGCCTACGTCGCCATGACCACCCTGCACGACCTGTACTGGTTCCTGATGAACGAGCCCTACGAGTTCGACAGCCAGCGCGAAAAAAAGATTCCCCGTGCGCGGCACGTGCTGGCGCGGCTGCCGGGAGAGTAGAGCCGAGGGTCGGGCAAGGCGCGGCGCGGCGGGCGCGGGCCCGCTATCGTGTGCCTCATGGTCACTCTCGTCGAGCATCCCCTGGTCCAGCACAAGCTCTCGCTGATGCGTGATGAGCGCACCGGCGTCAAGGAATTCCGCGAGCTCGCGGGCGAACTCAGTCTGCTGCTCGCCTACGAAGCCATGCGCGACCTCGAGGTGGAGCCGGTGCGCTTCGCGACGCCCATCGAGGAAGGCGACTTTCCCATGCTCAGCGGCAAGAAGCTGGCGCTGGTGGCGATTTTGCGCGCGGGCCTGGTCATGACCGACGCCATCGTGACGCTCGTGCCGGCGGCCAAGGTGGGGCACATCGGCATGTACCGCGACCCGCAGAGCCTCGCGCCGGTGGCGTACTACTCCAAGCTCCCCGCCGACATCGCCGAGCGCCGCGTGTTTCTCACCGACCCCATGCTGGCGACGGGCGGCAGTGCCAACGCCGCCATCCAGAACCTCAAGGACGCGGGCGCGCAGTCCATCAAGCTGATGACCATCCTCGCCGCGCCCGAGGGCATCCACGCCGTGCAACAGGCGCACCCCGACGTGGACATCGTGACTGCCTCGGTGGACAGCCGCCTCAACGACCACGGCTACATCGTGCCGGGGCTGGGGGACGCCGGGGACCGCATCTACGGCACGAAGTGACCTCAATTTGAGGTGCGGGGCGAGCGCTGAAAAAGCCCACTGCACCTTTCGTCTGATGCCCCCGCCGCCCCCAGCCTTTAGAATCCGGTCACGTTATGGACTCTTTGCGGGCGCTCGCGGCGCAACTCGGCATCGCCGACCCTTTCGGGGCCGGTTTCCTGAGCGTTCTGGTGACGTTCGTCACGGCGCTGCTCTTTACCTGGTTTTTTATGCCCCGGCTGCGCGAATTTGCGGTGCAGGCGGGCTGGGCCGACATGCCCAACGCCCGGCGACTGAACAAGGAACCGCTGCCCAACGCGGGCGGGCTGGGCATTTTTGCGGGTTTTATCGTGAGCATCATCGTGGCCTGGGCGATTCGGCCTATCGCCGTGGAACTCGTCAATATTCAGGTGCTCGCCATCATGCTCGGCGCGACCCTGATGATGTTTCTGGGTTTCATCGACGACCGGGCGGACCTCTCGCCCGCGCTGCGGCTGGTGGTGCAGGTGCTCGCGGCGGTCCTCCTGATGGTCAATGGGCTGAAGATGGATTTCAACGCCATTCCTTTCCTGCCGACCCTGCCTGACGTGGTCAACGACCCCCTCAGCACCGTCCTGACCATCCTGTGGATCGTGGGCCTGACCAACGCGGTCAACCTGATGGACGGGGTGGACGGCGTGGTGGGCGGCCTGGGCTTTATCGTGAGCATGGTGCTGCTCATCACGGCGGCGCAGTTTTCCGACCGCGCGGCGGCGGTGGTGCTCCTCGCCGGGCTCGCGGGCGCTTGCCTGGGCTACCTGCGCTACAACTTCAGCCCCAGCCGCATCATCCTGGGTGGGGGCTCGTACCTCATCGGTTTTACGCTGGCCGCCGTGAGTCTGCTCGGCACGCTGAAAGTCAGCGCGGGCGCCAGCCTGATCGTGCCGCTGATCGTGCTGGCGCTGCCGGTCATGGACACCACCCAGGTGGTCATCGGGCGGCTGCGCCGGGGGATTCGCAACCCGCTGGGGCACCCCGACAAGACCCACATTCACCACCGGGTGCTCGCCCGCACCGCCTCGGCGCGGCGCACGGCGGTCATCCTGTGGGGCGTGGCGCTGCTGTGCGGCGTGGCGGGCATGCTGCTGCAAGGGGTGAAGCCCCTGGTGGTGGCGGTCGCGGCGCTGGTGATTGCCCTGAGCCTCGGTGCCGTGGCGCGGTTGCGGGTGCGGGCCCACGAACGCGAGCGGGCCCCGCACCTCAACTGAGTTTAGGAGTGTTTGTTATGTCCCAACCTGACCGCCGCATCGTCCTCGCTTTCGGCACCCGCCCCGAGGCCACCAAGATGGCCCCTGTCTACCGCGCCCTGGAGCGCACGCCCGGCCTGACGCCGCTGATTCTGTCTACTGGGCAGCAGCGGCAGATGCTCGACGCCGCGCTGAATGTTTTTGACCTGACACCCGACCGCGACTTGAACGTGATGACCGACCGCCAGACGCTCGCCGACCTGACCGCCCGCATCGTGCCTCAAGCGGGCAAGGTGCTGCGCGAGATGGGGGCCGACATGGTGCTCGTCCACGGCGACACGTCCACCTCGTTCTGCGTGGCGCTTTCGGCCTTTTACGAGGGGATTCCGGTGGGCCACGTGGAAGCTGGCCTGCGCTCAGGCAATCTGCGCGAGCCGTTTCCCGAGGAGGCCAACCGCCGACTGACCGGCGTGCTGTCCACGCTCGACTTTGCGCCCACCGCCGCGAGCCGCGAGAACCTGCGGCGCGAGGGCAAGCCGGACACGGGGATCTTCGTGACCGGACAGACCGCCGTGGACGCCGTGCGCGAGGTCGCCGGGCGGGTGCCGCTGCGTCCCGAGTGGCAGGCGCGCCGCGACGCTGGGCAGCCGCTCGTCACCGTCACCATGCACCGCCGCGAAAACCAGCCGACCATGCGCGAGATGGCGCAGGCGCTCGGGCGGGTGGCCGCCGCGTTCCCCAATCATCACTTCATCTACCCGGTGCATCTCTCGCCCGCCGTGCAGGAGGCGGTGCGCCCGGTACTGGGCAGCGTGCCGAACTTCGAGCTGGTGGACCCGCTGGATTACTCCGACATGGCCCCGCTGATGGCCGCGTCGGT